>CAYZNC010000157.1:0-13480 GCA_964478555.1 uncultured Bacteroidales bacterium | reverse complement strand
AAGGAAAGCTTGATACGCTTTGAAAAGGGAGATTCAGAACAAATAAATTACCCCGATCACACTTTCGACGCAGCTATGGTTGCCTTTGGCGTACGAAATTTCGAAAATGTTCAGCTTGGAATAAGCGAAATTTATCGTGTGCTTGTTCCCGGCGGTATGGTCGTGGTTCTTGAATTTTCTCGTCCTCAAAACTTCATGGTAAGAATCATTTATGATTTTTATTTCTTGAAAATTGTTCCTTTCTTTGGCAAAATTTTTTCAAAAGATAACCGGGCATATAATTATTTACCTGAATCTGTTGCAGCTTTTCCAAGTGGTAAGTCGTTCCTGCAATATTTTGATAAAGCAGGGTTTGTTCAATGCAAATACAAACCGCTTACTTTTGGGATTGCTTCGATATATAGTAGTAGAAAGCCGGGAATTAACGATCTCAAATAGATTTGAACTTTTAGCAATAATTTTGAATTCGTTCCGTTCTGTTGAAAAGTAACTTAAAGTGAAGTTGAAGCAGATTTTTGTTGTAATTATTCTCGTTTGTTCTATAGCTACTGTAAATGGGCAGAAAGGGAAGGTGTTAAATCTCCCTACTCATGATGACAGACCAATACACTTTGGTTTCTGTTTAGGCCTTAATTCAATGAGTTTTGTTGTACGGCCTAATTATCAAAGTTATGCTAAAGATTCTTTGCTGGCTGATGTAAGTAAACCTGAATTGGGTTTTCACATTCAGGTTGTTTCAAACTACAGGCTAGGCGAATATTTTGATTTGCGCTTTCTTCCAGGGGTTGCATTTGGACAGCGTCAACTCAATTTTTACAAAAACAACCAATTGGTCTCAGGTAGCCATAAACTTGAATCGAATTTTCTTGAATTCCCATTACTACTTAAATACAAAGCTAAAAGATATAATAATTTCCGACCCTACATTATCACAGGAGGTAATGTGCGATACGATCTTGCAAAAACCTTCAGTGAAGATGATAAAGTATACATAGATCTCAAGAATCTCGATCTTTATTATGAAGCCGGAACAGGTATGGATTTTTACCTACCATATTTTAAGATGTCCATTGAATTAAAAATTTCATATGGATTCTTCAACGCTTTAAAAACGCGATCTACAACCCAACCACAGTATGAAAATGCGATTGATAAGCTAAATTCAAAAATCTGGTTGTTGTCTTTTCACTTCGAATAAAAAAGGTTTTCTAGTCTCATGATTAAAGAAATTCAGCTTACGGTATCACCAAAAATAGCTGCAAATACCGCATTGTTGACAGAAGCCATTGCCAAAGCACTCGGTAATGCTGTCGATGATATTACAACCTTTCGTATTTTAAAGAAATCGATTGATGCCCGGCAGCGCGATATTAAAATTAATATTAAAATAACCGTATATCTTGGTGAAACGCCATCACAGGAGACTTCATTCATCCCATGTTATAGCAATGTTTCTAAAGGTAAAAGTATTATCATAGTTGGTTCAGGCCCGGCTGGACTGTTTGCTGCTTTGAGGCTTATTGAACTTGGGTTAAGGCCTGTTGTGATTGAACGTGGCGAAGATGTTAGCACACGTAAAAGAGATATTGCTCTGATCAGCACACAGCAATTGCTAAATCCCGAATCCAATTATTGTTTTGGAGAAGGAGGAGCAGGAACATTCTCGGACGGTAAATTATTTACCCGTTCCAATAAACGTGGGAATGTTGAGCGAATCTTGCAGATTTTGCATTACCATGGAGCCTCTCCTGAGATATTATATGAATCGCATCCCCATATTGGCACTGACAAGCTTCCGGAAATCATTAAAAATATAAGAAAAACGATTTTGGAGTGTGGCGGAGAAATTCATTTTCAAACTAAACTTACGGATATTCTTATAACAGATGGACATGTACAAGGTATCATAACTGCTAAGGGTGACAAGATTGAATCCCAGGCAGTTGTTCTTGCAACAGGCCATTCGGCACGTGATATTTACGAGTTGCTTAACCATAAAGGTATCACCATCGAAGGTAAAACATTTGCCATTGGTGTGAGAGTTGAACACCCACAGGAGTTGATCGATAGCATTCAATACCACACCAAAATCAGAGATACAAGTTTGCCGGCAGCTATTTACAGTTTAGTGGCGCAGGTTAATGGCAGGGGAGTTTACTCCTTTTGCATGTGTCCCGGTGGATATATAGTACCATCGTCTACTTCACCTGATGAGATTGTGGTTAACGGAATGTCGTCATCACATAGAAATACCCCTTATGCCAATTCCGGGATAGTGATTGAGATAAAGCATGAGGATCTGAAGGGTTTCAAAGAGTTTGGCGTATTGGCCGGGTTGCATTACCAACAAAACATTGAACGACTGGCTAAACAACATGGTGGGCCGGGTCAGATAGCTCCAGCACAACGTCTAACGGACTTTGTTAATGGAAATGCTTCTTTGTCGCTTCCGGAGTGTTCTTATACGCCGGGACTAGTAACTTCGCCTTTACATCGGTGGCTGCCGGAAAATATTTCGAATGGTTTAAAAGAGGCTTTCGTCCTTTTTAATAATAAAATGCGCGGGTTCCTTACCGGTGAAGCCTGTATTGTAGGCGTTGAATCCAGAACTTCCTCCCCGGTTAGAATTCCCAGATTACCTGAAACCATGGAACATCCACAGATAGGAGGGCTGTTTCCCTGTGGGGAAGGAGCTGGTTATGCAGGTGGCATTGTATCTTCTGCCATGGATGGTGAAAATATTGCCGAAAAAATTGGGGCAAAATAAGGTTGAGGGTTTATAACGACACGCGTTTGAAACGCGCGCCAGCAGAGCGAAATAAAATAAGCTAAAGTAAAATCATCTGTCTTGTGTCTTACGACTAAAGACTTACGACTTATTTAAGCATTCGCATATAGCTTGTTGGTGATGGAGTCCTCTGTTTCGTGATGGTAGATATAAGTAGGCTGGCTTACTTCCATCATATGGATGCCGGCATTTTTTATTCTGTCCATCAAATCGGCATCCGTTCCGAGCAATATTTTATTAAATCCATTAAGCATATTTACAATACTTCTTTCCACAAAGAATGTACCTCCAATGGCACAATCTTTCAGGTTGATTTTTTTGGTGTGATCGAATCTGTCCGGCACATACGGGTTGCCTATAATATTTGCACCACCATACAAAAATCCAACTTCCGGATGTTGCTGCAAAATAGTTTTTCTCGATTCAAGGTGAGATGGACTAAACTCATCATCGGAATCTAAAAATGTAATATATTTTCCGGTAGCAAGCGATATTCCTGTATTCTTTGAAACGGCCTCTCCACTGTGGGTTTGTCGACTATAACGTATGTTTGCATGCGGTTCAAGATAGTGTGAAATATGAAAATAAGTCAGATCTGTACTTTCATCATCCACAATAATTGCTTCCCAATCCTTTTCGGTTTGAGCAATGAGTGAGTTTAAAGCTCTTTTTAAGAGAATGGCCCTGTTATAGGTTGCCATAATCACCGAAAAAAAGGGTTGATGTTCAACTATTTGATTGTTCTTCAGCATTAGATTTGCGTATCGGTATGTAAACAAATAATCTATGAAGAAGTTTGAAATACCTAAAATGCCCTAAAGTGCATAAAGTCAAAGAAAATTATACTTCAACTTTAGGCACTTTAGGGCATTTCCAACTTATTTAACTGCTGCTGCTTCTCCATTTCAGCAACAAATATATAAAGGTGAAATAGAACAATAACTGAACTATAACGACCGAAACATTTGTAAAACTCACATAGTCCTGTATTTCCTGGAATGCATATTTTAAGAATGGCTCACTGATAAGATCGCGAATAGCTTTCACGGGAAAATAAGGGGCAATTACGCCTATGTTATTTTTTAATTTAGGCGCTTCCGTCATAATTAAAGTCATAATAGGTTCAATGAAACCTGCATATAACCCAAGAAATACGATAACAATCCCGGTACGTTTAATCAATAGACCCAACATGAAGGCAAACACAAGAAAAGCAAAAACATTCAGGAAGAATGCTCCCAGAAACTGCATATTAGTGAAAATAACGCCAATACTAATGTCGTGAGAATAAATAAGTCCCATGATGAAGCCAAATACAAACACTAAAATGGTATTGGCTATGCTGAAAACCAGGATCATGGCGAATTTTGAGATCATGAAATCCACACGGCTAAGACCGTCTATGATGTTTTGCCGGAGCGTTTTGTAAGTAATTTCATTGGTGAGGGAAATAATGACAATAAACGCCAGAAAAATTTTTAAACGCGCTGCAACAAATGTTATGTTTTGCCAAACATCGGGGAAGCTGTAGATGGGAAGCATAGTGGGATCTACTCCTTTGTAATTAAGTCCCTTTTCCTTTAAATAGTGAAGTAAAAGCCCTCCACTACCGCAAACAACGCCAACCACAAGGAAATACAAACCTGTCAATATTTGAAACGAGCGATAACTCCGGATTTTAATCCATTCGATTATAAATAGCCTGATCATTTTGCCTGGGATAAAATTTCTAAAAATTGTTCTTCAAGATTTTTTCGTTCAGTAGCGAGGTGCGATACGGTAATGCCCTTGCTGATAAGATAAGCGTTTAAATCGTAACTTGTTTTGCCCTCTTTGAGATGAACAATAACTTTTTGATGATTTAATTGGGCATCTTTACAATATTCATATTGAGAAACCAATGCCAATAGAGGTTTCAAGTCGGGAGCTGAAACTTCCACCGATTCTTTACTGGATAAGGCTTCTTCTACACTTCCAGTGAACAAGGCTTTACCTTTGTTTAATACGGCAAAATGGGTACAAACTTTTTGCACCTCGTCGAGCAGGTGGCTTGCAAGAATAATTGTTTTTCCTTCTGCTGAAATTTTTAAGATCAGCTCGCGCACATCAGCAATACCCTGGGGATCTAACCCATTTGTGGGTTCGTCCAGTACCAGTACAAAAGGGTTGGATAATAACGCAGAGGCAATAGCCAGCCGCTGTTTCATGCCAAGCGAATAGGTTTGATACCGGTCGTTTTTCCGTTCGATCAAGCCCGCGGTTTCCAGCACCTCATCGATACGACTATATGGAGTGTTTTTAATCCGGGCGACTATTCTCAGATTATTAACTGCGGAAAGATATGGGTAAAATGACGGAGCTTCGAGTATAGCGCCAATTTTCTTTCTCGATTCTTTTGATGGTAAGCTGTCGAACCATTTGTAATCTCCGCCATTGCTTCGAACTACATCAAGAATAATTCCTAATGTAGTGGTTTTTCCACTTCCATTTGGACCCAACAGTCCGAAAACATTGCCAGGCAAAACTTTCAGGCTTAGGTCCTGAACAGCTTTAATTTTTCCGTAATTTTTGTAAAGATTATTGATTTCCAGGATCGTCTCCATTGTCCTTCTTGTGTTTATGTTCTTTTTTAAAATTGTTGGGTCCGGTAAAGTTGAGTACTGAATTAAACCCCGATATATTAAAATCGCCACTGATAATCGAAGGAAGTCTGGAAATGGGGATATTTCCCACTAAATCAATAATGTAGAAACTCTTGAGATCATAACCCAGGCCAAGGAATTTAACCGGTTTTTCATGGCGTTTTTGCGCAAAGACCAAAATGTTAAAGCCGTCCTTACTGACCTGCATCATATCTACATAAGATTCCTTATGAAGATTGGCTACCAGTATAGTCATTTTCTCGCGGCTGAGGTCTACTTTATCACTTTTAAAAGTTATTACCCTAACTTTTTTGATATCCTTCACCAGGTTGTCAAAGGAAGCGTCCTGAGCAAAATTCACCATCTTCAAGGTAGAATTATAAAAATAAAAGGATGTGGTATTGCCAAAGTTATCTTTGAATTTGGTTACAGCTTCTGAAAATTCATTGGTAGAATGGTTACACCCATTTAGCGCAACAAGCCCGGTGAGAAAAAACAGAATTAAACAACGATGTCTCATAAAACAAAAAGATTAAGTTCAATGATACTATTCAAAACTAAAACAATATTTACCTACGACGTTTGAAAAGGGAAAATATTACAGCTTTTTTCAACTTTTCGACAAAAAAAGTAAATAGTGCTTGTACAAAACCCAAGTGTCAGGTATAAAAGTTTTAAACCAACTTTATTCAAGGCATTTGAAGAGCATTGAACGAACCTGATGCAATGACCGTAGTGGTATCGCTATTTTTATAAAATCTACCGCTAAAAGTGCCGGATATTATATTGTCGGCCCTGGTAATATTGATATTTCCCTTACCATAAACCGAATTATAACTGTTATGTTCAACGGATAGGTACACTGAATTTTCATTGTCGAAGTTAGCTACCCCAACCGTTTTATTTAAAATGTACACGTCGAATCTTAGTGTGGTATCTTCATAAAAACTGTTATAAAGTTCTCCGTCAAAAGCCCAGTTAACATCGTTGAAAGTATAGCTTTTCCCGTTCATTAAGATTTCGCCTTTATAGGGTGATGATGTTGATACGGCATCTTTCTTGCAACTTGAAAATACAATTCCTGCAATGAAAGCTAATAAAAATATCTTTTTCATAGGGTAAAGTTTTATGTAAAGGTAAAGTTTATTTGTCTTTTCCATGGACAACCAGCACGATTTCCCCTTTGATGGTCCGGTCTTTAAGCTGTTCTGCAAGTCCTGCGGCTGTTCCTCTTAGGTTTTCTTCAAACATTTTAGTAAGTTCTCTGGAAAGGGAAACAAGCCGGTCGCAACCAAAATAAGTAGTTATTTCATTCAGCAATTTTACTATCCGGAAAGGTGATTCGTAAAGAATAAGGGTGCGGGTTTCCTCAGAGAGTTCTTGTAAACGTTTTTGCCTTCCTTTTTTCTGAGGCAAAAATCCTTCGAAACAAAAACGATCACTCGGGAAACCTGAATTTACCAAGGCTGGGATTAATGCAGTGGCTCCGGGTAAGCATTCTATTTCAATATCATTCTCAACACATGCCCTTACCAATAAAAATCCGGGATCGGAAATAGATGGAGTTCCGGCATCGGATACAAGTGCTAAATTTTCGCCATTCTGCAAACGCTCTATCAGCCTTTGCAATGTTTTATGCTCATTAAATTTATGATAAGAAATAACCTGTTTGTCAATTTGGTAATGTTTCAGCAAAAAGCCTGTGGTTCGTGTATCTTCCGCCAATATGGTATCAACCTCTTTTAAAATACGAATAGCACGAAGGGTAATATCCTCGAGATTACCAACAGGGGTGGGCACGACAAAAAGTTTAGGCATTTGTAGACGCGTAAAATAAAGTTATAAAAACAATTAGTCGGTTATAAAGCGGCGATGAACAAGCTCTAAGAGTTTTTGCACTTGTTCAGCGTCGAAATCCCACTCGAAATAATCATCGATAAATTGAACGGCCTCGTTAAAGTTGGCAAAGTTATTAAGTTTATCAATAGTATTCTGGTATAGCGCAGCGTTATCGTTAAAAAGTTCCTTAATAAACAGGAATTTTTCATTCAGGCCTATTGCTGTGGATATATCTTTCAAAGGCCTGCTTTGCAATTTTTTCGAAATGTCAAACCGGTTATTATACTGCGCTAATACTTCATTCAAGAATGTTTGCTGAAACTGATCCGCCAGTATTTCGGTTTTAATTTCCTGTTTGGAGCCTATTTTGGGGTTTTGTCTTTTGGATTTTATAACCTCTTTATATTTTTGACCCTGGTTATTAATTTCCTTGACCGGCACAGAAGCTTCTTTGGCAGGGACAGGTGGCGCTTTGACGGGGGCAGGCTCTTCTTTGGCTACTTTTATGTCGATAACCTCTTCTTTTTTGGTGGGAGGTGCCGCTGTTATGATGGTAGCCTCTGTTTTTTCAGTTTTGGATGCTGCTGCAATCTCATCTTGCAGAAAAATCTTTTCCGACTTTACTTGCTGAACACATTCGTAAATGCTTTGTAATTTTGTGACTGCGATATCCCTTTCAATATCAGGCATGATCCCTGTATCACGAAAATTTCGAATAATCTGGGTTACTTTGGCCAAATCATCTAAA
The DNA here is from genome assembly GCA_964478555.1 of uncultured Bacteroidales bacterium. Taxonomy (GTDB): domain Bacteria; phylum Bacteroidota; class Bacteroidia; order Bacteroidales; family JAAUTT01; genus JAAUTT01. The sequence continues at coordinate 5,463 of CAYZNC010000157.1, read as the reverse complement.
TTTTTATCGATCATTTCTTTTGTCATAATCAATTATTTGTGTGAATCAATAACTTTGCAAAGTTAATAAATAACAAAATACTATGTAGTGAATAAAGTGCCTGAACAATGAACAATGTACAATGAATAATTAACAATTTGTACATCAATATATTAGCAAAGTGATAAAAAATTGAGTTTGCTTCCTAACTTTATGGCCCATTCAACTTTTCTAACTTTAGTCACTTTTATTTAACTTTGTGCCAATCAGATTTAAAATTTTTCTCAATGCCTCAGTACACCTTAAAACAAATAGCTAAGATTGTTAACGGAGAACTTCATGGTACCGAACAATCTGTTATGCATCTTTTAACAGATAGCAGGGGACTGGCTTATCCTTCCGATTCTCTTTTTTTTGCAATTGACGGCGTTCGCCACAATGGACATAAATTCATAAATGATTTATATGCCCTTGGCGTTAGAAGCTTTGTGGTTGAATGTCTTCCTGAAAATACAAGTCAATTTTTACAGACAGGATTTATTGTTGTACGAGATACTTTGGAGGCGTTACAATGTTTGGCCGCATGGCATCGAAAGCAGTTTAATAATCCTGTGGTGGCTATTACAGGAAGCAATGGTAAAACTATCTTAAAAGAATGGATTTACCAGGCACTCCATAAGGAAAAACATATTGTGCGTAGCCCCAAAAGCTTTAATTCTCAGGTAGGAGTACCATTGTCGCTCTGGCAATTAGAGCCACAGCACGATATGGCTATTATCGAAGCCGGGATATCGAAGCCGGGAGAAATGGCTAAATTAGCGCATATGATCTCTCCTGATATTGGAATTTTCACTAATCTTAGCGAACCACACCAGGAGAATTTTGCTGATTATCGTCAGAAATGTGCGGAAAAACTTATGCTTTTCAAAAATTGCAAACAGCTTATTTATTGCAAGGATCAGAGTTACATCAGCGAATTATTAAAGAATCCCGGATTTCAAAATATCAAACAAATTACCTGGTCGCGCAAGTCGCAAGCTGACCTGCAAATAACGAATATTGAAAAGGAAGACCAACATACGCGCATATCGGGATTTTATCATCACAATCAACTGGAGCTTTTGATTCCGTTTATCGACGATGCATCCATTGAAAATACTTTACACCTTTTGACTTTTTTATTGTTGCTGGGATATAACGAAAAGATGATTGGCGAACGTCTGCTACACCTTGTTCCGGTTGCTATGAGACTTGAGCTTAAACAGGGTATCAATAATTGCACAATTATCAACGATTCGTATAATTCAGACCTTGGATCTTTAGCTATTGCGCTCGATTTTCTCAATTATCAACATCAGCATGATAACAAAACGGTTATCTTATCTGATATTCTCCAAAGTGGAAAAAAGGGAGAGCTTCTGTATAAAGAGGTTAGCAAACTTATTGCACAAAAAAATATTGTAAAGTTTATTGGCATAGGTAATGATATTATTAACTATCAATCGTTGTTTTCGGAAAACTCAACTTTTTATCATACAACCGAAGAGTTTCTGAACAATTTTCGAAAGGAAAACTTTGCAGATGCGACCGTATTACTGAAAGGTTCGAGAGCTTTTGAATTTGAAAAGATTTTAAAAGTACTGGAAGATAAAGTTCACGAAACGGTACTTGAAATTAATTTGAATGCAATGGTACACAACCTCAATTATTTCAAGTCGAAGCTGAAACCAGATACTAAAGTTGTGGCCATGGTGAAAGCTTTTTCGTATGGCAGTGGAAGTTTTGAAATTGCCAATCTGCTTCAATTTCATCGTGTGGATTACCTCGGTGTTGCTTTTGCCGATGAAGGTGTTGCATTGCGGAAAGCCGGTATCACCATGCCCATCATGGTGATGAATCCTGAGAAAAGTAGTTTTGATCAGATTATCCAGTATCAATTAGAACCCGAAATATATAGTTTTAAAGTGCTAAAGCAGTTTGCTGCCGCTGTTGACTCCTTTGGACAGGTGCATTATCCTGTTCACATTAAACTGGATACAGGTATGCACCGGCTTGGCTTTATGGAACATGAGATCGATGAATTAATAAGCCTGTTTAAAGTTCAGGAACAACTACAGATAAAGTCGTTATTTTCCCATCTGGCAGGAAGTGATGAGGAACAGTTCGATGAATTTACCAATATTCAGATTAAAGTTTTTGAAAATTCCTGCAACAAAATTTGTAAGGTTTTTCCTCATAAAATCCTGCTTCATATTCTAAATTCGGCGGGCATTGAGCGTTTTCCCCAGGCATCATACGATATGGTGCGTCTTGGCATTGGACTCTATGGCATTAGCGCCCTGGATCAGAGTAATGTTCAGCAAGTGAGTACTTTAAAAACCATTATACTGCAAATTAAGCAAGTTGATCCTGAAGAAACTGTTGGTTACAGCCGAAAGTTTAAAGCTTCCAAACCTACCTCTGTGGGAATTATTCCGATCGGTTATGCCGATGGGTTACATCGTATTCTTGGCAATGGTGCCGGGAAATTAATGGTTAATGGCAAACTTGCCCCTATCATTGGTAATATTTGTATGGACATGTGTATGCTTGACCTCACTGGTATTGAGGCTAGAGAAGGTGACGAAGTAATTGTTTTCGGTAATAATTATCCTTTAACAGCATTGGCAGCACAGATGAATACTATTCCTTATGAGGTATTAACCAGCATTTCGCAACGTGTAAAAAGGGTTTATTATCAGGAATAACTCGAAAAATTAATAATTTTTAGCTTAATTTGTAAAGGATACGAATTTGTACAAAATATTTTAGCGTTTGATGGTTCCTATTTCAGTTGTAATCATAACATTAAATGAAGAAAAAAATATCGGGCGATGTATTCGTTCGGTTATGGGTATTGCAGATGAAATCGTAGTAGTGGATTCCTTATCCTCCGATAGTACAAAGGAAATTTGTTTGAAGTACCCCGTCAAATTTATTGAACAACCTTTTCTCGGATATGTTGAACAAAAAAATAAAGCGCTTGAATTTTCCACTTATCCTTATATTCTCTCACTTGATGCCGATGAAGAACTGTCGGAAGAATTAAAAGATTCCATACTAAAAGTTAAGGAAAACTGGAGTTCGGATGGATATTATTTTAACCGACTAACCAATTATTTTGGTAAATGGATAAAACATACCGATTGGTACCCCGATCAAAAATTAAGGTTGTTTGATAAACGAAAAGGTCAATGGACCGGGACAAATCCGCACGACATTTACACGCTTCAGGCTGGTTCTGATCAGTCATTTTTAAAAGGGGATTTGTTGCACTATTCGTTTCCTTCTATTAACCATCATCTGGATATTGTAAAAAAATTTACAACGATAGCAGCTTTGGAAAGCTATAAAAAAGGCAAGAAATCGGGTGTTTTCAAGCTGTTATTTAATCCTTTGTGGAAGTTTATTAAAAGTTATTTTATCTATCGTGGCTTTTTAGATGGATATTATGGTTTTGTAATTGCGATGATATCAGCACATGCTACTTTTTTAAAGTATGTAAAAATTAAAGAACTTTATAAAGACAATCCTGTAGCTTAATTAAATATGCTCAGAAACTTAATCATAAGTCGTACCGATAGTCTTGGCGATGTAATTCTTACCTTGCCTGCAGCTGGCTTGATGAAATCTTTATTTCCTGAATTGAAGATATATTTTATCGGACGTTCTTACACACAGCCTGTAATTGAAGCCTGTGAGCATGTGAATGAGTTTATTAATTGGGATGAGGTTTCTTGTTATTCCGAACATCAACAGGTAGCGTTTTTAAAATCTTTGAAAGCGGATGCGATCGTTCATGTTTTTCCTGATTTTCAAATTGCAAAAATCGCTTATAAAAGTAAAATTCCAATCAGAATAGGAACATCACACCGATGGTATCATTGGTTGTATTGTAATAAGAATGTTGCGCTTGGTAGAAAAAATTCCGATTTGCACGAAACGCAGTTAAATCTTAAACTTTTTACTTCCCTGGGAGCACAAAAATTATATTTACCGGAAGATATCGAAGGGTTCTATGGGATGACACGCCTCGCTCAGGTTAACGACAAACTGAAGGCTTTGATTGATCCAAGCCGATTTAATCTGATACTTCATCCAAAATCTAAAGGTAGCGCAAGGGAATGGGGACTCTCTAATTATGGAGAGTTAATAAGGCTTTTACCTAAGGATAAATTTAAAATTTTCATTTCCGGTACCAATGAAGACCGAAAGTTTCTGGATACCTTATTGAATGAGCATGAAGCAAATATTACGGATCTTACAGGACAAATGACGCTATCATCATTCATCGGTTTTATTAACGAGGTGGATGGCATGGTTGCGGCCAGCACAGGTCCTTTGCATATAGCATCGGCTTTGGGGAAAGTAGCCATAGGCCTATTTTCACCTATGCGTCCGATTCATCCGGGACGATGGTCTCCGGTTGGAACAAAAGCGGAATTTCTTGTGCTGGACAAGAAATGTAATAAATGTCGTCATTCCAATGAGTGTGAATGTATTCAAAGCATACAACCAGATGAGGTTGTTCAGAAGCTAAATAAATATTTGGTAACCTCAAAGCCTATAATACTGCAATGATCTCCGAAAACGGCCCCAAAGTCTCTGTTATCATCATCAATTACAATTCGAGTTCCTTTACCATTCAGTGCGTAAATTCAATTATTGACCTTACCAAAGAAATAAAGAACTTCGAAATAATCGTTGTCGACAATAATTCTAAAGCGGAGGATTTCGTCTGTTTAGATGCCATTCAGAGAACCACTAAGGTTAAAATTATCAGAAGTAAAATAAACCTGGGCTTTTCCGGAGGCAACATGTTGGGTGTTCAGCATGCTGCCAATGATACTTCATTTTATTTCTTTCTCAACAACGATTGTGTCTTCATTGATGATGTGATTTCAACGTTAGCAACGTTTTTATTAAACAATCCATCGGTCGGGCTTGTTACAGGGCAAATGTACTCGGCTAGCATGCAACGGCAAGCATCATTCGGTTATTATCCTTCCATTGGAGCCATTCTTTTAGGACACGGCTTTATGCGCCTTTTTGATAGCGAAATGTATCTTTCCAATAAGGTAGAATATCCGCAGCCGGTTAGCATACCTTATGCCACAGGTAGTGCGATGTTTGTAAATGCTGAATACTTTGCAGCTCTCGGTGGTTTTGATACCAATTATTTTCTATTTTGCGAAGAAGAGGATATCTGCATGAGCCTGCAAAAAAGAGGATGGAAAATTTACCTTGTTCCCGAAGCAAAATTCATTCATTACGGGGGAAGTAGTACGCAGCGTAATCTGGCTGTTGACAAGGAGTTTTATATTTCATACTTATATTTTATGAGGAAACATTATGGATGTCTTAGTCGCGCTGTATTAAAGCTCCTTTATGCCATTAAATTATTTCGAAAACTATATAAAGATGTGAAGTTTGCGAAGCTTTCGT
>CAYZNC010000156.1:0-13630 GCA_964478555.1 uncultured Bacteroidales bacterium | reverse complement strand
GGCAGGTATATTTTCATAAGACCGTAATATCAGCTGAAAATTTACTGGTAAACACACTTAAGCGAGTGAAACAGCTTTCGGGCAGAGGTGAGCAGGTTTTTTCAACACCATATCTTGGTTTCTTTTTAAAAGATAATTTAGATGTAATAAAATATATCAGTAGTGAAAATATAGACGAACGCAAAATTCTGCTTGATAATTTTTCTTTGCTGGAAGACAATGATATTATGGTATCGGCAAAAGTCTGGGCTGAACACAACGATCGAACCCTTGCTATGCTGAGTCGCAATCTGGTAACTCGTAAATTATTCAAAATAGAATTGCAATACGAGTCTTTTCCTTCAGCCGTAATTCAGGCCCATTCAGACCAGGTATTGTTATCACTTGATATTGATAAGGAAGACATCGGTTATTTTGTATTTAGTGGTGAAATTTCAATCAATACTTACAAAACCAGCGACGAATGGATTAAAATTCTTCTTAAAAGCGGCGATATCGTTGATATTACAGAAGCCTCGGATATGCTCGACAAAACTATTCTTACAAAACCAGTGGTTAAGCATTTCTTGTGTTATCCCAAAAGTGAATAATGAAACAAGAGAAAATAGGTAATCATAATTTGGACTTTTCAGCGTGAACTCAACAAATTAATATTTAGTTTTGAAAAAAAAAATTTATGGAATTTTCAGCACAAAACATCGCAGATTTATTACAAGGTAAAGTAGAGGGAGATCCTAATACAAAAGTTTCCGATGTATCAAAAATAGAAGAAGGAAAACCGGGAACCCTCTGTTTCCTGGCCAATCCAAAATACGAAAAGTATTTGTACACCACGGAAGCTTCCATTATTATAGTGAATGATGATCTGAAATTGACAGATAAGGTTAACGCTGCACTTATCCGTGTTCCCGATGCTTACAAGGCATTCGCAACATTACTCGAATTTTATAATTCAACGATACCTCAAAAATCAGGCATTGAACAACCTTCGTCCATTTCAGCTTCTGCTAAAATTGGCGAAAAAGTATACGTTGGAGCTTTTAGCTATATATCAGATAATGTGAAGTTAAATGATAATGTTAAAATATATCCCCAGGTATATATTGGCGATAATGTGGCGATAGGAGAAAATACAATTATTAATCCCGGGGTAACCATTTATCATAATTGTAAAATAGGCAGCAATTGTGTAATTCACAGCGGTACTATTATTGGGGCCGATGGTTTTGGCTTTGCACCTCAATCTGAAGATAATGTTTATAAAAAAATACCTCAGATTGGAAATGTGATCATCGAAGACAACGTGGAACTTGGTGCAAATGTTACCGTCGATAGAGCAACCATGGGGTCTACCATCATCAGGAAAGGAGTTAAGCTTGATAATATGGTGCATATAGGCCATAATGTTGAAGTGGGGGAAAATACGGTAATGGCGGCTCAATGCGGAATAGCAGGTTCAGCAAAGATAGGACGCGATTGCATGTTTGGCGGACAGACTGCAATTGCACCCCATTGTACGATTGCCAATGGTATAAAATTGGGTGGAAAATCGGGAGTTAATTCTTCTTTGAAAAAGGAGAATGCCGTTATGATTGGTGCACCAGTTCAGGATTATACAGAATTTATGAAATGTTATGTCGTATTCCGCCATTTACCCGAGATGAAAAAAGATTTAGATAACCTAAAAAAGAATTTAGCAGGTAAGTAAAGGAAGCATTATAAAATTCAGTATTTTTTTTTAACTTGCGCCTTTGTTTTTTAGCATTAGTAAACTCATTATATGGTAGTTAAGCAACGAACAATTCAAAAACCGGTTACCGTAAAGGGAAAAGGATTACATACCGGGGTTGAGGTAGAGCTGACCTTTCAGCCAGCTCCTGAAAATTTTGGATTTAAATTTAAACGAATTGATTTAGAAGGTCAGCCAATTATTTCAGCTATAGCGGAAAATGTAGTTGATACTTCGCGAGGTACCACCATTGAAGAAAAAGGTGTACGTGTGAGTACAATTGAACATACATTAGCAGCATTACACGGGTTGGGCATTGATAATATCTTAATGGAAGTTAACGGTCCCGAAACCCCCATAGCAGATGGTAGTTCTGCTTATTTTGTCAAAGCTTTGAAAGAAGCTGGAATTGTTGAACTTGAGGCCGAAAGAAAATATTACGAAGTAAAGGAGAAATTAGTATATACCGATAAGGAAAGAGGTGTTGAAATTGCCATATATCCTGATGATCACCTGAGTATTGATGTAATGATTGATTACAATTCAAAAGTACTTGGTCATCAGTATGCATTGCTTAATTCAATGGACGATTTTGAGAAGGAAATAGCAATTTCCCGTACTTTTGTGTTTTTACATGAAGTTGAACTTCTGCTCAAACATAATCTGATCAAAGGCGGCGATTTGAACAATGCCATCGTTATTATGGATCGCCAGGTTACACAGGAAGAACTTGACCGTCTTGCTGAACTTTTTCACAAACCGAAAATACATGTAAAGCCTGAGGGCATTCTTAATAATTTGGACATTCACTTTTCCAATGAGCCTGCCCGTCATAAGTTGCTGGATTTAATTGGCGACCTTGCTTTGATCGGTACTCCAATTAAAGGACGCATTGTAGCTACTCGTCCGGGGCACGCTGCTAATACAGAAATGGCAAAAATTATACGCCAGTTAATTAAACGTGAAGCTTTAAAAGGAGATATTCCAAAGTACGATCCAAACCAGGTTCCTTTATACAATACAACACAGATAATGAATATTTTACCTCACAGGCCACCATTTTTATTGATCGATAAGGTTATGTCGATGGATGAGCGCTCAATCATTGGGGTAAAAAATGTAACCATGAACGAACCGTTCTTTGTAGGGCATTTTCCGGGCGAACCTGTTATGCCTGCTGTGCTTCAGGTTGAGGCAATGGCTCAGTTAGGAGGCGTGCTTGTATTAAATACGGTACCGGATCCTGAAAATTATATCACTTACTTCTTAAAAATTGATAAGGTAAAACTCAGGAAAAAGGTTGTTCCTGGCGATACCCTTGTTTTTAAATGCGACATGATTGGCGAAATACGAAGGGGTATCACTACAATGTGGGCTCAGGCCTTTGTAGGTGATTCAGTTGTGAGTGAAGGAGAATTAACCGCACAGATAGTTAAAAATAAAGTCTAGAGCATATTTATGATCAGCAACTTAGCTTATGTTCATCCGGAAGCCCAGATAGGGGAAAATGTAACCATTGAGCCTTTTGCTTCCATTTATAAAGATGTTATTATCGGAGATGGATGTTGGATTGGACCACACGCCGTTATTTTGGACGGAGCCCGTCTAGGGAAAAATTGCAAAATATTTCCGGGGGCAGTAATAGCCGGGATACCTCAGGATTTAAAATTTGCCGGTGAATATTCGACGGTTGAAATAGGCGATAATTCTACTTTTCGGGAATGTGTTACCGTGAACAGAGGTACTTCTGCAAAAGGTAAGACTGTGGTTGGTAGCAACTGCCTGATTATGGCCTATGCCCATGTGGCTCACGATTGTGTCATTGGTAATAACGTTGTAATCGTCAATTCGGTGCAAATCGCAGGAGAAGTTGAAGTTGGTAATTTCTCTATTATAAGTGGAGCCACAGCTGTAAGGCAATTTGTGCGTATTGGAGAACATACCTATATTGGAGGTTACTGTCAGGTGCGTAAAGACGTACCTCCTTTTGTAAGAGCGGCCCGTGAACCGCTTTCCTATATAGGGGTAAACTCTGTTGGCCTTCGCCGAAGAGGATTTTCGAATGAAACTATATTTTCCATTCAGGAAATGTATAGAAAAATATATCAAAGTGGAATGAATCATTCTGCTGCTATTGCTGCTATAGAGACTTCAATGACTCAAACCCCAGAGAGGGACATGGTTATTAATTTTATTAGAAGCTCAAAAGCAGGAATTATGAGAGGTTGGACATCTGAAGTTGAGGAAGATTAGGTTAGGCAAGCCATTGCTTAAAATTGTCAGATAAAAAAACTTTGAGTATTTCCCGTCATTAAATTGAGGAATATTACCCAAGGCATTATAAATGAATGCTTGTATTTTTGTTAACGTTAAAATCAATTCTTTTATGAACGTTAATTTTAATGTCTATGGATGATTTCAGACCGCTGCAATTAAAACATTATTTGGTATTTGTGGTTGCAGAACAAAAATTTGCTATTGACATATGTGATATTGAAAGTATTCACGCATCCAATAGAAAGGATGTTATGGATGACATGGAAGATCTTAAAGCAGCAGTTCGGCTGCTTAAGAAAGTAGTACCCATTATTAACCTCAGGAATAAACTAAAATTGAGAGGAGCCGAGAACCTGATTCAACCATCGCTTGTTTTCGTGAAACGTATTCTTAATAAAACCGTTTCACAGGTCGGCGTTCAGGTTGACCAGATTTTAGAGATTGTTGAAACCCTTGTTCCTAAAAAAACCGATGGCAAAAGCAATCGCTTAATTAAGGTGATGATCGGGTTAAAAACAGAAGTAATAACCGTACTAAGGTTTTGCGATATTATTGAAGAAGGTGAATTATCACCTATTGAAAGCGAGATTTTGAATTAAGAAAAGATAGATAGAAATTTGTAAAAATCCTGTTAGTTTCGAAAAGCTGACAGGATTTTTGTTTTGAGCTTATCATTCACTGGACAGTTTCGTTTGCTTGAAAGGTGGTTTCGACTCCGCTCAACCACCGGCTTCGAAGACTTCATTACCACATGCAAGTGGGGTTCTATACGGAGTCGGACCCTGAGCGGAGTCGAAGGGTTAATTGGGGAAATACACTATAATTTTATTCGTGCATTAGTGGCATTTTTTTATCGATTAAAATCTTCACCCGTAGGCCGCTGGAATACTTTTAATCCAAAAACAGGGAGAATGGCCAGAATATGATCGGTAATTTCACTCTGCAATTTCTCAAAAGGAATCCCCTCTTTCTCTTTGGAAAAAGCAATGATCTCAAGGGGTAACCCATTTTCAGTAGGTTGCAGATTGTGAATTAATACCGTCATTTCGGAATGAATTAACGGCAAATTTCTCAGATAGGCGTCCAGATAACTTCTGAACATGCCAAGGTTAGTTAGTGTGCGATGTTCCGGAAGTTTTGAGTTCCCTTCTGATTGTTGCATGGTGGCAACATAATTTTTTACATCGAAATTTTTTACAACAATAGGATTAATAGCAAGACTTTCCACGATTTGATCAGTATAAAAGCCAATACTTTTCATGTCAATTAATATTGATCTTTTAATTCTTCTACCTTCTGATTCTACCATGCTACGCCAATTAGTGAACGAATCAGAAACCAAGGTGTAGGTTGGGATCGTAGTCACAGTCTGATCCCAGTTTTGAACTTTTACGGTTGTTAATGAAATGTCTTTCACAATGCCATCAGCTTTACGACTAGGCATCTCAATCCAATCGCCTGGTCGCAACATATCGTTCGACGAGAGCTGAATACTGGCTACCAAGCCAAGTATCGGATCCTTAAACACCAGCATTAAAATAGCGGCTATAGCGCCCAAGCCTGCTAACAATGCCAAAGGAGATTTTCCGTTAATAATGGAAATGATGAAGATAGCGGCGAGAACATAAAGAATAATTTTCACAACCTGAATATATCCCTTTATCGAATGAGTTTTAGAAATAGGTAACGTCTGATAAATTGCCTGAACGCCATTAAGAAAAGCAGATAAAACCATTAATCCTATAACCACCATATAAATTTCGGTAGCATCCTGTAAAAATCCAAGTAATTTAGGGAATTCAGCCAGTGGCAATTTTATCGAATGATATATGACGATGGCAGGAGAAAAATGCGCCAACCTGTGAAACACCTTTTTTTCAACAAGTATATCGTCAAAAATGGTTTCTGTTTTTTTGGCTAAACGTACAACGATGACTAAAATGACCCGTTTAACAATAATGTCGGCGATTAATGCCAACAGGGCTATAACTGCAAATACAATGATAAGTTTTACGGCATCGGCATATAAGACATTGACCCCGTGATGAACGAGCCAACGCTCCAAAACATCAAGCATTTTCAGATAGGTTTCCATAGGAAGTATTTGATTTGTTATTTTCCCTTCGACTCAGGGACCGCCTTCGACTTTAAGGGTCGGGTACTCCCGGTCGTTCAGCGGAGTCGAAACGACATTTATTCAATCATAGAAATTGCTTAGGTTACTATCCTCCAAAATCAACCTTTTCCATGGCATCTACTAGTTTATCCAGGAAATTTTGAAGGGGTTTGGTCGCCATCATTTTTAACACAGGGTTAAGCTCGGCTTTGATGGTTAATTTAATCCGTGTATCTTTTTCAGCCATTTGCTTCAATTGAACCCAAAGAAAAAATTGTTGGTTTGCCATGCCGTCGCCGGTTACTTTAATAGTGTTAAACGGTTCCCGTTCAATAATTCTAAGGCCTACCTCACCTATCCCCGAAACCTTAAAACGGCAATGATCTGTGGATGATTGAAAATCTTCAACCTTATCAGCAGGAATAAAGCCCTTAAAATTATTAAAATCCGCAATGAAGTTATAGATACGCTCTTCATTCGCATTTATTTTTCCCGTTCGGCTCTCTATCTTAGTTTCCATAATTATTTAGTATTCCGAATATTTCACTTTGAACGTTTACTTTTGTACATTAAACTTTGCCTTACCCTTGCATCCATATCCCTGGATTCTGCCGCCATTGCTTTAGTACATCAATCTGGTCAGCTTTAATGTAACCCGATGCTGATGCCAGATCGAGCAATTCCATATAATTTGTTAAAGTAACCAATTTACAATGTCCAGCTTTGAAATTCTCTTCAGCGGAAGGAAAGCCATAGGTAAAAATCGCAACCATACCCAATACTTCAGCTTCCGCTTTACGTAATGCTTCAACGGCTTGTAAACTGCTTCCTCCTGTGGAAACCAAATCCTCTATTACCACTACTTTTTGTCCGGGGTGAACAATACCTTCTATGAGATTCTCCATTCCATGCTTTTTCGGAGCTGACCTCACATAAATAAATGGTAATTGCATAGCTTCAGCAACAAGAGCTCCCTGTGCAATAGCCCCTGTGGCAACTCCGGCAATAACTTCCACCTGGGGATAATGTTGTTTAATTTTTTCAACAAAAGCATCTCTGATGGCGGTACGAATGTTCGGGAATGACAGCGTTATGCGGTTATCGCAATATATAGGTGATTTCCACCCCGAAGCCCACGTAAACGGCTTTGAAGGTTCTAACTTTACCGCCTTGCTTTCTAACAAATATTGTGATATTGAAGGTGATGCAACAGTCATAAAAAATATCGGTTTAATATAATGACAACAAATTCTAATACCCTAAAATTAATAAAAAATAAGCAGGTTTTTTGATTGGTTGGAAAGAGATTGCGACTTAATCTTATTTGATTTCACGTATTATCTGTTTATCCTTAAGCCATTCCACAATTTTATCAAATTTATAATCTCCTTTTGCAATGGAAATAACAAAGTTGTATTTCTCGTCTTCTCCGGCTGAAATATCTAAACCATAATTCATCATTAGCAACCGCAATAGCACGTATCCAATCCTTTTATTTCCATCAATAAATGGATGATTAATCAATACACTCTCCATTAATGCAGCTGCTTTTTCTAATGGCTTTGGATACAAATCCTTTTTATCAAATGTTTGAAATGGCCTGGAAAGTGCCGAATCCAATAAATTCATATCACGAACCCCTTTTGAACCTCCGAATTTATCAATTAATATTTCCTGGATTCGTATAGCATCGCCTGAATCAATCATAAGGCTAATCGTTGTAATAAAGCTTTATCTTCCCGTAATATCTCCCCGAGACGTCCGACTAAATCAATTTTTTCCTTTGGCGTATTCTTTACCTGGTTTAAGAAATCCAAAATATCAAGTAATACAGATTCAGGGGCATCGTCTATCGCCATTTTTATCTCATATTTTAAATCTTCTATAGTCATCAGATGGTATTTTTACAAAATTAATCATTTTTTTAGTACGTTTTGACAGTTAGCAGTCATTTAAATTGTTAGGCCAATGCTTTTGATTCTGTTTAGAAAAATTGTATATTTATTTAACAATAATCAAAAAAAATGATGCATTGCGAACTGTTTTGTAATCTTCAAAAACAAAAATTTTAAATCCTGCTCTTATTTATTCTTTTAAAAAATACCCCTAAAAATGGGGATAGTTAATAAGTGTCAGGAACTTAATTTTATCGCAAACTATTTAGTCAAAACATTAATTCCGGAGCATTCTGAAAATCCTTAAAAGAGTAAGAGGTGGTAACCGAAAAACCGATGAGTAGGTAAATCTAAAAGAGCCATTGTATGAGAAAAATATTATTAATCACCACTATGGTAATGACCTGCCTGGTAACCGTAATTATTTCATGTAAAAAGGACACACCACAATCCGCAACTCTAGTAAAAGATAGTTTTTTCACTATCGAAAATGCAACCTTTATTACCGGGGCACTTCCCACAGCATCTACTGGCACTGCACCATCTATTTCGGCCATTTCGGGTAATGGTCAGGTATTGGAAGGCGGTAGCAATCCTATTACCATAACCACAGATGCTACCATAAAGGAAGTGATAGTGGGTGTACAAGGCAAAACGGGTTATTATAAAGTACCAGCAAGTGCCCTAAAATCAGGCTCTTTAAGTTATATGGTTTATTTATTGTTTAGTTCCAGTTTTGTTACCGATAATTTTATTATTCTAATTGCCATTGTGGATAATACGGGCTTGATTAGTGCCTATGAAAGCATTCCGGTTACCAGAATTACAGCTGGCACAGGTAAACTGCAGGTTAATGTCTCCTGGGATCAACCCAACGATATAGATTTGCATCTAATTGAACCTAATTTGTACGAAGTTTATTGGGATACGATCCCTTCCAAAAATGGGGGTACATTGGATGTCGACTCAAATCCAGATTGTTTTTTGGACAATATCAATAGTGAAAACATCACCTATAGTGGCACTGCTACGGTTGAGAAAGGGAAATATATCGTAAGGATAGCTTTATTCTCAAGTTGCGATGTTACCAATTTGACGCATTATATTGTTACAGCCCGGATGGATGGCTCGCTCATTACCCCAACAACAGGTGTCAACCCCTATTACGGCTCAGTTACCGCCGACCAAGCTTGGATTGACGGAAATGGTCCTCAAGAAGGAGTAACGGTGATGGAATTTAATATAGCAGCCACGAAATCAGCTTCTGCAGGAAATCAAAAGATGCTTCAATTTTCTTATCCAAGGAAGGTAAACCTTGTTAAGAAAGAAGCAGCAGCATACAGATAGGAAAGAAGAGAGTATATAATAAAGAAAGCCGGTTCAGATTAAAACATGAACCAGCTTTCTTTTGATTTTAATATTATTCGAAGTATTAAAATTTTAATTTCTTAATCCTCTCCATGGCTTCAATTACATTTTCCCTATCAGCAAATGAGGAAAACCTGAAATAACCTTCTCCCGAAGGTCCAAATCCTGCACCAGGAGTGCCCACCACATGAGCTTCATTCAGGAGTTTATCGAAAAAATCCCAGGATTTCATGTCATTTTTGGTTTTTACCCATACATAGGGTGCATTAACTCCCCCAAAAACTTTAAAGCCGTTTTCAGTGAGACTTTTTATCATGATGCGGGCATTCTCGAGATAGAAATTAACAACTGCCTTCACTTCCTTGCTGCCTTGTTCCGTATAAATGGCCGCAGCTGCTCTTTGCACGGGATAAGATACCCCATTAAATTTGGTGGTATGCCTGCGCATCCATAGCGGTTTTACAGGATGAGCCACTCCTTTTTGATCATATGCAACCAATTCCGAAGGAATTACAGTGTATGCACAACGTGTACCAGTGAACCCTGCTGTTTTTGAATAACTTCGGAATTCGATAGCCACTTTTTGGGCACCCTCAATCTCATATATGGAATGAGGAATATGACTTTCTGTAATATACGCTTCATAAGCGGCATCAAAAAGGATAATGCATTTATTGTCCATGGCATATTTTACCCATTTTGTAAGTACTTCCTTGGTAGCTACTGTGCCCGTAGGGTTATTTGGAAAGCATAAAAAGATGAGATCTGGCCTTTGCTTGGGAATGTCGGGTATAAAGCCATTCTCTTCTGTACAAGGCATGTAAATAATGCCCTCGAAATAGCCATTATCCATAAAGTTTCCGGTTTTCCCCGACATTACTGTGGTATCGGCATACACGGGGTAAACAGGATCGCAAATGGCAATTTTGTTCTCAAACCCAAAGATATCCTGAATGTTTCCGGTATCACATTTCGACCCGTCAGAAACGAAAATGTCATCTGCAGAAAGGGTTACACCTCTGGCTTTATAATCGTATTGTGCAATGGCTTCGCGAAGAAAATCGTAACCCTGCTCAGGGCCATATCCCTTGAATGTTTTAGCATTCCCCAATTCTTCAACACCTTCGTGAAAAGCTTTTACAACACTAGGAACTAAAGGTTGAGTGACATCGCCGATACCCATGCGAATAATTTTCTTGTCAGGATTTGCTTGTGCATACTCTCTAACCCTGCGTCCTATTTCCGGGAACAAATATCCCGCTTTTAACTTCAAATAATTTTCGTTTATGAAGGCCATATCTATTTAAATTAATCAAATAAAACAAAGGTTACAAATATATTAAATTTAAACTATTTGGTAAATTTGTGATGGATGGATGAATCGGAAAAGAATGGTCTCACCCCATAAGAAAGACTGGGGATGAGATTATCAGTTCACTTTAATAAATCTATATGCAAAATTTCTTTGTTAAATCCCACGGCTTGGGAAATGAATATATCGTACTGAATTTCGATGATCTGAATTTTAAACTTACGGAAGACAAAATTAAGCTTCTTTGTAATGTTCACTATGGGATAGGCTCTGATGGTATCCTTTTAAAGGTGCCTGGTTATAAGGCAGATTTTGGTTTGCGGATTTTTAATCCTGATGGTTCGGAAGCCGAAAAAAGTGGTAATGGGATTCGCATTTTTTCAAAATATCTCTACGATTACGGATTTACGGATAAAAAAGAATTTTCCATAGAAACGCTAGGTGGTATTGTAAAGTCCCAGGTTATTGAAGAAAAAAAAGGTAAGGCATTCATGATTAAGGTCGACATGGGTAAGGCTACTTTCAAATCGGAGGAAATACCTGTAAAATGGCCGAAGAAAGAATGCTTTGGTGAAGTACTGGAGATAAAAGATAAAAAGTACTTAATGCATTGTGTTTCGGTGGGAAATCCTCACTGTACAATTCTTGTCGACCATTTAAACGAGGAAGAAGTTAAGGAATACGGCACTTACATTGAGAATAATGCTTTATTTCCCAATCGGATCAATGTTCAATTTGCGAAAGTATTATCGCGCAATGAGGTAGAAATACTTATTTGGGAAAGGGGAGCCGGTTATACATTGGCATCCGGAAGTTCTTCAAGCGCTGTAGCATCCGTAATGGTTAAAAAAGGACTTACCGATAAAAATGTAACCATTAAAATGCCCGGCGGCTCATTGAAGATTGAAATTGATGAAACCTGGAATATCCGAATGACTGGGGAAGTGAGAGAAATTGCCTCGGGAACATTAAGTGATGAATTGATTTAACTATTTTTTAAAAGAGTCCGGCTGCGTCCTCGTTTCTTATTAATGAGTTTTCAATTGCGATTTGATTGTTGAGATAGCTTTTTCTGCGGTTATCTCTCCGGAAATTATTTCTACACTGAGATTATTAACATTGGAATTTATGTTGCCGAAGCAAAAGGCAGATCCCCACAGCAAATCGATTTTTTTACCTTGATATTTCTTATCTGTCATCACTTGAAAATTTTCGAATTTATCTGCACCAAAGTTCAATGTAGTGAGTTTACCATTGATACCACTGGGAGATTTAGTATAACGGGTCCATTTTTCAGCAAATTCAGGACTGTTCATATAAAGTAAAAATTTCACGGCATTATCACGGTTTTTTGCTTTTTTAGGGACAACCCAGGTCATATTATATCCGCCAAAACATAAAGGAGCTGTTTTATAAACCGGCAATTCGCAGGGCATCATTTTTTTTATTTGCGAACTATCCTTTTTAAGCCAAATATTGTACATCCATGATCCATTAATAAAGAACAGACACTTATTTTCAATGGGCGAATTCATATGATCAGTCCAAACAAGTTTACGCCAATTTTTAGGTAAGGGTTTGTACGTTGCCAAGCGTTCCAGATCCTTTGCAACTTTACTCCAGGCATTAATTTTTTTAGTACTATAATTGACGTCTTTGATTTCGTCATCATTGGCAATCTCCGAGAAAAAAAGCATTTCTGCGAGGGTGTGAGTGGTAGCAAAATTACCGGCTTCAAAGATGGGTACAATGGAATCACTATGTTGTTTATTATAATCGTTAACAGCCGCGACGTATGTCAAAAAATCCTCAAATGACATATCAAACTGCTTTACATTTATTCCTATCTTTGCTGCTAAAGCGGTATTACACCATAGAGGCCAATTATAGCCGTCGATAAATGGGCCTGGAATAATACCTCCGTATTGTGCTTTAACTTTATCGGTCAATAACTCCGGTCTTGTATTTGCTCTGAATTCATCAATTTCGCTAAAATCAACCAAATATTTGCGCATATAATCCTTATCAGGAATATATTTATTGATACTCCAAAATGCATTATTCACTCTAAGAATGTCGAAATCAGGATTCTCAGAAATTATTTGTTTTGCAATGTAAATATCAAAATTGACATCGATAAGTTTCTGTTGACTCATCTTTTCCAAATAATCTACTGTGATTTTTACATCCTGGTGAGTGAATTCAAATTCATTGATCGTTTCAAGCAGCAGTTTTTCTTTCTCACCTTCATCCAGCCAGTGGCCAATAAAGCGAAGTTGATTTGGAGCAACATTTTTTGATTTATAAACTATATTTTCACCTACTTTTTCATGCTCGCATGAGAAAATTAATAATATGGTCACCAATATTATACCGTATCTCATTTTTGAAAATTATACGCTTCGAATATACGCATTTATCCGGCAAAATTTTGATGAGATATATCATAGCTAAGGGTGATGCATGTTATTGAAATTACAGAACAACCTTCTGTAAGTCTTCTGTAATGAGCAATTAAGTAGCTATATACGAAAAAGGCGCACAGTTATTAGCTATGCGCCTTTTTTTAAATTTTGTTGTGATTATACCCTTGGGTTAGCAGGATATTCAATTGATGTATTTGGGTTAATGCAATAATTTATGTAAATTTAAGTAGAAACATCAGCAGACAAACTTAAAGATTTTTAATAAAATAACAATTATATGTGTCACAACCAAAGTTTGATTTCATTTGATTTTCCAAATATCATTAAAATAACAGGATGTGTACCTATCAATCTCTTAAAGTATTCTTTTTTTATTGTTTAACTTTTCTTTTAGTCAATTACAAGAACATCGAATTCGATCAGTATACGCCAAATGATGGTCTAATCCCTTGCAAAGAGTTTATCGAAAAGCATAACGGTAAAATATGGGTTGAGAGTGAAGTTGGC
>CAYZNC010000155.1:4145-13636 GCA_964478555.1 uncultured Bacteroidales bacterium | reverse complement strand
GATATGAGAATTAATTTAACAATTTTTCTTTCAACTATAGTAGCTGTTGGTTTAGTAGTTCTGTGCTTTACTGTTTTTCAAGTTTATGTAGAACGACATACATTACGACTCAATTTAGATCAACAGACTCAGGAATTAGCCGGTGATTTTTGCAAGAAGAATCAGGCTATCCTTGAACAAAACAACAAGGATTCACTGAAAAGATTAACGGTTGCCGTTGACAAGAAATACAGGTTAATTGGAATTGCAATTTATTATAATGAAGATAGTTTAATAGCTATTGAGCCCTCTTTAGAGCCATTTTTGAAAAAATCCGGAAAGGAAATAAATCATCTGATTTCAAAGGACAGCTCCGGTGGCAATTTTACCAAAATAAATAAAAGGAATATATTTCAGTTCGTTAAGGTTCTTAAATACAATAACAGGTATAAAAGAGCAGTCGTTTTTTATGCAGATGCGGATTATATAAAAAAAGCCATCCGTAATATCTGGCTGCGGAGTTTTGCCCGTTGGTTTATTCAGGCTTTGGTGGTAGCATGGTTTACGCTACTGATATTACGGTGGGGGATTTTTACGCCCATTAATAAAATATCGGCGTGGATTAAGTCCGTGAGGTCAGGGAATGTAGAATCTTTGCGTGAACGTCCACCCTTAGGTTTTTTGGAATCTTTACATAAAGAGATCAATAAGATGGCACAGGCTATGACCGAGGCAAGGGCTATAGCGGAAGAAGAAGCAAAACTAAGAACAACCGGCGAGTCTGTTTGGACTCCTGAACGTTTAAAGGAAGAGGTGAAACGACTTTTAGCTAACAGAAGTATAACAGTGGTATCTAACCGTGAACCATACATGCACATCCATGCCGGAAAAGAAATTAAGTATATTGTTCCTGCAAGTGGAATGGTTACTGCCCTTGAGCCTATACTAAAAGCATGCGGTGGCTTGTGGATTGCGTCCGGTACAGGTGACGCAGATAAAGAAAGCGTTAACAAAAACAATAAAGTTCAGGTACCCCCTGATGATCCGAAGTACACCTTGCGAAGAGTGTGGCTCACCAAAGAAGATGAAGACTATTTTTACTATGGCTTTTCAAATGAAGGATTGTGGCCATTATGCCATATTGCCCATACACGACCAATTTTCAGGAAAAACGATTGGATGTATTACAAGATGGTGAATTACAGATACGCAAAAGCGGTATTATCAGAAATAAAAAATGAGGATCAACCATTGGTTTTGGTGCAAGATTATCATTTTGCCCTGTTACCTGAAATGATCAAAAAGAGAAGACCTGATGCTAAAGTTGCCCTTTTCTGGCATATACCCTGGCCCAATCCCGAAGCTTTCAGCATATGTCCGTGGCAGGAAGAAATACTCACCGGAATGTTAGGAGCCGATCTGATTGGATTTCACACACAGTATCATTGTAACAATTTTTTGGAAACCGTTAACAATTCCTTGCAATCAAGAGTAGTTTGGGAAAACTTTTCCGTAAAAGTTGCCGATCGGGTTACTTATGTAAAACCTTTTCCCATAAGCATTGCGTTTACTTTAAAAGACTACGATCAGAAAGAAACCACCCATCCAGAGATTTCGGACGTACTTAAAAAGTACGGAAGGAAAGCCGAAGTAATGGGTATTGGTGTAGACAGAGTCGACTATACAAAAGGAATCATCGAAAGATTTCTCGCAGTGGAAAGATTTCTGGAAAAATATCCGGAATATGTGGGCAAATTTATATTTGTACAAATTGCGGCCCCAAGCCGGACCGAAATCAAAAGTTACGCAGATATTGTTAATGCCGTTGAGGATGAAACTAATCGTATTAATGCGAAATTTAAGGCCAAAGATTCAAAGCCAATTCTATTATTGAAAGGCCACCACAGCCATGAGGAAATTATGCCCTTTTATAAAGCTTCGAATTTTTGTCTGGTTACCTCACTGCATGATGGAATGAATCTGGTGGCCAAAGAATATGTAGCATCCCGAAACACGTTTGATGGAGTCCTCATTCTTAGCAGGTTTGCCGGAGCAGCACAGGAGCTTTCCGATGCATTAATTGTAAATCCATATGACATCGAAGAGACTGCAGATGCTATAAAAACTGCATTGGAGATGCCGAAAGATGAGCAACACCATCGTATGAAACAAATGAGGCAGTCACTCGTTAATTCAAATATTTATTTTTGGGCAATAAATTTAATCAGAACGTTAGCAAGTATTAATGGTAAGTAAGTTTTATTTTTCATGGATGCTTGAACATATTAACATTATAAGTATCTGAAAGTCTTTCTTTCAAGAAAAATAACTCGACGCTCGCAGATTCCTTCTATATTCGTTCCATCTTACATAAAATTTTAGTAAATTTAATGTAAATGTATGTTCACCTGTTGACACTTCTTCAGGGAAGCCAAAAATTGCTGTAAACATGCATTTGAAGTTTGGTTTTAGTAATGATTCAACGCATCCGAAGTGTAATTATTTACAAATCAAAGGGACAAAGTTATGGTGTCTGAAGAAGAATTAAAACGACAGAAAGATTTAAGCGCCGATTATTTCATGTTTATCAGTCAGGAAATTTCTACCTCATTAAATGGGATAATGGGTGCTTTAAATCTGATAAAGAATCATGAACACTCAGCATCCATGAAAGATCTTGTGGAATCGCTTGATAATTCTGTTGCCCGTCTTGAAAAATTTACCTTCAAGGTTATGCTGAGCAATCAACTTAACTTAAATGAGTATAAGCTTCAATGGAATGAGGTTAGTCTAAAAGATTTGATTCATTATTCCATCTTGGAAATAAATGATATATCAGAAAAAAATAACATCAAAGTAAACACAGAGAAGCTTTCAGGCAATATTACGCTCAAAGCTGATGAGGATTTGATATTCAAGGCGTTTAACTACATCCTGGCCAATTCCATTAAGTATACTCCTAAAAATGGCACCATTGAGATTAAAGTAAAAACAAGCAATGATCATATAACCTGCACTATATCTGATTCGGGACCAGGTTTTTCGGAAGAAGCTATACTTTCTTTGTTTCGTCCTTTTCATTATTACGAAAATGCAAACCCAAACAAAGGCATCAGTTTATATTTGGTAAAACAGATTATGGATTTACATCATGGAACCATTCATATTTTTAATAAACAGGAAGGTGGAGCTTGCGTGGAATTGGTGTTCAAGAGAACTAATTAAGTCCATTGTATAACATTGCAACCATTGTGATTAAAGAAAATAAACCACAATGAACACAAAGAAGCACAAAGGCCACAATGATTTGGTGCATCGTGAACATTGTGTAACCATTGTGAACATTGTGGTTAAAAAACTAAAGAATGACAGAAGATAATAGTTGATGCTTCTTATCTTATAAAAATCATATTTTCAATTTATGGACATTGTACTGTTGGATTATCTATTGCGTTTGTTTGCTGTAATTGCAAATCTGTATCCTACATTACTTTTTGAAAATGTTAAAGATTTTATAAAATCATTTCTGTTAAAAGAATTGAATCCTGAAATTGAAGCCGAAAGTCTGCAACTTTTTTACGAATATTATCAAATGTATGCCGATCATAAACATGCTCCCGATCATCCCGATAATTTTCAAACTTTAATTCAAACTATCCAGCAAATAGAATGCGATATTCCTAAAAAACCAAAATTTCAAATTTTATTACGGTTATTATTTTTCGAGAAATTTTTGTTGCAATATTCAATTATCCGTAAAAATCACCTCGACTTCAAAGAAATTTTAAACCTTGTAGTTGAAAATTTCAGTATTAACGAGATAGAATATTTAAACTGTAGAAGTTTCATAGACAATACACTATATAAAGTGCCTCAAAAGGACCGGCTTTTCATCATAGCAGATAAAAGAAACATTCAGGTAGACCTTAACTTCTTGCACAGGGATAACTTTCATGGTCAGCTTTTTTTCCTTTATGTGGAAAGTATTAACACCATTCTGTTCAATTACAAAGGAACGGGATCATTCATATTAAATAACAAAGCCTTATTTTCCAATCATATTTACTTCTTTCATAAGGGCGATGTGATTAAAGGCAATGACACGGAACCGGTTTATTATAACCAGGTTATACGCAGGTTTCAATGTGACAATATCAGCAACCTCACTGTTGAATTAAAGGATGTTGAGTTTACCTTCAAAAACAGCAATAATGGTATACATCGTCTCAGTGTTGTGCTTGAATCCGAGCAATTAATTGGAATTATCGGTCGAAGTGGTGTTGGTAAATCTACGCTGATCAACATTCTTATAGGAAACATAAAAGCCCCGAAAGGCAGCATCACAATAAGCGGATTGGACTTACATGAGGACAAAGAAAAACTTGACGGACTGATAGGATATGTGCCGCAAGACGACCTGCTTATAGAAGAATTGACGGTGTTCACGAATCTTTTCCTGAATGCGCAATTGTGTTTTGATAAGCTTTCTAAGGAAGTTTTAACTGAAAAAGTAAACAATTTATTAGTTGAACTTGACTTATACGAAGTCCGAAACCTCATCGTGGGATCTCCCTTAAACAAATTTATTAGCGGAGGTCAGCGAAAGAAGCTAAACATAGCCCTGGAACTGATCCGTGAGCCCTGGATTCTGTATGTCGATGAGCCTACCTCCGGGTTATCCTCATCGGATTCGGAAGAAATCATGCAATTACTCTCCGAACAAACAATCACGGGCAAAATAGTGGTAGTTAACATCCATCAGCCATCTTCCGATGTGTTCAAACTATTTGATAAAATTATAGTGCTCGACAAAGAGGGATACCCTGTATACCTTGGCAATCCTCTGGAGGCCATTCCGTATTTCAACGATTTTAACCAAAGAATAAGTATGGCGGCAGATAGCTGCAACGTTTGTGAAAACATTAACCCCGAAACTATTTTCAAAATTCTGGAAGAGAAAAAAGTTAATGAATTCGGAGAATTAATAAAGGAACGGAAAACTTTACCTGCAGAGTGGCATCAGCTTTTATTGAAAAAAAAAGGAAAAAACCTCAAAAAATCACGTTCATTTGAGTCTCTGCCAGCTGTTGAATTCAATAAACCCAATCCATTCAAGCAATTTTTGATATTTGGAAAACGTAACCTTCTTACCAAGCTGGCTAACCGTCAATATGTAATGCTGGCGTTAATAATATCGCCAATACTAGCGCTTTTACTCGCTCCTCTTTGCCGGTACCACAGCATTAGCGAAAGCAATGGTTATAAATATATTTTTGCAGACAATGACAATATCCCGTCTTTTCTGTTTATGAGTGTTATTGTAGCATTGTTCGTGGGATTGATTATAAGTGCAGAAGAAATTATCAGGGATCGTAAAATATTGTTACGTGAATCCTACCTAAAGCTAAGTAAATTAAGTTATCTGAATTCCAAAGTGGTATTTCTTTTTGCATTAAGTGCTCTTCAAACTCTGATTTTTGTGGCTATTGGAAATGCTATTTTGGGTATTCACGGGATGTCGTTCAGCTTTTGGCTTATTCTTTTTTCTTTGTCGTGCTTTAGTAACCTGATGGGATTAATTATTTCCGCTTCATTTAATTCTGTCGTTGCCATATATATCATGGTTCCGTTGATCATTGTTCCGCAAATGCTATTAAGCGGTGTAGTGGTTAATTATGACAAACTCAATAATTATGTTGCCTCCAAAATATATGTACCCGTGGTTGGCGATATAATGGCTTCGCGTTGGGCTTACGAAGCTCTTATTGTTACACAATTCAAGCATAATGCATTTCAAAAACATTACTTTGAAATTGAACAACATGAAAGTAATACCAAATATAACCTGTTGTTTGTTATACCTGAAATAAAAAAAGTGATCAATGAGATCAGGTCACATCCGGACACCGCAACCTATCCCAAGGTCAAGCTCGAGTTTCTGAGAAATGAAGTACAGGCACTCTCAGAAGCAGGGTATGCCTCCTATTTCGACAACATAACTCTGGATGCTCCTAAATTTCAACAATTGGAGAAACACATCAACGCTTTGAACAACGATCTTTCCGGTACGCTCGATATCTTGGGAAAGAGAAAAGATAACATAACCCATCAGCTGGTGAAACAATACGGGACCATTGATAATTATCTGAAGTTTAAAAACCAGTACTATAATGAAAATCTGGCTGATTTGGTTTTAAAACGTAAATCACTGGAGGCTTTTATAAAAACCGAAAATAAAATCATCAGGGTAATTGAACCCATATACCAAATTCCCGGATCAAGTTTAGGCAGGGCGCATTTTCTTTCATCGTCAAAAAAAATTGGTAACTTAAAACTGGATACTTTATTATTTAATGTCATCATAATCTGGCTTATGTCAATGATTTTGTACGCCATTTTAGTTTTCTTTTTTGCTTATAACAAACAAAAATGACTAGAAAGATTGAAATTTCTTAAGGATAATTTTAATCTTATGTCTTTTTAAACTAAATTAGAATAAAATAAAACCTCATCCCCAACACTCTCCCAAAAGGAGAAGGAGCGTACCTCCGTATAGAATTTAGGACATAAAACCTTTATACATAGCATCTTTCTTGTTTGAGAAAGGAAAAGTAGAATTACATATAGATGAAGCTTTTAATTAACGAACCGATTCATATGAACACAAGAATTTTCAGATGGCTTATTGGAATTACCCTATTGTTAGTTCAATGCCAGGCGAACAACAAGAGCAATAAAGACAGTTCCGGTATCCTCTTGGATAGTTTGACAAATCCCGACACCATTAAGGTTGACAGCAACAACCGGGTTACTTATATGCTTTTGTCCCCAAACGAAATTTTGGGAGAAATCTTTATTGAAAAAAATGCATTGAACCTACAATTAATTAATCCGATTGCCAATTCCGAAAAGTACGTAGACACCAAGCATCAGGCCCTCAATCTGGGCATTTATATTGCTGATTTTGCGTACCTGAATCTCAATGAAAACAAAACAAACGCTTTGGAATACTTCAAAACCATCAGAGATTTAGCTCAGAAAATAAATATTTATGGTTATTTCAACAAAGAATTTTTTGACAGAATAGAGAAAAATCTTGCCAGAAACGATTCCCTTATCAGAATATCACAGGAAATGTATTATGCCATGTCCGATTTGCTTGAGAACTCGAGCCGCCAAAATATTTTTGCACTGATTTCAAGCGGAGCACTAATTGAATCCTTATATCTTTCTACTATGAACGTTGCAAAATTTACCGATTACCAGAATATTGCAAAGAAAATATTTGAGCAGAAATTTATTTTCGACAGCTTTTATGATTTTACCTATGCCTACCGAAATGATGCAGACGTCCGGGCTATTTTACGGCAGTTGGACACCTTGAAAAAAATACTGCAGGATGCAGAAAAGAGATCAACTGCAAAAACAGTAAGCGAAGGTGAAGGAAACAAGGTTATTATATCCGGAGGTGACGACATACAAGTAAACGATAAGATATTTAACAGCTTTAAGGAGAATGTTGTTAAAACAAGACTGGAGATTGTAAACGTTTCAAAATAATAAAGACTTTTGATATGAAATTAATAGAAGTTATTCAGGCATTAATACTCATTTTCATATTTTCCGGTACTATGAACGGTCAGCCATGCAAAGGCTTTCATGAGAGCAAGGATTGCTTTGTTTATATTCCTGAAGGACGGGATTTTAAACAATACAGCCAGGCAAAAAGTACTCAAATTTCAATAGGTCAGAAAACCACCTATAAGTTAGTTCTGTTTGGCGGAAAGGATTATATCCTTGGTGTTTGTGCCGAATCAGGTTACCGGCCAATTCATTTCCGCATTATCGACAGTCAAACAAAAAAAATAATGTACGACAATAAGGATTATGACTACATCGACTCCTTTAATTTCATGGTGCAAAGAACACAACCCCTGGATATTGAGGTGCAAATACTGGAAAACAAAAAAATACAGATGAAGAAAGATAAAATGTGTGTAGGCATAGAAATACTATGGAGCACCATTGCTAATAAATAGACACTACCAAACACAGATCAAACCAAATCGGGGCCGCTTAACTCATGTTTAAGCGGCTTTTTTTATAGGTTCATTCCAACCAAATCCTTATCAAAAACTATTCACAGAAAATAGAGAACAAAACTCCGGAAATCGTTGTTTCTACAAGAATAAGACACATTAAGTCTAATAAATAAATCATTATAGTGTCTTACAATCTTGATTCTCATATCTTGAATCTTGTGTCTTGAATCATGTGTCTTGATTCTTATATCTTGATTCTTGTATCCCGCCAATGGGCAGGCAAGCTTTGATTCTTATATCTATATATTTAAAAAACTGAACTATGTGCTACTGGGTAGGAACAAAAAGGGTAATCAAGTCGATGGAAAAAAAATTCAAAAAGCATCCTGAGGACGAAATAGCAAAATTATTTCATGAAACATTTATGGGGGGTGATAATGCCTCTCAATTTATGGAATACTATGTTGCAATAGGTAAGGATAAACCGATGTTAACCACCCTGATTAAAGACGAAGGAAAATTGCATTTCCGTAATATGCAATGGACACTCCCTTATAATTATGTAGATTCTAAAACCAACATGAACATTACAAGGGAATTACTAAACACTCCTGCTGAAAAGGTTTTTCAGCAACATAAAAAGCTCATTTCAAAGCAACGTTGCCTGATACCGATAGATGGTTATTTCGAAATTCACTATTTTAATGGAGAAAACTACCCGTACTTCATTTATCCAAGTAAAAGTGACTTGTTTTATGCCGGCGGTATTTGGGAAAGAAGACTAATTTCCGAAACAGAAGAAGTTTTCGATTCCTTCACATTGATTAACACGCCACCAAATTCATTGATCGGGCTAATTCATAATAATCCAAAAGCGCTGAACGGACCCAGAATGCTCCTGCTCTTTACAGAGGACCAAGCGCTGAATTACCTGGAAGCAAAATTAAACATCAATCAAATAAAGGATTTACTAAAGCCTTTAGATGAAACCCAAATGGAAGCTCATACTGTTGTGCGTTTTCTAAAAAAAGAATCTGTTGATTATATCAATACCCCTAAAATGCAGGAATTTTATAAATATCCTGAATTAGCTGCGAATGATATTCTATCTTCCATGCCCCGAACTCCTTGACAAAACTCACCTTTAAAGCTCCAGAAATAATTTAAGGTAAAAAATGCCATTCACACAATAATATCTTCCGGCTTACGTAATCCTTGAAAACTTTCATCTATTCATAGAAGACAGTTTAGATTTGTTGGTTAGTAACAAAAAGGCCATGTCGGGAGATTTGGCCTTTTCTTTTTGAAAAAACTAACTATCCCAATAACCCTTCGACTGCGCTCAGGGGTCCAACGTAGCCGGTGGTTGTAGTCGAAACCATCTTTCAATGTTAACGTAGCCGGTGGTTGAGCGGAGTCGAAACCATCTTTCAATGTTAACGTAGCCGGTGGTTGAGCGGAGTCGAAACC
>CAYZNC010000155.1:0-4045 GCA_964478555.1 uncultured Bacteroidales bacterium | reverse complement strand
CAATGTTAACGTAGCCGGTGGTTGAGCGGAGTCGAAACCATCTTTCAATGTTAACATAGCCGGTGGTTGAGCGGAGTCGAAACCATCTTTCAATGCAACGAAATTGTTATTCAATTAGGCTCTTATATCTTGTTTCTTACCCCTGAAATCTATTTAACCTCAATTTATCTTCTGTAAACCTCCATAAACAACAGGATTACCAACCCTGGTTTTGATTTCCAGATCATCCATGTAAAAATTGTTTTTTTGGGAATTCCACAGATACATTTTAAAAACAAGGTTTGGATAGTTCAGGTATATATCTGATAATTTAAGCACGTTATATATTTTAACCCAGTGGTTGAGAACATCCTGAGGGCTATAATCTTCCAGGGAAGCACCATGCCAAAGGACGGTTTTTCCGTTGGATTCCAAAGAGGTTACTAATATAATACCCTTGGTTTTTCCTAGCGGATAAATTTTAACCGACGATTCTATCAGATTATTTTTATTGTTTATCAGTGCACGAAACGGTGTTGAAAATGTCGGTCCCCATTCCAATGTACTGTCCATAAAGTACGAAAATCGACCACTGGATGCAACAGAATCCTTGATGCGTTCAGCTTTCACACCCGTCCAGTTTTTATTTTGATCGTCGAACCCATATTGGGTAAAAAATACAGGAGGTTTTTGAGTGGTTTTTTGAGTGGAGAAAAGGTATGCATCGCCAATCATATAATCTTTTTGCATTTCAAGATACGGGAAATAGTCCTGTATGATAGGTACAAGCGCAGGATCGCTTCCTGAAAGACATCCAAAATACAAGTATTTTTTATGCTGTGTTTTCAAAAAATTAATAAAATTGATCTTGGATGCAAATGAGTCGTATCTTATATAACTCGTGTCCAAATGCAACTTATCCGTATAAAACCGCGATATCTTTTTATCGGAGTCGATAATGGAGAGACAATCTTCTCCATATTGCTTTTTAAATTTATCCTGCAAAACCAAAATTTCTTTATGGGGCGATTGGTATAACAGTTCGTAGTAGTGACGTTCAAAAATTAAAGTTAATGAGTTAACCGTTAAAATCACACATACCAACAATAATTTCAATTTATCATTGAGTTCAGGGATATGCCCGAATAACAGCATGAATATAAAAGGGAAGCTAAATATTAGTACGGAATACTGCAAAACGGCATTTACATATCGTGAATAAATGAATCCGATAAGAAATGGCAGCACAAACCACGCAAGCGCAATAAAATAAAATTTTTTATCGGTAATGGTTTGTTTTTTGTAGGTAAACCCAAATATTACGATTCCTGCAACGAGCAGAAAAACGTAAATTGAAAAATGAAAAATATACATGATGTATTCTCTCATAAAATTTACATGGGGTTTACCCAGCCAATTTTCCACACCCCCCATTTTTATCTGGGCGATAAATATTGATAAATGCGGAGTATAGGTTATAAAAATAAGTACTCCGAAAATGATGTATTTGAATACATATTTCTTTGGAATGAAGAAAAGACCGGTAAATCCTACAATTATAGCAAACAGTAGCGAGAAATAATGATTATAGGCGCACATCGAAGCAGCTATGATGTACAATACGCCATTTCGATAAAGCTTCTGTTTCGGTTGAAAAATTACCTTGTGCCAGAAAAATACCATGAGCATCGAAAAAAACAATCCGGATATATAAGGTCTGGCTATTTGACTATATGAAACAGGATATTGGAGGGTGGCAACAAATGCGGCAGTTATGAGCCCAGCCGTTTGATTTACCCATGCGGAAAATATTTTATAAACAAGCCATACGGAAAGAATACCCAAAATAATAAACGGAAGTTTTACTACAATCTCCTTATATCCAAATAATTTAGTCCAGTAAAAAAGAAAAACCTGAACACCGGCTGGATGGCCGTCAACCTTAACGCCACGCTCAATTAATTCGTGAAACGTATTAAAATGGGTGCGAAACAAGGCACTGAATTCGTCGTAGGTATACGGAATATCGAAAGGTGCATAGAAACGTAGAACAGTTGCCACTAATATAATAAGTAATAAAATATACCGATGGTAATTTTTCATCCGGGTTTTAAAGTTAAGGTATTGAAAAGCAATTGAAAATTAAGTTTTGATGGTTATATCCATTAAAGCAGCAATATACAAAAGTTAATGTAATTACCTAGCTACGCTCAAGGGCCACAGACTCTTTTCGGCTGCGGTCGAGAAACGGTGAATTACGGAGCTCTAATAGCACTGGAGGCCAAGATCTTTTTTTAGCCTGAGTCTACTTGTTAACTTATCTCAAAATTCGTTACATTTGCCAAAACGATCAAAATGAGCCTCGATACCATAATTGAATTCAAGGATGCTGCCATATACCAGAACGAAAATCTGGTATTGAAAGAAGTGAATTTTGCCCTTGAAAAAGGAGAATTTGCCTACATGATTGGTAAGGTAGGTAGCGGTAAAACCAGTCTGATTAAAACCATTAATGCTGAAATTCCTTTGGTTTCGGGTGAGGCTACCGTGGCTGGATTTAGTCTTCGCAAAATCAAACAAAAACAAATACCTTACCTGCGGCGTAAACTGGGTATTGTTTTCCAGGATTTCCAATTGCTTACCGACAGGAACGTACACGACAACCTGGCCTTTATATTAAAAGCCACAGGATGGAAAAATCACAACGGAATCGAAACTCGCATTAACGATGTTTTGGAAAAAGTCGGCCTTACCAACAAAGGTTACAAAAAAACACACCAGCTTTCGGGAGGCGAACAGCAAAGGGTGGTGATTGCACGCGCCCTGCTCAACGATCCGGAAATAATTTTAGCTGACGAGCCCACAGGAAATCTCGATCCGGAAGCGTCCACCGATATCATGAACCTGCTCATGGACATCAAAAACAACGGTCGCGCTGTTATCATGGCCACCCACAACCACACGTTGCTGAAAAAATTCCCGGGCCGCACCTTCAAATGCGAAAAAGACCTTCTCATTGAAATAAATCAGGCAGAAGAAATAGATTTTTCGAGTTTGATGGAAGAATAAGGTTTATTTCAAATTACACAAATTAGCCATCACGCAGATTTATAACAAATCAGTTGCCAAACCTGACAGTGTCTTTTTTCAGACCTATCAGCGTTAAAAATGCATAATCCGACTCTGTGAGGATCTGTCGTAAGCCACCCTGATAGCAGAATAATAGCGCTGTGTTTCCAAATATAGAAACATTTATTATATTTGCACAAGATAAATTGATAATGGAAAAACCAATCGAAATCGTTTTACTTAAACAGGCTGAGGATTTCTTGGATAATATTGAAGAACCTGTGAGAAAGAAATTTTTTATTTCGATGCGTAAAACAAAATCAAGGATTTTTGGCGATTGGTTTAAAAAAATGATTGGCACAGATGATATTTATGAATTTAGGACAGATAATAATGGAAAGTTTTATAGACTTTTTGCTTTTTGGGATTCAAGGGATGACAAACAAACACTCATCGTTTGTGCTCATGGATTAATAAAAAAGACAAATAAAACGCCTAAGGCTGAGATTGCTAAAGCAGAGGATATTAAAGACAAATATTTCAAAGGATTAATATAAGGGGTTCAAAATGAAAACGACTAAAAATTTTAAGACATTGGGTGAATTGGAGGATAAATATTTCGGAATTCCTGGTACACCTGATAGAGAACAGTATGAATTTGAACTTTCTATGGACATACTTGGAGAGAAATTAAAACAAATTAGAAGGGAGCAGGGATTGACTCAGGAGCAATTAGGTAAAATGATAGGTGTCCAAAAGGCTCAGATTTCAAAACTCGAGAGTGGTAATAATAGCGCAACAATTTCTACAGTTTTAAAGGTTTTTCATGCCATGAAAGCTAAAATTAAGTTTAAAATAGAAATTGAGGAATCGACTGGATTGGCATTACAATAGAACTGCCCATTCTTCAATTTTTTTATCCAGTTCTTCGTCCGAGATTACCTGGTTATTATCTGCTTGTTGCATTCCTCTTTCAATTTTATCCAGCAAAATCATT
>CAYZNC010000154.1:12335-13699 GCA_964478555.1 uncultured Bacteroidales bacterium | reverse complement strand
GAATGCAGATAGAACTATTAAAATCGAAAATACACAGGGTAACAAACACTGAAGCAAATTTGAATTATGTTGGTAGTGTAACTATCGATGAGGATTTAATGGATGCTGCTAATGTAATTGAATTCGAAAAGGTTCAGATACTTAATGTAAATAATGGCGAACGTATTGAAACGTATATAATAAAAGGACCACGAGGTTCCGGCGCTATTTGTTTGAATGGTCCTGCAGCCCGTAAAGCCTCTGTGGGAGATGTAGTTATTATTGCGTCCTATGCCACAATGGATTTTGAAGAAGCCAAGAAATTCAAACCTACTGTCATTTTCCCTGATACGAGAACCAACCGGATCATTTAGTCATCATGTTTGAATTGTAAATGGACATTATGATGGCGTCAGGGCAAAAACATGTCGAGCTTAGGGCGGAAAATATTGATGCGTTAGGAACCCCTGGAAACTTGTTTCAGATTGTTATTGAACCTTTAAACCCATTTCTATGGATTATTTAAATATCATTCAATCGAAAATATTATTTGATCGTTCGAAAATTGAAAATACTTTAGCAGTCTGGCGCTTTAAGAATCAAAAAGTTATATTTACCAACGGTTGTTTTGACATTATACACAGGGGGCATATCGAATATTTAGCTAAGGCAGCTTCTCTAGGCGATCAGTTAGTTATTGGTCTGAATACCAATGCATCGGTTAAACGTTTAAAGGGTACACAGCGCCCTATTCAGGATGAAAATACGCGTGCATTGGTTTTAGCCTCTTTTAGCTTTGTTTCGAAGGTTATTTTGTTCGATGAAGATACGCCCATAGAATTGATCAGACTTGTTCAACCTGATGTACTGGTTAAAGGCGGTGACTACAAACCCGAGAATATTGTAGGTTATGATATTGTTACTGCAAGGGGCGGCGAGGTGGTTACTATCGAACTTGTACAGGGACATTCAACTACTTCCATTATCAACAAATTGAGCCAATAGTCCATGGCTAAAGAAAAATCGGTTTTCGTTTGTCAGAATTGTGAAGCAGAATCTGCTAAATGGCTGGGACGCTGCCCTTCCTGCGGCTCCTGGAACACCTTTGTAGAAGAGGTAGTAAGATCATCCACTACAAAAATTGCTGCACCGGTAACACGGGGATTAGCCCGACCAGTGAGTCTGAACGAGGTGTCCACCATAAACGATAAACGAATTGATACCAAAATTAGTGAATTAAATCGTGTATTAGGCGGTGGCCTTGTAAGAGGCTCATTGGTACTTTTAGGAGGCGAACCCGGTATTGGGAAATCCACATTAGCCTTGCAATTAGCCTTACATTTGGATGATCAGAAAATCCTTTATATTTCTGGAGAGGAAAGTAT
>CAYZNC010000154.1:0-12325 GCA_964478555.1 uncultured Bacteroidales bacterium | reverse complement strand
GTATCCAACAGATAAAACTTCGTGCCGAACGCATAAATCCTGGAGCCGGTAACTGCTTATTTGCTAATGAAACTTCGCTTGAGAATATTCTGGGACATTGCCAAAACATACAGCCGGATATTACTATCATCGATTCCATTCAAACAATAGCTGCGGAGAGCCTTGAGTCAGCAACCGGCAGTGTTTCACAGGTTCGCGAATGTACCAATGCTTTGCTCAAATTTGCGAAAAGTTCGCATACCACTTTTATTCTTATCGGGCATATTACAAAAGAAGGCTATTTAGCAGGTCCAAAGGCTTTGGAACATATTGTTGACGTGGTTTTACAGTTTGAAGGCGACAATAACTATGTATACCGTATATTACGTTCCAATAAAAACAGGTTTGGTTCTACCTCCGAAATAGGGATTTTCGAAATGCGAAGTGAAGGATTAAGAGAAATTTCGAATCCTTCAGAAATATTAATTTCATCTAATGAAGAGCAACTGAGTGGTATAAGTATTGCAGCAACGCTCGACGGAATAAGACCATTCCTTATTGAAGTTCAATCGCTTGTTAGCACTGCTGCTTATGGAACGCCACAACGATCTTCAACTGGCTTTGATTCAAGGCGATTAAATATGTTATTAGCTGTGCTAGAAAAAAGAGCAGGATTCAAACTTGCGGCAAAAGATGTTTTTCTTAATATAACAGGAGGTATTAAAGTGGTTGATCCGGCCATAGATTTGGCGGTTATTACTTCCATCCTTTCTTCCAATCTCGATTTGTATATCCCGCATCTTTCATGCTTTGCAGGAGAGATCGGATTATCCGGAGAAATTCGTCCGGTTAGCCGAATAGAACAACGAATAAAGGAAGCCGAAAAACTCGGGTTCAAGAAAATTTATATAGCCAAAGCGAACAAAGCCGGGATAACCACTAAATTTAAAATTGAAATTGTTCCCCTTGGAAAAGTTGAACATTTATTTCAAAATCTTTTTAAGTAGCCTTTACACTTTCAAAAAAAGGATATAATTAAACATTAGACTCTGTCTAACCTACAACGCAGTAGCCCCTCTCTTTCAGGAGTGGGGTTGGGGTGAGGCAATGAGGCAATTGGGAACACTTGTTTTTTATATAACAATTTTTTATGCTCGACATTCAAAATCTTACCATAAGTGCTTTTCAAAACAACGAGAGCCGGCCCATTTGTAAAAATTTGAGCTTTTCCGTTGGATTGGGAGAAACCATAGGTATTCTTGGAGAATCGGGTTCCGGAAAATCTATTACTGCCCTCGCTATACTTCAATTACTGCCACCATCCATTAAAGTAACCGGTGGAAGTATTTATTTTAAAGGGGGGGAGGCAAATCCGGTTGATCTTACAAAAGCACCCATAAAACAAATCCAGTCAGTTCGTGGAAAAGAAATTGCTATGATATTTCAGGAACCGATGAGTTCGCTTAATCCTGTATTTACCTGCGGCTCTCAGTTGAAAGAAACCATTTTGCGTCATCAACATGTTTCTCCCGGGGAAGCGAAGAGATCCGTGTTAAATCTTTTTGACAAGGTAAAATTACCAGAGCCTACCCGTATATTTGACAGTTATCCTCATCAGTTATCAGGAGGCCAGATTCAAAGGGTAATGATTGCTATGGCGATATCCTGTAATCCAAAGCTTTTAATAGCTGACGAACCCACTACTGCGCTTGATGTCACCGTTCAAAAATCAATACTTCAATTGCTGAAAGACTTGCAGGCTGAGATGAAGTTGAGTATTTTATTTATTACGCACGACATCAATGTTAATGCAGAAATTGCCAAACGCACACTTGTTTTTTACCAGGGAGAAATTGTTGAACAAGGGGAAACAAATCAGATCATCAGGAATCCTCAGCATTCATACACTAAAGAATTGATTAATATTAAAAACATTATAATTGCAGCGCCTAATTTGATTGAAACAAACGCGGTAACTAATTTTCATCTTACGAATCTCTCGGTTTCTTACCGGAGTAAGTCAGTTTTTAGTAGTGGCTCCAACAAGAAAAGAGTATTGAACGATATCAATCTGGATATTTTTTCCGGAGAAACGCTGGGCCTGGTTGGAGAATCCGGTTCAGGTAAAACAACACTGGGGAGGGTTATTATAAAACTAATTGAACCTGAATCGGGTACAATTTCTTTTAATGGGAAGGCGCTCAATGATCTTTCAGGCAGAAGTTTGAAAGATTTCAGGAAAAAAGTTCAGATTATATTTCAGGATCCTTATTCGTCATTGAATCCAAAATTAACGGTTGGTGCAATCATTTCGGAACCTTTGCTCGTACATAAATTATGCAAAAATTCGCTGGATCGCAAAAAGAGGGTTATGGAGTTACTGAAACAGGTTAATTTGCAGGAAGAACATTACTATCGATATCCGCATCAGTTTTCGGGAGGGCAACGGCAACGGATTGGAATTGCCAGAGCCTTGGCGGTTGAGCCGGAACTGATTATTTTGGATGAATCAGTATCAGCGTTAGACGCTTTTATCCAGTCGCAGATACTTACCTTATTGATTCATTTAAAAGAGAAATACGGTCTAACGTATATTTTCATTTCGCACGACCTCAATGTGGTACGTTCGATGGCCGATCGTATAATCGTTTTAAAAGACGGCAGCATTGTTGAAGAAGGTTTGCCAAACGAATTATTTCTTTCTCCCAAAGACCCCTATACGGCCAATTTAATTACCTCGATACCTGGTAGAAATTACCATGGGTTTTGAATGTATTTTTGTATGTCGTTTTCGGAATCACTTACCGGGCAATCAAAGCTTACACTATATCCGGCAGGTCCCTCAAATGGGTCATTGCTAAAGTTCAACTTGGGATCGGCATAAACTTTTTTCATAAATTCGGCAAAGATTGGTAATGCTACAGCCGCTCCTTCTCCTAATTTCATATTGTCAAAATGGATGCTGGGCTCATCGCCTCCAACCCATGCTCCGGCAACCAGATTGGGAGTGATGCCCACAAACCAGCCATCGGAGTTGTTATTGGTGGTTCCTGTTTTACCACCGATATTGGTAAGGTTATATCTATATCGAAGCCTGGCAGCTGTTCCACTTGTAGCCACCCGCTCAAGCATTTTTATCATTACATAGGCTGTTCGTTCATTGATAGCTTCAATTTTTTGTGGCGAACAGGTAGTTAGCACATTCCGGTTTTTATCTTCAATTTTTGTAATGAATATTGGTTGGGTGTATACGCCTTTATTTGGGAAAGTGGTGTAGGCTCCAACCAGTTCATATAAAGAAAATTCTGCAACTCCTTCACAAAGCGATGGAACGGCGGGTATATCACTTTTTACACCCATCTTTCTGATCACATCTACCATGGATTGTGGGTTGAAACGGTCGATTAACCTGGCTGATATATTATTGACCGAATTAGCAAGTCCCCACCAAAGCGGTACTTCCTTATTATCATATTTAGCATCTGCAGAAGCGTTCTTGGAGCGCCAAACTGTATCCTGAACCTCGAACGTAACAGGTGAGTTAAGAAATTTTGAACAAGGCGTGAGACCTTCCTGCATGGCAAGGGTATATAAAAAAGGTTTGATGGTGGAACCCACTTGCCGTTTTTGATCCATTACACCGTCATACTGAAAATAACGATAGTCAGGACCTCCTACATAAGCTTTAATAAAACCGGTATGGGGATCGATCGCAATAAAACTGGCTCGCATAAAGAATTTGTAATACCGGATCGAATCCCAGGGCGTCATGGTAGTATCAATATCACCGCTATAGGAAAATACCCTCATTTCAGCTGGCGTTTTAAAGCTTTTTAGAATCTCATTATCGTTATAGCCGGCATTTCTAAGATTCCTGTACCGGTCACTTTGGTGCATAGCAACGGTTAATCGGGTCTTCACGAATTCTTCGGTGAATGTACTTGAATATGGAGCTTTCTGATGATGTTTCTTTTCTTTGAAAAAGCTGGGTTGTACGGTTCCAGCCAGGTGACCTCTCAAAGATTGTTCGGCATATAACTGCATCTTTGAGTTAATGGTGGTGTATATTTTCAAGCCGTCTTTATACAAATTATAAGGGGTTCCATCGGGTTTCAGGTTTTTATTACACCAACCATACAAAGGATCTTCTGCCCAACGAGAAGAGTCATTCTTATAATCGTGGTACATGGTATAATTTTCACGCTGCGGTTTTGAACGATACATCGTTTTACGTATGTATTCCCTTAGATATGTGGCTAATCCGGCATCGTGCTGTTGTGGTTGATAATCCAGTTTGATGGGTATCTTTTCCAGAGAATCATATTGGATTTTATTAATATAGTCTTCGTCATACAATTTGCTCAAAACAACATTTCTTCCCATTAAGGCTCTTTCAGGATTTCTTTTGGGATTAAACATCGTATTCCCTTTCAACATTGCTACCAGTAAGGAGGCTTCTTCTACTTTTAGCGAATCAGGCGATTTATTAAAATAAGTGCGTGAAGCAGCTTTAATTCCGTAAGCTTCGCTGCTAAAGGGAACGGTATTAAAATACATGGTAACAATTTCATCCTTTGAATAATGGCGTTCGAGTTTTACGGCAATTACCCATTCTTTGAACTTGCTAAGAATTAGGGACAGTTTCCTGCCAATACCTGGTTTATAGCTTTCATCATCGTTTTTAGTCTGGTACTGTCTGGTGTAAAGATTTTTCGCAAGCTGCTGTGTTATTGTGCTTCCACCACCCTGACTTTTGTTTCCCAGTAATATCGTCTTACTCATTACACGGAGGAGTCCCCATCCATCTATTCCCGAATGTTTTTGAAATCTATGATCTTCTCTGGCAACAAGAGCTTTTACCAGGTATGGGGAAAGGTCCTTGTATTCAACTGTATTGCGGTTTTCTTCCTTATAAAAGGTCCCAACTACTTTGCCATCTTCCGAATAGACTTCCGATGCAAGGTTACGGTTCGGATTTTCAAGATCTTCGAATGTGGGCATAAATCCAACCCACCCCATAGCAATAAAAAAGAAGAGTAAAATAAAAAATATGACAGGTGAAATAAATATTATCCAAAAAATTTTTAGGTACTTTTTTTGCTTATCGCTTAGATTTTCCATGACCTTGCTTAAGATTGAACGGTAAAATTAACAAATAATATTTAAATTAAAATTTTGAGAATAGCCATGTAATTTTTTTACTTTGTGGAGTTTTTAAAAACGGGCTCGTTGTATTATGGTTGAAAATCTGGTAATTGTTGAATCTCCTGCAAAAGCGTCTACCATTGAGAAATTTCTTGGTAAGAATTATTTGGTCAAGTCGAGTTACGGCCATATTAGAGATCTGGAGAAAAAGAATCTTGGTATTGATATAAACAAGGATTATAGTCCGGTATATATTGTTCCTGAAGATAAGAAGAAGGTTGTTAGTGAATTGAAAAAGTTGGCTAAGGAAGCTAAGATTGTGTGGCTTGCGTCTGATGAGGACCGGGAGGGAGAAGCTATTGCGTGGCATTTGTATGAGGTGCTGGAACTCAAAGAAGCTAGCACAAAGCGGATTGTCTTTAATGAGATTACCAAAGAAGCTATTTTGAAGGCGATCAAAAATCCCCGTTTTATTGATTTTAATCTGGTTAATGCTCAGCAAGCCCGAAGAGTACTCGATAGGTTGGTAGGTTTCGAATTATCTCCCATACTTTGGAAAAAGGTTAAGCCATCGCTATCTGCAGGGAGGGTACAATCTGTGTCAGTTAGACTGATCGTTGAGCGGGAGCGTGATATTCATGCATTTAAAAGCTCGTCATCGTTCAAGGTTAACGGATATTTCATTACTGATCCTAAAAAAGCAACCTTAACAGCTGAGCTGGAAGAAAGAATTAAGAACCGTGAAGAGATTCTTACCTTTCTTAAAAAATGTCAAACGGCTCAATTCAAGATCTCCGATATTATAACCAAGCCTTCTAAAAAATCGCCGGCTCCTCCTTTTACTACTTCAACATTGCAGCAGGAGGCCAGTCGTAAACTTGGGTTTTCGGTTGCGCAGACAATGATGATAGCGCAGAAGCTATATGAAGCAGGACAGATTACCTACATGCGTACCGACTCGGTGAATCTTTCAGAATCTGCCCTTGGTATGGCTAAAGCTGTTATAACTAAAGAATTTGGTGAAAAGTATTCGTTTCCACGTCAATATAAAACTAAAACCAAAGGTGCACAAGAGGCGCACGAAGCTATTCGTCCTACTTATCTCGACAAGATGGATATAGAAGGATCGGTAACTGAGAAAAGATTATACGATTTGATATGGAAACGGACTGTTGCTTCTCAAATGAGTGATGCTGCACTGGAAAAAACCACCGTAACTATTGATATCACAACCACAACTGAGAAATTCATTGCCTCCGGAGAAGTTTTGAAATTCGATGGCTTTCTAAAGGTATACATTGAATCGACAGATGATGAACACGAAGAGAATACAGATAAATTACTTCCTCCATTGACGGTTGGCCAGGTATTAAACCTCGACTATATTAAGGCAACTGAACGATACACACATCACCAGCCAAGATATACTGAAGCCAGCCTTGTTAAAAAACTTGAGGAGCTCGGAATTGGTCGTCCTTCAACATATGCACCAACCATTTCAACCATTCAGCAACGGGGGTATGTTGTTAAAGAAGATAGAGAGGGGGTAACCCGTGAATACCAGGAAATATCCCTAAAAAATAAAGCGATTACCGAACAAAAATTAAAAGAAATTACGGGTGCCGAAAAATCAAAACTATTCCCAAGTGATATTGGGATTATTGTAAATGATTTTTTAATACAGCACTTTAACGATATTCTCGATTACAATTTTACGGCCAATGTAGAGAAAGAGTTTGACGAAATAGCGGACGGGAACTTGGGTTGGACAAAAATGATAGACAAGTTCTATAACCCATTTCATAAGAAAGTTACGATTACTACAGAAACATCTGAGCGTAGCGTAGGGGAAAGAATTCTTGGAAAGCATCCGGAATCGGGTAAGCCAATCCTGGTAAGAATTGGTCGTTTTGGGCCAATGGCACAAATAGGAGAAGCTACCGATGAAGAAAAACCAAGGTTCGCAGGTCTTTTAAAAGGACAATCCATCGAAACCATAACATTGGAGGAAGTGCTTAATCTTTTTAAACTACCAAGACTCGTAGGTTCTTTTGAAGGTAAAGACATTACCGCAGCAGTCGGTCGCTTTGGGCCTTATCTGAAGCACGACAGCAAATTTTACTCGCTTAAACCGGATCAGGATAGTCCGTTGACAGTCAATTCGGAAAGAGCCATAGAAATCATTAAGGAGAAACGTATAGAACAACTCAATAAGGTTCTCAAAACATACCCGGAAGATGCCGAATTACAAATTTTGAAGGGGCGCTGGGGCGCTTATATTGCGTACAAAAAGAATAATTATAAAATTCCTAAAACTAAAACTGTAGAAACTTTAAGCTACAATGATTGCCAGGAAATTATAAAGAGCGGCCCGGCTAAGACTAAAAAAGGTAGTCCTGCTAAAGCTAAACAAGCTGCTCCTGCTAAGGCTAAACAAACGGCCCCTGCTAAGGCCAAACAAAGCGACGCTGCAACTGCCAAACGAAAGAGCAAGAAAAAGTAAACTTTCTTCATTGCAGATAGTTATAATACTTTCGCCTTAAATTTATAAGGATGGACCTAGTTCAATTTCTGGATTTTTTTGATGACGAATTTCCGGTTCCTAATAGTACGTTCATATCCAAACATGTAAAGTTTCTTCACAAAGAAAAAGAAGATCTTACAGGTTTTGATTATCGAATTGCCATAGTAGGGTTGCCTGATTCGGAATGTTCCGGCTCATTTGATGCTGCCAATCAAATCCGTAAGTCGTTATATGAAATGTCAGATCTCTCAAATAATCTTAAAATAATTGATTTAGGAAACGTGATTTTAGGAGAATCTTTTCCTGCCAATTGTTATATAGTAAAAGATATTATTAATGAATTAAATTCTAAGAAAACTATTATATTGCTTTTAGGTGGATCGTCGATATATAGCATAGGAAATCTTTTGGCACAGGAAAAAACGCGCATTCCTATGAATATTGTTTCTATCGATTCGACTTTTAGCCGTGAGAAAATACCTTTTTCAAATATTTCGGAGTTTACACAAGACAATGCTGAATTGTTAGCATCAGTTAATTATATAAACATAGGTTATCAAAGCTATTATGTTGATAAAAAAGCGCTTGATTTTATTGAGGATTCTTATTTTGAGGCATACAGGCTAGGGTCTGTAAGAGCAAATATAAAAGATATGGAACCTGTTTTAAGGGATGCAAATATCATTAATTTAAGTATGAACGCTGTAAAACATGCGGATGCCCCGGGCACTACCTTTAGCTCTCCTAATGGCTTAACTGGCGACGAAGCTTGTCAACTGGCGTTTTACTCCGGCCATAGCAATCGTATTAAATCTTTTGGGGTTTTTGATTTATTTCCTGAAAATGATGTACATAGCACCACCGCCAAACTTTCCGCTCAAATCATATGGTATTTTCTGGAAGGTGCCTCAAACGTAATCTACGAAGAGCCGGATATTAATCCCGAGCATTTTACAAAATATCTGATTCATAATAGTCAAACGGATCAGCACATCGCTTTTTATAAAAGTAACCTCACCAACCGTTGGTGGATGGAAATTACGTTCTCAAAAGGTAATCACAATATAATACTTTCTTGTTCTGAAGCCGATTATGATTTGTGCTGTAAACAAGAGATCCCCGACAGATGGTGGCAAACATTCAGGCGACTTTCTGATTGACTTTGCATGTTACTGATAATGCAATAGTTACTGATCTATTTTTTTTATCTTATAAAAAAAAATTGTCTAACAAGGAAACATTAATTGTCTACATGAAGTATATAGGAATTACGAAGAGTAGTTATTAACAATAAAATGTTAATATATTTGTAGGGAATTGATATTTTTAGTTATTTTACTATTTCATACGAATTAATCTAGGTCAACAATCAGTTTATGATAAGGTTTTTTTTAATAATTCCCTTGGCCTTACTCTTCGGAGTAATTTATGCTCAGCAGGATCCACAAATTAGCCAGTATATGAGTAGTAGTATGGTATATAATCCTGGTTTTGCAGGAAGTCGAGATGCAATTTGTCTTGGCCTGTTACACCGCGAGCAGTGGGTGGGTATCCCAGGAGCTCCTCAAACCTCTGCATTCTTCGTAAATATGCCAATCAATCCTTTTAAAATAAATAGTGGTATCGGTTTAAGTATAGTGAATGATAAAATAGGGTTTGAAAAAAATGTTGCGATGAATTTTACCTATGCTTACCGGATGGATATTAAAAACGGAGAAGGAAAACTTGGGATAGGCGTGAGTGGAGGGTTTTTTAATAAAACAATGGAGGCTAAATGGATAACCCCCGAAGGAGACGATGGTACTAGTGATAATGCGATCCCCGGTCAAAAGGAATCTGCTATGGTATTTAACCTTGGGTTAGGCCTTTATTACAGAACTGATAAATTATACCTTGGTTTATCTTCTACTAATCTTACCCAGGCAAAATTTAAATTTTCAAAAGGTGCGCCAAATCTTACTCGGGAGTATTATGTAACCGCGGGTTACAGTATGGCACTGCCAAATAATTTGTTGGAGCTGCAACCTTCAGTTTTAATTGCAACAGACGGACGTTCATCATCTTTTGATATAAATTCTATACTTACATACAATAAACGTATATGGGGCGGCGTTACT
Organism: uncultured Bacteroidales bacterium; assembly: GCA_964478555.1. Taxonomy (GTDB): domain Bacteria; phylum Bacteroidota; class Bacteroidia; order Bacteroidales; family JAAUTT01; genus JAAUTT01. The sequence goes on along the minus strand of CAYZNC010000154.1, from coordinate 2,560 downwards.
TATAGACTAAACGCAGCTGTTGTTGGTATGTTGGGTATTGAATTAAAAAATGGTCTTCGTATAGGGTATTCTTACGACTATGCAACAAGTGCTATAAGTAATTATAACAGTGGAACACATGAGGTGATGTTAAACTATTGCTTTAACATAGTAAAAGAAAAAATGCGTAGGAAATACAAAAGTGTTCGGTTTTTGTAAAAAAATTGATTAACTTTATTTAATAAAATACGTATTTATCGGAATGAATAGTATTTGAACATTATACACATAAATATTTCAGTTTTATGAAAAAAATATTGGTAATTTGTATAGTTTGTGCTATCCTTAGCGGAGGGTGCGGGAATAATGGAGGAAGTGGTGAACTTACCGGTGTTCAAGGAAGAACTAAATATTTTGAACCTGATCCATATGGTATGGTTTTTATCCCGCAAGGTAGTTTTAACATGGGACCAAGTGACCAGGATGTTGCCTGGGCTCAGAATACAGTCACAAAAACTGTTACTGTTGAGCCATTCTGGATGGACGAGACCGAAATTACAAACAATGAGTATCGTCAATTTGTATTTTGGGTTCGCGACTCTATCACCAGGAGAATGCTTGGTGAACAAATAGAAGATTTTCTGGTTTCTGAAGACGCCAATGGAAATCCTATTGATCCTCCAATGATCAATTGGGATACCAAAATTGACGGCGATGATGAAGCAGTTTCTGAGGCAACCAAAGATCTCTATCTTCAACCCAATGAAAGATTTTACTATCGTAAAGAAATAGATACTCATAAATTAATGTATGAATATTTTTGGGTGGATCTGATGCAAGCCGCAAAAAAGTCGAATCGTTACAATTTCAGTTCAAAACAATATGAAGGATCAGTTGTAAACGCAGTTGGCGAACCAGTGAAAATTCAGGACAGGTCTAACTTTGTGCTAAGGGAAACTATTAATGTTTATCCTGATACGTTATGCTGGGTAGCTGATTTTACTTATTCATACAATGAGCCGATGGCTACTTTGTACTTCTGGCATCCAGGTTATGATGAATATCCTGTTGTAGGTGTTAGTTGGAAACAAGCATTTGCATTTTGCATCTGGAGAACTCAATATCTCAATACAGCCTTAACAAGAAAAGGATCACTTCCTGTTCATGATTATCAGTTGCCAACGGAAGCTGAATGGGAATATGCTGCAAGAGGCGGTTTGGAACATTCCATGTACCCTTGGGGAGGTATGTATACCCGTAATAAACAAGGTTGTTTTCTTGCAAATTTTAAACCACTTCGTGGAAACTATGCGGATGATGGTGGAGTAACAACAGTGCGCGTTGGTTCTTATGAGCCTAATGAATGGGGCCTTTATGATATGGCTGGTAATGTTGCCGAATGGTGTATCAATGCATATGACGAATCCGGATATATGTTCACTCATGATTTGAATCCTGATTATGTTTACAATGCACGTACTGATGATCCTCCTTCGATGAAAAGAAAAGTAATCAGAGGTGGTTCCTGGAAAGATATATCTTATTTCTTACAAGTAGGTACAACTTCATACGAATATCAGGACAGCACAAGGTCCTATATCGGATTTCGTTGCATAAGACCTTATTTGGGAAGCAGTACTAAATAAAACCGACAACAACAACATTCAAACGCTAACACTATATCATTAAATCTAATTAAACGTATCTAATTTTATTTCTATGAATTTAACTGAAATGGTACAAAGCTCGGGATGGAAAAATTTCATGGCCAAGCTATATGGTTTCGGAGCATCCGTGGTAATCATTGGTGCACTGTTTAAAATTCAGCACTGGCCACTTGCCAGTATTATGATTACCGCAGGTCTTAGCACTGAAGCAATCATCTTCTTTTTCTCTGCATTCGAACCATTGCATGAGGAATTAGACTGGACTTTAGTATATCCCGAACTTGCTGGTATGACTGACCCCGACGAAATTGAAACAATTAAAGAAGCCGGTAAAATCGGTCGCAGTACTTTAGACCGGTTCGAAGATTTAGTTCAGGATGCAAACATTGCTCCTGATACGTTTAGAAAATTAGGTGATTCACTCAATAAGCTTAACTCGGTTTCTACTGGGCTTTCAGATATAAGTGAAGCTACGGTGGCAACGTCACAGTATGCTTCAAATATGAAAAGCGCAGCAAATACGGTTGGTACTCTTTCCAGTACTTTTACCCAGTCTGCTTCTTCTTTGCAAGAGTCTATAGGAACGCTTTCAAGTTCATACGCAGGGTTGTCATCTACAGTAAAAGGTGAAATCTCAGCAATTTCTGAAAGTACAAAGAATTACGGATCACAGTTGGATAGTGTAAATAAAAATCTGGCAGCTTTAAATACAGTTTATGAATTGCAATTGCGTGATTCAAATACTCATTTAAAAGAATCGCAGTCCCTGTATGGTGGATTGAATCAACTTTTGGAAAATTTGAAACAATCTGCAGAGGAAACCCAAAAATATAAGACAGAAATTAGCCAATTGAGCCAAAATCTGTCTTCACTTAATACAGTGTATGGGAATATGCTGGCTGCGATGAATGTCA
>CAYZNC010000153.1:0-13731 GCA_964478555.1 uncultured Bacteroidales bacterium | reverse complement strand
AATTTGTAGTCACTAACCAAACATTCCTGTAAATTCCGGAGCCTGAATAATACCTTGAATTAGGTTGCCCCGAATTATCAATGCGAACGGAAATAATGTTAGGTTCTTTGCCAAATTTCAGCCATGGCGTGAGCTCGTAACGAAACGAAATGTATCCATTAGGGCGTTTGCCAAGGCGATGACCATTTACCCATACTTCGCTGTTGCAATATGCACCATCGAAATCGATAAATATATGTTTCCCATTGTTTTCCTGAGGCAGGATAAAGCTTTTCCTATACCATCCAATTCCGGTAGGGAGCGCACCTCCATCGGTTTTGCATGGATTGTCTTTGCTGAATGACCCTTCTATGCTCCAGTCGTGAGGTAAACTAAGTGTCCTCCAGTTAGCATCATCATAGTTTATGTTCTTTGCCAGGGAATCATCGTTTAGAGAGAATTTCCAATCGTTATTGAATGGCATCACAGAGCGGTTCTGCTCTTTAAATTCCAGTTTGCTTTTTCCCAAATCTACAGAGGTAGCTACCGCAATTCCCCGATAATCGGCTTTATTTACGGCACAGTAGTAATGATAAACCACGCCATTGTATTTCACTACAAAAGATTTATGTGCAAACACCTCATCATAGGGTTCTGAAGGTTGGATGAGGTGTTTGCCAGTCCAATCAGTCCAGTTTGCCAAATCATATGAACAGGCAAAACGGTTGAATGCGCCACCGGTTTTAGGCCAGAAGGCACCAAAATAAAACATAACCCATACATCGTCAATTTTTTGAATATAGGCATCACCGGTAATTCCAGCATGATGGTCTAGTACCGGATCTTTTAGGAATCGTTGCCAATGGATCATATCGTTGGACACAGCCATGCCAATACGCTCGGCCCCCCGTTTCGAATTAAGGCTGTCTCCATTTGCATTATAGTACATGATGAAAGGATAACCTGTAGTTTTGGTCTTGTCCCAAATAACAGAACTTTTATACATAGTATGATTTTCCCACCAGCGAACATCTTTATCGGTTGTTTTTAACACAGGATTTTCGAGGCGTTTCCATTCATGAAGCATTGATGGGTCTTTGTCAGTAAAAGCAATACCTATAGAAAGCTGGCCTGCCTCATAACCTCGTGTATTTCCGCCAAAATAAGACATCCAATATTTGCCCTGAAACTTATTGAGTTCATAATTTCCTCCCCAGTTGTAGTCTTCCAATGCATTATATCCGGCTTTCTGATTAGCGTCCCAGGTAGTAGAATCAGAATATGACATGATTCGTCCCATGTTCGCCCAATTCAGCAAATCGTCACTTTGGGCCATCCAGGTTTCGTAACCACGACCATCGAAAATAATATAGGTCATGAACCACTTTTTGCCTTTCCGAAACACCGTAGGACAATCCATTTTCTTAGAACCATCAGGTGGAACCATCACCAAACCGTATTTATAAGGAGTTTTAACTTCGTTATATATTTTCTGCATCACCTGTTCCGGAACTATATTCTTCCCTGATTGAGCATGAATACTTATGAATAAGCAATTACAGGCAAGTAAGAAAATAAATAATTTGTTCATTTTTTGTTTTTAATTACGAGTAAATTTAACTCTGGCAGGATCCGCCGAAAATCGGACAAGCTCTTCGGACCTTGCCAAGTTATGGTACCTGCCAGACCTGGAAGGGTCGTCAGACCTTCCAGTGTCAATGTAAAGCTATTTTGAAAACATAGTCCCCCGATCCTATATTTACCAGATATTGATCATGCTCCATACCATATTTGGACACTCCTGCAGCCTTATTGAGCGCTTTACCGCTTTCCGTTACTGACACCGTATTGTTGGGCAACTTAACAACTGCAGCTGTATTAGCCGGAATAGTAACTTTTAATTCGATTCTGGTATCTTGTTTCTTCCATTCACAGCGTATTAAACCGTAAGGGCATTTATAAGATGCTTTAACTTCATTTATATCGCCGACAAATTGCGGACAAATTGAAATATTCTTATATGCAATTGACGTTTCAGTTTGATTGATTCCGCCTAATCCTTCATAGAACCATTGCATGATATGACCAAGCATCAAATGGTTATTGGAAACACCTCTTAATGCCTGCCATGATTCAGTGAGTGCAGTTGCACCTTTCTTGAGCTGGTATCCATAACCAGGAACATCATCGCGGTTGTTCATTTCATAGACAAGTTGCGATTGTCCGTACTTTGTTAACGCTTCCACCAGGTAATGATATCCGATATCACCGGCAGTAACTGCTTTGTTCCCGGCCCTTATGGAATCAATCAGATTCTTGAGTACATCTTTTTGAAACGGTTCATCTACCAATCCCACACAAAGTGGCATTGCCATTGATGTTTGACTGCCATTAGCATATACTTTCTTTACTTCGTTGAAAAGTTGTTTATTGTAAGCATTTTTAATTTCATTGGCTTTCTCCGTAAAGGTGGAGGCTTCTTCCTTTTTACCCAGTACACTTGCCATTTCGGCTAGCACTTTATAATCATAAAAGTAGATGGCAGTTGCCGTAGTGGCTTTTGGAGAAAGCTGGGCATAACCGGGATGTTTCGGACCTAAATCATACCAATCTCCTAGTCCATAAGAGAGTATGCTGTTTGTAGCTTTTGAATCGAGATATTTTACATAATTTACCATGGCTTCCCATGCCTCATTTATAGTAGAAACATCTCCGTACCATTTATAGATAAGATAGGGAAGTATAACCATTGCACTTCCCCATTCGGGAGAATCGGTGAAATCACCTCCAAAATTTACAAATTCAGGTGCTATGGAAGCAATAAGTCCCTCTTTGCGTTGTCTGTCCATCATGTCTCTTACCAGTTTGCGGTAAATTTGATAGGTCTGATAGTTGTATTCGATGGAAGCTCCCATCAGGTAAGTTTGTTCCAGCCAACCGAGTTTTTCGCGATGTGGACAGTCGGTGATTACACTTTGGAAATTGCTTTGTATGGCATACCGGATAAGTGTGTCAATTCTATTGAATAATTGGTTGGAACAGGTGAATTCACCTAAATGTGGCGTTGAATTGTACGTGTGTAAATGCTTTATTTCCAAAAGTTCCGGTTTTTTGGAATCGAGGTGATAATTTGAAGTCAAAGCGCCGGTAATCTGTACATATCTGAACCCATAATAGGTAAATTCCGGTTGCCAGGTTTCTTCTCCTTGTCCCTTTAGTACATAAACATAATAATGAGGTTTTCCGGTTGCATTTTGATTCACCTTGTTATTTGCGGAAATCAGTTCTGCGGGAATGATCTTGATCGTATCCCCTTTATTACCTTTTACTTTAATTTGAATTATTCCGGAAGCATTTTGGCCAAAATCAAACAAAAATGTATCCGCATTAAGCTGAATGACTTTATTAGGTTTGAAGGTTTCCATAACCCTGACAGGGTAAGTTGTTTCCGGTATTAATGTGCCACCGGGTTCTTTAGCCAGCAAAGCATTGCTCCAGGCAGATGCATCAAATCCGGATTTGTTCCAACCAGGTTGCTCAAGTCGGGCATCATAGTCCTCGCCCCCATATATACTGCTGTAGGTAATTGGTGAAGGAGATGTCTTCCAATCATTACCAGTTACAATATTTTCAGTGCTACCATCGGTGTAGGATATTTGAATCTTAGCGATTACCATGGGCATACCATAGGTGATGAGCAGTTTCGTGTATCGTTCGTTGTTAATATTATGAAAGCCATTTCCAACTAATATTCCAACAGTATTACTACCTGTGGTTAGCTCATTGGTAATATCATAAATGTTGTATTGACAAGTTTTCTGGTAATGAGTCCATCCGGGAGAAAGAAAATCGTCGCTGGTTTTCTTTCCGTTAATATAAGCCTTATACTGCCCTAAGCCACTTACAAAAATAAAAGCGGATTTAATTTTTTTATGAATACTAAACTCTTTCCGAAACATGGGAACAATGGGTCTGCGCCGCGCAATATTTTTCACTTTCTTTCCCCATGGTGCAATACCTGGTACAAGGATTAGAGAATCAGGCATTTCTTCATAAGCAATCCACCGAGCTCTTGCCCAATCTTCAGAATCGAATAATGCTGTCACGAAGCTTGCTTCTGTACTCCATTTCGACTCTACACCGTTTTTATCCCAGACCTTCGCTTTCCAGTAATACCGGGTACCTGCCTCAAGCTTTTTACCTTTATATCCTACGTTTATGGATTGATCTGACATAACTTTTTCAGAATCCCATATTTCTCCTCGGGTTTCAGTTGCAGAGGAGTTCATGTATACGATAATTCTGTAGGCGGTTTGCAGCTCACTACGGTTTGTCGAAGCTATAACCCATCCAAAGTGAGGATTATTGCTAATTCCCAGAGGCGATTGTTTAAAATCACAAGACGTTTCGACAATGTTCATTCCGGAGATTTGATTCATCATGACAAATAGGAACAAGAAAATGTAAAAAAATCTTACGTGCTTCATGATTTATGTTTTTAATTGATAAGTTACTACAAGTCCAGAAATCTTTCAGCCATGTGGCGGAGTGGTTTAGGGGGTCAGTAAATCTTTAAATTTAAGTTCCAAACCGGCACTATTTTTAATTTCTTCTGTTACCTGGGGACCATTATTTTCCCATTTCGTTCCGGGACCATTGCTATTGGTAAAAAATTTATTCTTTTCGGCCCAGTTATCATGTACCCAAATACCTGATGTACCTTCATCAAAGTAAATATATTGCCAATGGTTAAGGTCGTGTGTGTACGGAGCTTTTTCCAGATCATGAATGCAGTTATTGTAGATTTCAGTATGGGGCTGTGCGGAAAGCGTGTATATACCTCCTACATCATACATCTGTTTAGCAAAATGATGAATATGATTGGCATAGATACGATTGTTTCGCATACAGTTTATGGTTTTGGTCCACCCCCAGCCTATACAAATTCCGGAATAATTTAAATTACATACTTCATTGTGTTCAATATTAATATCGTGGGCATATCCCACGCTGATGCCCACACAACCCCAATCTTCATTAGTGCAATTAGTGATCAAATTATTGGCAATCTTTTCAAATTGGCATACTTCACGTTTATCCGAGGGGTCGTACGGGAGATGTGCCTCAAAAGCTGCATCTCCGAAAAATCCTACCTGAATGCCTGAGCCTCCAATATCATTGAAAATACATCCTTCTACTTTGTCGTTGCTGGTTCCGGAAATAAGGTCGAGACCAGTAGCTGCCATGTGAATAAAGTTGCAACGTTCGAAATTTATATGATTTGCATTTTTAATCGTCACGCCTGCAGGTTGTCGGCCTATCCATGCCTGGTTTTCGAGGCCCGCTTTGTCAGGTGTCCCTGGAGCTTTGAGTTTATAGGCATCTAACAGATACATTCCTGCTTGTAAAGGCACGTGACCCGCTATTGAAGGACGTAACCACGATGTATGCTCAAAACTAATTTTTTTAAAGTTAATATAAGAAACTTGCAAATCAAGTGTTCCTTCAACTTGAACCAGGTTATCAAAAACAGGTGTCATAACCTGGGCTTTCGTTAGATCCTCATGTTGACGTGGCCAGTAATATATTTTGCCGGTTGAAAGGTCCTCATACCATTCGCCTGGCCTGTCGAGCAATTGAATAGCATTCATAAAAAAGAAAGCAGAGTTACCATTTTGATTTTTCTTTACGTCGATAAACGGGGCTGGCCAGGGATGTTCAAATTCGATTCGGCTTTCGGGTTGCAGGAAAGAAACTCTTGCGCTGTCGCCAATTACTTCCACTGATTTTACACGCAAGATTGCTATGCCCCACCATTGATGAATGAAAAATTCCAATTGACCGGCATCTTTAATAGTGCCAATATTAGGTTTTGGTATCCAAAGCACCTGATTTTGTTTATCAACGGAAAGAATGCGCTGCAGCTTACCTTCGTTATAGTCGCTGGTACGTATAGCCTTTTGATTATTGACCCATAATTGGCGAAATTCCAACAGCCGGCCTCCAATTCGTGGAGCATCAGCAACCCAAATATTATCCAGGGCTTCTTTGGGCAGTCCGGGAACCTTTATGTTGCATTTTTGCCAGCCTTTTACAGGGATTCCGCCACTAAAAACCGGTTTTGCTTCTGCTGCAGCTTCTATAAAGGTAGGACTCATTGCAGTGCCTGAGTCTTCAGGACGAATAATTATGGGTTCTGTCAAAGTATAAGTACCATCAGTAAGAATTATATGAACTCCATCTCCCACAGATGGGTCTGACAGACGCCTTAATTCGCGTACCTTACGCAACGCCATTGCCACAGTTGCCATGGGCTGTTCTTTTGTTCCGGGATTTTCATCGGAACCGGAGGGTGATACCCATAGGTCGAGTGCATTGACCTGAATACTAATAATCAGTAGAGCTGTTAGAAGTTGTAATTTAAGGTTTTTCATAGGTAAAATTTAGTTATCTTATTGGTATTAAACCCTCAGGGTTTTTGTCGCACCTGACTATTCCTGAAATATTGATTTTAAATACACGGTATTGGCACCGTAATTTCGCTTTACATTTTTTGCATCGTTTGCATCCCGTGAGCGTTCGATTACCAGCCAGCCGCTCCAACCCATTTTATCAAGTGTTGCCTTCACTTTTTTCATGTCAATCTGAGGATCGTTGATGAGCCAAACACTGTCCTTGTTTGTGCAATGGATTTGGCAAATGCGGTCCTTGCCAAGGATCTTTAATTCTTTATACAGATCACGTCCTTCTTTGATGGGGTTGCTGAAGTTGAAATAGATTTTTATTGCAGGAGAGCCGATTTCCTTGAGGAGTTCAACTTCTTCCTTCGCACTGAGTGCCGTTTCTATGCCTATCACAACTCCGGCTTCCCGGGCCATTTTACCAGCCATTTTCAGACGTTCTACAATTTTAGGTCTGCGTTCGGGGTACTTTTTAAGGTCGCCCTCTACACCCAGCGGTAGAAAGGCGGTTTTTATATTCATTTGTTTCATGGTGTTGATGCAGTCGCCAATCATTTGAGGTACAGTTGGCCTGTCGGCGAGCGATTGTGCATAAAAACCGGTCATGGCAAGTGATGCAAATTCAATATTTAGCCTTTTTGCTTCTGCAATAAATTGATTGCGCTCTGTGGAGTCTGAAAGTACATTGTCGAAGGTTTCTCGTTTTCCCAAGCCACCCATGTCAATTTCCACGCCATCAGCTCCAATTTCACCGGTTAAGCTTATAGCTCCAAGTTTTTGACGTTTCAGGAGCATTAAATCTATCAAGGCTATTTTATATCGTTGGTTTTTAGTTTTAAATACAACCGGAGCCACTTGTTGAGGCCAAACACCATTTTCTATTTTTGTTAATTCCAGCGTCAGTGGATTGATCACCACATGTTTGATACGCTCGCGCCTCCACGTATAAACTATGTGTACCATTCCGTCGTTGGTTTGAATGACAGAAGGGTACGAATACTGACTAATGGGCGAATCTTCAAGAATGAGGGCTGCATACCAGGTTTTGCCATCTTTGGAAATAGCTACATTTAATGGAGTGCGAGCGCCTTTAGTTTCCCCTGGCGGAGGTAACACATGATTATAAACCAGAAGCTGCCATCCATTCATAAGGGTAACCGCATCGGTGCCGGAATTATTGTTTGGAAGAGACAAAGGAGTCATGTTAGACCATGTTTTGCCGTTATCTTTGGACCATGATTCCAGAATGGCCCTATTCCTGCTGCGGCACAAGACTTGTAGTTGACCATCTTTATGAAATAGAATGCTGGGTTGTATAGCCAGCATGATTTTTCCATCGTTTATCGGACTAATCATTTTCCATGTTTTCCCGAAATCGGGTGTGATCTCGAAATGAACTTTCCAACCGCCATCTTCAGTACTCGAAGGGCAGAGAAGTTCACCATTACTGAGCAACACGGGTTTATTTTTGATAGGACCAAGAAATCCTTCAGGCAAAGCCTGGGGTTTGGACCAGGTTACTCCGAAGTCTTTCGAGGTTATCATCCATCCTTTCCACTTTGCTACATTAGGTCCTGTTTTGTAAAAAAGCAGTAAGTCGCCGTTTGGGACCTGGTAAAGAACCGGGTTCCAACACGCATACCGGAGTGTGTCGTTTTGAATTCCATTGGCAACATTGACCGGGTCAGTCCATTTATTTTTTTCACACCGGCTTACCCAAATGCAAACATCCGGATTGCGTTCTTTTGTTCCTCCAAACCAGGCTGTAACCAAACCTTTTGGTGTCTCTGCAATTGTTGCAGCGTGACTTTCGGGGAACGATGCATGTTCAAATATGAATTCGTCAGTAACCAGACCCTTCTTCCATTTGTTTTCAGCCACAAATGAATAATCTCCGGAGCCTAATTCAAACACCGCCTGTTTTCCTTCCATACGGAGGAATCTAACACCTTCGCTTGTAAAAGCATCTTTGCCACTTTCGGTAATATCTTTTTCAGAATTTGCGGGAATGTACACGGTTGCTTTGGTATTGCCAGGGATTGAAATTTTCCAGGTAAACCGACCCGTCTGGTTTTTCCATTCACTTTTAATCGCCCCATGCATGGATTGAAAGGAAGATTTGACCCAATTCAAACCATCAACCATGGTGGGTTTCATGATAATTTGCTTAAAACCTGTGTGTTCAGCATTGGCTTTTATACCGGCGAGATCCTCGTAAAACCACGAGACAAGATCACCAAGTAACATTACATGGTTATGGGAGTTCATGGCGGGATTGGCCGTATTCCCATTCCAAAGTTCCCAGATGGTGGTGGCTCCGTTTTCAATCATGTAACCCCAACCCGGATAATCCAGATTGGTTGCGATACGATATGCAATGTCGGGTCGTCCATTTTCCGTGAGTCCACGCATGAGCCACTGTGTACCTACAAGACCCGTGGAAATGTGACTGTTCGACTCCCTCACAATTTTCTCCACGATATTGTTAAAAACTTCCTCACGAGAGCTGTCAGGCACCATCTTGAAGTATAACGGAAGAAGATTGGCGGTTACCGTGTTATTGCTGTATTCCTGCGATTTCTTGTCCAGAAATTTTGTATTAAAAGCATCTTTAATTTTTAGGGATAGCGTTGCAAAGTCCCTGGCATCCTCTGTTTTTTTAAGCAGTTCAGCAAACCGCTGCATGAGCGAGAGAATCCTGTAATAATAGGCTGTTGCAATTAATTTTCCATCGGTTGTCCGGGAAGAATCCCTGGAATGAATCAGTTCTTTTGACTCAGGTGGAACGCACCAATCACCATACTTATCTTTGGTAACAATGAAGCCTGACATGTACCTGGAACTCATATAGGTCAGCCACTTTTTCATGGAATCGTAATGTTTTACGATGGGCTGTATATCTCCGAATTGTTCATAAAGCATGTCGGCAATGATAATGTATGTGCCAGGCCAAGTCATGTTGTCGCTGTAGTAGGTAAGATAATAAGGTGGGGACATATCAGGCAATTGTCCATCTGGCTTTTGCGATTGTTCAATATCATCGAGCCATTTGGCATAGAGCCTGGCATTATCGAAAATGAAGCTCTCTCCACGAGAACCCACAGCTCTGTCACCTAACCATGGTTGACGCTCATCGCGTTGTGGACAATCAATGGGCATACCTTTATAGTTGCCACGTATGCTCCAATAAGCGTTTTTATATAGTTGATTTATTGTTTTGTTTGATGTTTCAAAGCTTCCTGTGGTTTTCATTTCATCATAAACCACTTTTCCTTCAAAATCTTCGATGGTTGGGGTACCAGGAAATCCAACAATTTCAACGTATCGAAAACCGTGATAAACAAAGCGTGGTTCCCAAAACTCGGAACTATCGCCTTTTAGCGCATATATATCCGTAACCTTGGCACTGCGAAGGTTTGCAAGATAGAGACGATCATCCTTAAGTGTTTCGGCAAACCGCATGGATACCTTTTCACCCTTTTCCCCTCTAACTTTAAGCTTCAGCCAGCCAACCATGTTTTGACCCATGTCTAACAGGAAAGTATCGGTGTTTACTTTATGTATGGAAACCGGTTTAAGAATCTCCATTACTTTCATGTTCTCGCTCATTTGGGCTGTGAGCATTCCACCTGGCTCCTTGACCATTTCAGCTGTTAACCACTTCTTATCGCTAAAACTCGTAGTATTCCAGCCGGGCATTTCCTTTGTGGCATCATATTCTTCCCCATCCCATTCGTTATTGGAACGGATAGGACCGTCGGTAGTAACTTTCCAGGTATTATCACTGATAATGGTCTGCCAGGTTCCATTGGTATATTCTATTTCCAACTGTAACAGCATCTTTGGAAAGCCATAAACTTTTATCTTTTGGGGTTTGTATTTCTGCCGCATATTGAAATATCTGCCATTACCAAGAATAGTAGCAATTACATTTTCGCCTTGTTGCACGTTTTCAGTAACATCGAAGGTGTTATATTTAACAGTCTTTTCGAAATCCGTGGGACTGGGAGACAATACCTGATTTCCAATGTGTTTGCCATTGATATATAATTCATAAAGCCCGAGACCTGAAATATACACAACTGCTCTTTTGATGCTTTTCTTTGATACAAATGGTTTGCGGAAATATCGGGCAGAAAGTCGCGAATGCATCGAAATACTGTCCCATGGAAAGGCTTTATCAAGACCAATCCATTTTGCTTTCCAATCGGTAGGTTTTAAAAGACCAATACTCCAGGAAGCTGGTTGGCTCCATGAGCTCTCGCCATCTTTTGTCCATATTTTTACTTTCCAGAAACATTTGGTACGACTGGAGAGCGGAGTTCCTGTATAATCGACCTGAATCGACTGATTGGACGCTATTTTACCTGAATTCCAGAGGTCGCCTTCGTTAGAGGCAAGTTTTTCAGGGGAAGAAGCAACCAATACCTGGTAGGCTATTTGTTCGATGTTTCGTAGTGATCCTGAAATTTCCCAACTTAAACGGGGAGATGGAGTGTCTATGCCTTCAGGGTTAGTGAGCATTTCGCAGCGAAGGTTTTGAAGTTGAATTAAGGAAGTATCTTCTCCCCGAAAAGAAGTAAGTAGTGTTGTGAAAAGTACAATGAGATAAGGTATTTTTTTCATTTTAAGTTTAATAATATTTGACCACAAATTAACCACAAAGGCGCATTAAGGATTACACGAAGGGACACAAAGGATTAATCGGTTCTATAAAATGTATACGTTTTCCCCGCTTCCGTTTCCACATCATATACTTGCGTGTTCGACAATACAACTGGATTTAGCTTTGCTTTTTCAGCTATAATAGGTGCTTTAATCGCGGGTACTGCAAAAAGCGGATTCGGATTATCTCCTTTTGCTTGTTTCAGTACTATTCCTTTTTCTGTTTTTAAAGGCGTTTTGACACGCAACCGGCAATTGCCACCAATCTTTGAATATATGATGAGTTTCTCCAGTTGACCGTTTTTCCATGAGATGCTGATTTCAAAACCTCCGCGAGCCATTAATCCGTTTATATTACCTGTTTTCCATACGCATGGTAAAGCAGGAAGGATGTATATGAAACCATCGTGACTCTGCATAAACATTTCTGCTATACCAGCAGTGCAGCCTAAATTTCCATCGATCTGGAATGGAGGATGAGCATCTAACATATTGGGATAGGTACCTCCGCTTTTTTTGGCAGGAGTTACCAGGCTCAACTGATCTGTGAGTAATTTATAAGCATGATCTCCATCCAGAAACCTGGCCCAAAGACAGACTTTCCAGCCCATTGACCAGCCTGTGGATGGATCACCACGATATACAAGTGATGTTCGGGCGGCATCAAAAAGCTCAGGGGTGCGGAATGGTGAAATCTGATTGCTTGGATATACACCATATAAATGAGATACATGGCGGTGATTATCTTGTGGATCGTCCCAATCTTCCATCCATTCCTGTAACTGACTATATTGGCCAATTTGCATAGGAGCAATTTGATCGCGTGTGAATTTAAGTGTATCAGCAAAGCTTTTATCAATGGATAATATTTCTGAGGCATTGATGATATTGGAGAAAAGATCGAATAATAACTGGTTATCCATGGTGCAGCCCGCTGATATGGGCGATTTAGTCTCGCCTGCAGGATGCTCATTTTCCGGCGAGACAGAAGGACACACAACCAACCAGTTGTGCTTTGGTTCTGTTTTCATAACGTCAAGAAAAAATCTGGCAGCACCTTTCATGATTGGGTAGACTGATGCCAGATAATCCTTATTTCCGGTATAGAGATAGCGTTGCCAGAGGTGTTGACAGAGCCATGCTCCACCTGATGGCCACAGTCCGGATGATGCATGGTCTATGGCACCAGTGACCCTCCATATATCAGTATTATGATGTAACACCCATCCCCGGGCACCATACATAATTTCGGCTGTTTGTGTTCCGGATTCTGAAACTTCTTTTATAAGTTGAATCAGCGGTTTATGGAGTTCTGAGAGATTGGTTACTTCTGCCGGCCAGTAATTCATTTCAGTATTAATATTTACGGTGTATTTACTATCCCACGGTGGGAAAAGCTTATCGCACCATTTTCCCTGCAGGTTTGCAGGTTGACATCCTGGTTGTGAGCTACAGATAAGCAAATATCGGCCATACTGGAAATAGGTGGTTGCCAGTTGCGGGTCAAAACCCTGCGAAAATTCCTTTATTCTCTCATCTGTTGGTTTTTTTACGGAGTCGGTTTCGCCCAGATTAAGTGTTACCCTATCCATAAATATTTGGAAATAGGCGATATGGTCGTTTTTGGCGGATTCGTAATTTTTGGCGATGGCTTTTGACAAGAATTCCTCGCATTTCGAGTCCTGGTCTATGGATAGATCTTTATAGTTCTTGAAATTAGTGGCAATAGATATGTAAAAGGTCACCTCAGTAGCCTTTTCAATAGAAATAACTCCATCTTTCACCACACATTGACCTCCATTAACTTTGGCTTTTACCCTGGTTTGAAATTTCACTTTCCCTTTCTGGCCTTCATGGGTTTCAGTGATGCCGTTAAGTATGAGTACTCCATCTTCGGAGTACTTGTCATAATTTTCGTGAGGACAGGTTAGAAATGCATTACAGGTGATACTTTCCGGTTTGTTTGTTTCAAGGTGAACAACCACAACCTGATCTGTAAATGACGTGAAAACTTCACGACGGTAGGTTACCCCGTTTACTTTGTAGGAAACATTTGCAATGGCAGTATTTAGATTCAAATCACGGTGAAAATCGGTGTAATTATTGTGCCCAGGTAAAGAAATGTAAAAATCTCCCATAGTCTGGTAAGGCATCCCTGAGTTGGTTCTGGTCATAACCTTTTCGTTGGCCATCTTTTCTGCTTCTGCATAGTGACCTTCAAAAATTAACTTTTGAATGAGCGGAAGCGCCTCTTTCGCATCCGGATTAGCATTGTTGTTGGGTGATCCCGCCCATATCGTTTCTTCATTTAGTTGTAAGTGTTCAATGGCAGGAACTCCAAATACCATAGCAGCTAAACGGCCATTGCCAATGGGTAGCGCTTCATTCCAGTTTGAGGCTGGTTTGTTGTACCAAAGACGAAGGTTATTGCTGTTCTGCGCGAATAACGATAAAGGAATGAAATAAAAGGCGAATAAATATTTTATTATTTTGAAAGTCATATTAGTTAGATCATAGATTGTTATTGTGATAGAAAAAAAACTGTCCGAAACTATATTTTAGTGCATTTGCCCCTAAATCCCCTAAAGGGGACTTCTTTACCCTCAAGCTGTTGCGGAAGCCCCCT
>CAYZNC010000152.1:0-13812 GCA_964478555.1 uncultured Bacteroidales bacterium | reverse complement strand
CCAAAAAGGTACCTTAAATGTTAAATGGCTACACGGTGCCCCCGCTAAAAATCTAAAGGCCAACGTAGCAGTGACGCTCTCTGCTATAAGTACAAACTTTAAAGGATACGACAACTATGAATTTGACGATCCTGCAAAAAAATACCATACGGAAGAAGAAACAATATTTGATAAAGCACTGGATGAAAATGGAAATGCTACAGTAACTGCAGGTATTTCTGTAAATAGAAATGCGCCCGGTATGTTACGTGCTAATTTCGTTACACGTGTCTTTGAACCTGGTGGTGAATTTAGTACAGATCGTTTTAATATTCAATATTCACCTTATAGTACCTATGTTGGTATTAAACCTCCCGAAAATCAATTTGGCTGGCTTTTCACCGATACCGCTCAGGCCTTTGATATTGTAACATTATCTCCTGACGGAAAACCAGTTAACCGTAAGAATCTTGAGTTTAGTATGTATAAGATGGAATGGCGCTATTGGTGGGATTCCAACTCGGAAAGTGAATTGGCAAATTTCATTGGCAGCACTTACACCAAACCTACATTTACCAAAAATGTATCGACCGTTGCAGGAAAGGCAAAAATCACTTACCGCTTAAATTATCCGGATTGGGGTCGTTTTTATGTTAGGGTCACAGATAATGAAAGCGGACATAGCACCGGAAAAGTACTTTATTTTGATTGGCCCGGTTGGCGCGGACGTGCAGAACGTGGCGATTCCAAAGGAGCCACCATGTTAAGTTTTAGTGCAGATAAAAAATCGTATAAAGTTGGTGATAAGGCAACTATAACTGTACCTTCTTCTCTGGGGGGTCGTATGTTGGTTTCCATTGAAACAGGATCAGAAATAGTTAAAGTATGGTGGGTTGAAACAACCGCTAAAGAAACAAAAGCCTCTTTCGATATTACGGAAAAAATGGCGCCTAATATTTACATTCATGTTTCATTAATCCAACCGCACGCACAAACAAAGAACGATCTTCCAATTCGCATGTATGGGGTAATTCCTGCATCAGTTGAAAATCCAAACACCCATATAATCCCGGTTATTAATATGCCTGATGTGCTGGAGCCGGAAAAAACCTTTACAGTAAAAGTGAGTGAAAAAAACAATCACGCTATGACTTACACCCTTGCCATAGTCGATGAAGGATTATTAGATCTCACCCGTTTCAAAACTCCGGATCCCTGGACTTCTTTTTACGGTCGCGAAGCCCTTGGTGTAAAAACATGGGACCTTTATGATCAGGTAATGGGCGCCTTTGGTGGTAAAATCGAATCTTTATTCGCCATCGGTGGTGACGGTTCGGAAAAGAAAGGAAGTGGAGGTGAAAAGGCGAACCGGTTTAAACCAATTGTTAAAGTACTTGGCCCATTCAGCTTAAATTCAGGCTCCAATAAACATGAGATTACCCTTCCACAATACATTGGTTCAGTAAGAGTAATGGTTGTTGCCGGTGAAAATGATGCTTTTGGGAAAGAAGAAAAAACAGTTCCGGTACGGATGCCGTTGATGGCACTCGCAACGTTACCAAGGGTTTTAGGTCCCGGTGAAGAAGTTAACCTACCTGTTACAGTTTTTGCCTTGGATAAAAAGATTAAGGAGTTTACGGTTGAAGTATTCCCTAACGAGTATCTGCAATTAATTGATTCCAAGACTAAAAAGATTACCGTGAAACAACCGGGTGAATTTGACCTGGCATTTAATTTAAAAGTAGCTTCGAAGGAGGGTGTCGGAAAAGTAAAGGTAAGAGCCAGCAGTGGTGATGTTAAATCTGAATTTGATATTGAAATTAATATTCGAAATCCGAATTCGAAAATGGTAAAAGTTTCAGAGGCCTTGATTGAAGCTGGAAAAACCGCAGACATAGACTACACATTAATTGGAATTTCAGGAACTAACAAAGCCACTCTGGAAGCTTCTTCAATTCCGCCAATCGATTTAAGCAGGCGGCTAGGTTATCTTCTTGAGTATCCATACGGTTGTGTTGAACAAACTACTTCAGCAGCATTTCCCCAGTTATATTTGGATAAATTTATTGAATTGGATGCGAATGCTAAACAGCGAAGAGACAATAACATAAAGTATGCCATTAATAGAATTAATTCAATGGTTGTATCAGACGGAGGTATAGGTTACTGGCCTGGTTCTTCAAACAGTTGTGATTGGGGAAGCACTTATGCCGGTCATTTCTTACTTGAAGCAGAAAAATTAGGATACAATCTTCCGTCGGGCTTTAAAAAGAACTGGTTGAACTATCAGCGAAAACAAGCCAGAAGCTGGACATTAGGTTCAAAAGTAAGTTATGAGTACGATCGTTTTGACATGCAACTCGAACAATCATATCGCCTATATACACTTGCACTGGCTGGGGAACCGGAAATGGGAGCTATGAATCGTATGAAAGAAATGCCAAATTTGTATGCTGCTTCTGCCTGGAGATTGGCCGCTGCTTATGCGTTGGTAAAACAAATTGAGGTAGCCAAACAAATCATTTCTCATAAATTACCGGAGATAACGACCTATTACTGGTTCAATGCAACCTATGGTTCATCTGAACGCGATATCGCCATGGAACTAGAAACGTTAAGTCTGTTAAATGATAAAACACAAGCTTTCAACTATATGAAAAAAGTTGCAGCAGCATTAGGCGGTTCATATTGGCTCAGCACACAAACTACTGCATATAGTCTGCTGGCTATCTCGAAATTCTTAGATACCGAAAAAACTTCAAAGGAAATCAAATTTACGTATTCGGGTGGCGGTAAAACAAACATAAAGGTAAGCACAAAAGTTCCGCTGATCCAAATCAAACTCGATGCCCGTGGTCCCGGCGCCGGAAAGGTAAACATAGATAATACGGGTAGTGGTTTGGTATTTATAAGGGTAGTAACTGAGGGTATTCCAGAAACAGGTCCTCAAAACGAAATCGAAAATAATTTGAAAATGCAGGTTTCGTTCAATAGCACGGATGGCAAATCGCTGGATATATCTAAAATTACCCAAGGGACTGATTTCGTGGCAGAAGTAACGATTTATAATACATACCGGAACGGAGCACTTACAAACATGGCTTTAAGACAAGTATTTCCTTCGGGCTGGGAAATTTCGAACACAAGGCTGGATAAGGAAGGCGTTGCGGAACCGGATAATAATCAAAATCTTTTTACGTATCAGGATTTCAGAGATGACAGGGTATTGACCTTTTTTGACATGTCTTATCAAGCATCAAAACATTTCACCATACATTTAAATGCTTCGTATGCTGGTAGGTTCTATTTTCCAGGAACGCTCTGCGAGGCTATGTACGAACCAACTGTTAATGCATTTAAACCTGGCAAATGGGTAGAAGTAATTAAACCATAAATTTACTAAGAAGCCAATAATTTACTTATTTTAAAGTTAATAAACCCTGACCAAATAAATTGGTCAGGGTTTATTATTTTACCGCTTGGATATCTAATTTTTTTTTCACTTTAGTTACTTCTTCTAGTTTAATAGGGACGGGGTTATTAACAAAATTTGTTCTTACAAAAGTTAATAATATAGCAATTTGTTCATCCGATAAATCTATGACTTTCGGCATAATATTGTTATATATTTCATCGTCTACTTTAATTTCACCCTGCAGCCCTTGCAGAACAATTTTAATTAAAAGTTCTTTATCATTTAACCATACATTATTCAAAGGAGGAAATCTACCAGGAACACCACTCCCGTCGATCTGGTGACAGGACAAACAATGACTGAGAAAGAGGGTTTTACCATCATTTGGATTCGGTTGATTGGTATTGAAATCGGCAGGTTTAAAGACAACATTCGAAATAATTACTACAGGTGCCTTTTGAGAACAAGAACAGATCAATAAAATGATCAACATTAACTTTGAATTTCTTTTAAAAAGAATCATCTCTCAAGATTAAAAAATTCATTAAAATACTAAATATCTATTTCTTATAGGTTATCTTCCAAAGTTTGCCTTTAATATCCTCAACAATATAAAGGGATCCATCGGGCCCCTGTGCTAGCCCACATGGCCGGTGTTTTGCATCTCTCGGACTTTTGATTTTTGGTACCCCTGCAAAACCATCGGCAAAAACTTCCCATTTCCCGGAAGGCTTGTCGTCTTTAAAGGGAACAAATACAACGTTGTATCCTTTCTGTTCATCAGGAGCTCTGTTCCATGATCCGTGAAATGCAATAAAAGCACCATCCTTATATTGCTGAGGAAACTGATTGCCGGTATAAAAAATAAGATCGTTGGGCGCATAGTGAGCCGGAAATGCCATAATGGGTTGTTCTTTATCAGCACAACGATCAGTTCTTTTGCCATTTCCGCCATATTCCGGTGCCAGCATTTTTTTATCCTGTTTATCATCGTAGTAGCAATAAGGCCATCCGTAATTACCACCATCTTTGATCAGGAAAAATTCTTCCGCTGGCAAATTAACACCATCCTCTTCGTTATAACTTTCAGGCCAAAATTCGTGTAGCTGATCTCTTCCATGCTGTACCGCATATAATTTTTTTTCAACCGAATTCCACCGAAGCGCCACACAATTCCTGAGTCCCGTCGCAAAACGAACTCCATCGGTTAGTTGATTTTGATTATTTCTGTTAGCTTTAAATTTCCAGATACCAGCAAAATCATTCAATAAAGGACAAGGATCATCTCCCGGGGTATGATAAGTGCGATCGGGAAACTGGCATGCATTGGATGGTGCACCAACATTTACGAATAAATTACCCTCGTTATCGAAAGTAAATGATTTTGCACCATGTTCCCTATTTACCTTAAAACCTTTTGCAACTATCTCGTAACTCGAACTGGGTTCAAGTTCGCCCGGACGCAATTTATATTTAACTACCATAGTATCAGAACCAAAATATAAGTACCCATTATAAATACCGATACCCGTTCCTGTGAATTTTCCGAAATATTTAATGATATCTGCCTTTCCGTCTTTGTTAGTATCACGCAAAGCAACGATACCACCACCATTCTTTGTTCTCTGCAACGATACATAAATATCTCCGTTGGTATTTACAGCGATGTGCCTACCTTGTCCGAGAGTTTCAGCAACAACAACAGCAGAAAACCCTTCTGGTAATATGAGCTCTTCATTATCTGAATTTATATTAGCTACAAAACCACACACCGCAGCTATAAAAATTATAATCACAAGAATACCTATTTTACTCTTTTTTAAGAAATTAATTATTTTCATGGGTTTAAAGTTTTTGATTAACAAGCATTAAACACAAGACGATAAAGAAAGTTTACAACTCCTGTAAATTCTGGAACATACTCCAAAAAACTGATGTTTATTATGTAAAACCAAAAGAACCTTTAATTTTGTATTTACTGAAAATTAAAACAATCCAAAATGACTTACTTCTTGCAAAACTTTTATACTAAAGTAAAAGGACATGTAACTTCACATAAATTATTATATTTCTTCCTATTATCATTTGTCATATTTTATTATTTTTCGCTCCCAAAAAAATTATTTTCCCAAACCTGTTCAACGGTGGTTATCGACAGGGATGGTGAACTTATTGGAGCCAGAATTGCCAACGATGGTCAATGGCGTTTCCCGGACGATTCCATCATGCCTGATAAATTTAAACAATGCATAATTTTGTTTGAAGACAAGCAATTTTATCATCATCCCGGATTCAACCCAGCTTCTCTTATGAGAGCTACTTTCCAAAATATTAAATCAGGAAAAATAATAAGTGGCGGAAGTACAATAACGATGCAAACCATAAGATTATATCGAAAAAGTAAACATCGCACCTTTCTCGAAAAATTTATAGAAATATTTTTGGCTACCCGGTTAGAATTCAAGCATTCCAAAAATAAAATATTAAGACTTTATGCGACCAATGCTCCGTTTGGTGGAAATGTGGTAGGCCTAAGTGCAGCCTCATGGAGATATTTTGGCCGTAGCCCAAAAAATCTTTCGTGGGCGGAAGCAGCATTGCTTGCGGTTTTACCAAACTCTCCTGCCATGATTCATCCCGGGAAGAATAGAGTAAACCTTTTATTAAAACGAAACAAGCTTTTACTAAAACTTCACAATAATCATCTTATTGATTTAGAAACATACAAATTATCTCTTTTGGAAGAATTACCATTAGACCCAATTCCACTTCCTGACATTGCTCCTCACCTTACGGAAAATCTGAAAATTTCGTACCCCGGGAAAATAATCAAAGCCTCTATAAAAAAATCGATTCAGGAAAACACAAATCGAATAGTAACTGACTATTATAATCAACTCAAAATAAATGACATTAGCAACGCATGTGTAGTAATAATTGAAGTTAAAACAGGCGAAGCTTTAGCTTATGTTGGAAATATTCCGCCGAACAGGTTTACGGTAGAAAACCAAAGTGTCGATTGTATTCAGGCCTCCCGAAGTACAGGAAGTATTTTAAAACCTTTATTATATATGGCAATGAACGACGAAGGTTTAATTCTTCCGGGGACTTTGGTCCCAGATATTCCTACTCGGCTTATTGGGTTTAAACCTGAAAATTATGATTTATCCTATGATGGTGCAATACCGGCAAAACGTGCGTTAGCTCGTTCTTTAAATATCCCAGCTGTGCGTATGTTGCAAACTTATGGCATTCCGAAATTTCAGAATATTTTGCAAAAACTTGGCATGACAACATTAGTTTACTCTCCTGATCATTATGGATTAACTCTAATAGTAGGTGGCGCAGAAGGTAAGCTATGGGAAATCGCTAAAATTTATGCATCCTTAGCCAAACAACTTAATCAACAATCTCAATCTGGGACGACCCTAAAATTAGAAAATAAATATAATTTAGAATACAACTGGAGTGGATCTTCCTATTTAACATTTGAAGCTTTACTCGAAGTCAATCGTCCGGACGAAGAATCAGGATGGGTTAAGTTATCATCAGCACACAAAATTGCATGGAAAACAGGTACCAGTTATGGATTTCGTGATGCCTGGGCCATAGGAACAACTCCTGAATATGTTGTCGGTGTATGGGTTGGCAATGCGGACGGAGAAGGTCGTACAAGTTTAACCGGAATAGGCGCAGCAGCTCCTTTGATGTTCCAAATATATAATTCACTACCTCCAACATCATGGTTTAAAAAGCCTTATGAGGAACTTGAAAAAATTTGTGTCTGCCATATCAGTGGGTTTAAAGCAGGTCCTTACTGTGATGCTACAGATACTATTTATGCCGCAAGAGAAGGATCAAAAACACCAGTTTGCCCGTATCACATTTTGGTACACCTAAGTCCCGATGAAAAATTCAGAGTAAATAGCAAATGCATCGCAACCGATAAAATTCATCACATAAACTGGTTTATACTTCCTCCTGCAATGGAATGGTATTACAAAAAGAAAAACAGTTCCTATCACCGTTTACCTCAACTAAAAAAGGGTTGTTCAGACGATGAGGGCCTGGCCGCCATGGAACTAATTTATCCTACAGAGTCACTTAAAATATTTGTTCCAAAAGAAGTGGATGGTACACCAGGAAAAACTGTTTTTGAAATGGCACATAGAAATCCCGATGCGATTTTATATTGGCATATTGACCATGAATTCATGGGTAACACGAAAGGAATTCACCAAATAGCTTTTACTCCGGCCCCTGGCAAACATCTTCTAACGGTGGTTGATGGAGATGGTCAAACACTTAACCGCTGGTTTGAAGTAATTGACAAGTAACAGTATTAAGTACAGAGTACCAAGTAATAAGACCTATTCCTTCAGAAAATATAATTCTACATAGAATGGAGAATTAGTAAGCGTTTTCGGAGCTGCCTACATTAATTTCATTAATAATCTGAATTTAACTACGGTACTGGGTCATATCCATGCCCTCCCCAGGGGTTACAGGATAAAAAACGTTTCGTGGTAAGATAAAGCCCCTTAAAAGGGCCATATTTTTTGAAAGCCTCAATGCCATAGTTGGAACATGTGGGATAATATCTGCATTGTCTTCCCAATAATGGAGATAATGTATATTGGTACAAACGAATCAATAATATAAAAAAAACACTAAGCAGTTTTTTGAATATTTGCCACAATGTGATCAAAGGTTGCCTTAATTTTAGGTTCAATTTCCTTATAGTTAAGAACTTCCGGCGCAATATAAACAATTAGCATTTGAATATGGATGTTCTTTTTACTAAGGTCTTGGTAAAAATCATATTTATTCAACCGGTAAGCTTCACGTAAACGTCTTTTAATCAAGTTCCGCTTATTTGCTCTTTTAAATCTTTTTTTTGGAACAGCAAAAGCAACCTGGGCCTGACTTTCAATGGGATATTCGGTAATCATCCAAACCACCCGCAAAGGAAAAACAAAATGAACTGAACCTTTCCTGAGTAGGATCTCTAAGGCTTTCCGGCTTTTAATCCGCTCGGATTTATTAAAAAATAAGTTCACATCCGTTACATTAATAGACAATAAAAGCCGGCACTCTTAATCTTAAGATCCAAGTGCCAGCTTTCTTGTTTTTAAATTTCGTTATTTTGTTTTAATCTTAACTTCCTCAACCTTAGGTTCCTGAAGTTTTCCATTTTTAACCTCGTTTTTATTAAATTCTTTAATAAACTGTTCCAATGCCATTGTCATTGAGGGAGCCTGAGGCATTGGAGCCTGAATATCCAATCTAAGTCCGGCATCTTTAACCGCTTTAGCGGTAGCTGTTCCAAAACTAGCTATTTTAACATCTTCCTGTTTAAAATCAGGAAAGTTTTGTAAAAGAGACTTAATACAGGAAGGGCTGTAAAAAACTAATATATCAAATTTTACACTGGCAATATCGGATAAGTCTGAACAGATATTCCTGTAAAAGGTGGCCTTGGTATATTTCAATTTATTTTTCTCAAGCAATTTCGGAATTTCCGGTTTATGTGAATCCGAAAGTGGAATAAGAAATTTTTCCTCTCTGTGTTTTATTAGAAGGTCAACAAGTTCTGGAAAAGCGCCATTACCATAAAAGATTTTACGTTTCCGATATACGATGTACTTCTGAAGATAAAATGCTGTAGATTCGTTCATACAAAAGTACTTCATGTTATCAGGAACCGTCACACGCATTTCTTCACAAATGCGGAAGAAATGATCAATTGCAGTTTTACTCGTAAAGATCACAGCAGTATGAGAAAGGATCTCAACCCGACTCTGTCTAAACTCTTTAACTGACACACCTTCAATGTAGCTAAAAGGTCTGAACTCAATTTTCAGGTTATTCTTTTCGGCTAGTTCAAAATAAGGGGATTTCTCCTGTTCCAAAGGTTGTGGCTGCGAAACTAGAATTTTTTTTATCTTCAAAGTAGTAAAAATTTAAGTTTTCAACTTGTATTAAATTATTAAACCAATGTGGCAGAATACTTTACCACTAGTAACACAGGTAAAATTTCAATGGCACAAAGATATAAAATCAAATAAAATAAAGAGACTCCTTTCCTCATAATAATTTGAACACTCCTGACAGTTCTTAAAAAAACCATAATGGCCAAAATTGATATTCCTAAATAAATAACCACTGGTCTTAAGTTTTCATTAATGTAGGGAAATGCTATAACTACCGGAAATAGGAACAATCCAATATTTTTATTAAAAAGATTTATGTTGTGTACATATTCTATAAATTCAGACTGAACCTTAAAAACATAACCTATCAGTCTACAAATAAAAGATTTAAGTGAATACAATAAAATTAATCCACCGCTATAGAGTAAAACATTCAAAAACTTATCTGAAAATTGTTGCTTAATTCCAAAATTTTGCAAAATAAAAAAGATGAATAATCCCAGATTCAGCCCAAAAACCAAGTTCATGCCTAATGACATGTTTCGAAATAATACATTTCGTTCGCGCAATAACCTCAATGATACCTGGTAATTGATTAAAGAATTTACCACCTGGTCAACATAACGTTTGTATTGAATTTTAATCAAAGCAAAGGCAAATAACGATACCAATAAAATTAATGGCACCCAATTCGTATAATCCTTAACCCGAATTTTCCCAATTTTCCCAGGAACAACCTGTACAACTTCTTTCTTTTCTACAAGTACGACTACTTTAGCAGTCCTAATTTTCTGATCCACCCCAAATTTTCTGAAAAGCGAAGTATCAAAATGATCAGAAATGTTTTTATACGCAATACTGTGAAGAAAGTTTTCGTTACACAATGTATCAAAACTAAGCTTTTGTTGAAAATAAGGAATATCAAAATTTAAAACCGAACTGGTATCTTCAGGAATTATTGGCTGGTCAGTTTTTTGAGAGATACCTTTTTTCGACAGCACAATTCTTTTTTCTCTTTTGTCGCTTATTGAAAAAATTGAATCAAGCTGATGCTGATTATACTGACCAGATTCTTTTCTTCTTATTTTAGCAGAAGCAGGGGAAACTTCTAACTGAACTTGAGGGATATTAATGCTATCGCGAGAACATATACTTCTCTTGCTGACGCTTTCAGACGCTGCAAAAGGGCACATTTCAGTTCCTAAAAACAAGATAAATAATGTTATTCCCTTTAACATACTGATTTGTTAGGAAATTTTCGGCAAAATTAATGATTTTTTCAGGATTTGCATCTGAAGTTTGTAATATTTATTTATTATTGAAATTAAATAAAATAAAATGCTATCTATCAACTACTTATTCCTTATTCTTCGTATCTATCAGTATAGTAACGGGTCCATCATTTAACAAAGAAACTTTCATATCAGCGGCAAACAGACCTGCCTTTACAGTTAACATTGATTTTTCAGCAAGTGCAGTTAGAAAAGTTTGATACAACGGTATGGCAACTTCATGTTTAGCGGCTTTTATATAGGAAGGTCTATTTCCTTTTTTTGTTAGCGCATGAAGTGTGAATTGGCTAATAACGAGAAATTCTCCTTGAATATCTTTCATGGATAAATTCATCACACCCTTTTCATCATTAAAAATCCGAAGGTTTATTAGTTTTGGACATAACCATTCAATATCCTCAACACTATCAAAACTCTCGATTCCTAAAAAAACAAGCAAGCCCTTACCTATTGAGGAATGAACTAAATCATTTATAGCGACAGACGCAGATGTTACCCGTTGAACCACTACTCGCATTGAGCTAATAATTTATTTATGAAACTTGAATTAAATACAGTCTTACAATCATTTGGTCGTAACAATGTAAATACTTACTTTAAATTAATTATAAGGTTCCCCTTAATTTTAGTTAGTTGGTTTCGTTTTTTGGGGTCTTCAAGGACACGGGTGACCTATGAGCTGTAAATTCCCTTTTCTCCCAAAAAATCTTTCAGCAATAAAGCTTTCTTTTTGCCAAGGACCTTTTCTATTTCTTCAAATGGAACATTCTTTATTGCTGATAGGGAACCGTATTTATTATAAAGTAATTCAACAGTTTTAGGGCCAATCCCAGAAATATTATCCAATTCGCTTCCTATCATGGAGGCTGACCGTTTGTCACGGTGAAAGGTAATTCCAAATCGATGGGCTTCATTACGCAGATGTTGAATAACCTTTAACGTTTCAGAATTTTTATTTAAATAAATAGGTACGGTGTCGCCAGGGAAATATATTTCCTCCAAGCGTTTAGCAATTCCAATAATAGCTATTTTACCATTCAATTCAAGGTTCTTTAAGCTATTTACAGCGGCATGTAATTGTCCCTTTCCACCATCAATCACTATTAATTGAGGCAAGCCGGAACCTTCTTCTAAAAGTCTTTTATAACGCCTAAATACAATCTCCTCCATTGAGGCAAAATCGTTTGGACCCAAAACAGTTTTAATATTAAAATGACGGTATTCGGACTTAGCAGGACTTCCATTTTTAAAAACGACACAAGCAGCTACCGGGTTTGTTCCTTGAATATTTGAATTATCAAAACACTCAATATGCGTGGGTAACTCCATCAAATGAAGATCACATTTAATCCTTTCTAAAATCCGCGAAATTTTATTTCCCGGATTAAGACGTTCCATTCGTTGTTGACGTTCCAATAAAAAATACTTAGTATTGCGAAGTGACAGATCAAGTAATTTCTTCTTATCACCTATTTTTGGGACAGTTATAGTAACCCCAGGAAAATTGAAAAAGCACTCAAAAGGAACCAAAATTTCTTTTGAATCTCCTTTAAAACGTTCCCGAATATCAATCATCGCCAGTTCCAAAAGCTCCTCTGTATTTTCATCAAGGCGTTTTACCAGCTCCACGGTATGCGATTGAATGATGGCTCCATTCATAACTTTCATGAAATTTACTGCCGCAACATCCTTTTCTTCGGAGATAGAAAAAACTTCAACATTATCAATTGAAGGATTAACAATAGTTGATTTGCTTTGAAACTTCTCCAGTATCTCAATCTTCCTTCGTACAATTTCTGCTTCTTCAAACTTGAAAACTTCGGCATAATCCTTCATTACATTTTTCAAATAACCGACAACCTGAACTATATTACCTTTGAGAATATTCTTTATTTGATTTATGGACTCGTCATATTCCTGTTCTGCTTGATTGCCTATACAGGGTGCTTTGCAGTTTCCCATATGAAATTCGAGACAAGTCTTAAACTTTCCTCCGTTAATATTTTCCTCCGTTAAATTTAAATTACAGTTTCGTAATGGAAAAAGTTGGCGAACTAAATCGAGCAAAGTCCGGACCATCACTACTGAAGTATACGGACCAAAGTATAAGGAACCATCTTTAACTATATTTCGTGTTGAAAATACTCTTGGGAAACGTTCATATTTAATACATATCCATGGAAAAGATTTATCATCCTTCAATAGCACGTTGTAACGAGGCTGATACGACTTAATTAAATTATTTTCCAATAATAATGCATCCGATTCTGTATCCACAATAATATAACGTATATCGTAAATTTTCCCGACCATTACTCTTAACTTTCCATTATCTTGATGCTGTTTTTGGAAATAGGAAGAAACACGTCTCTTTAAATTCTTAGCCTTGCCAACATAAATTATTTGCTCCTGTGTATTAAAAAACTGATAAACCCCAGGATTTTCCGGTAACGATTGAACAATCGAATTAAGATAATCTATACGTTGTAAAGAATTCATTTTGTACAAACCAAGCTAAAAATACTTTTCTTCCGCCCTACTTAAAATAAATTTAGGCTATTCTCCGAAAATTGTTCCACGTGGAACAATTTTAAATTATCCTGTTCATAAAATAATTAAGTGAAGATTCCAATTTCATTCTTTTTTAATTCGAACTTTGAAAATTCATCACTAACATCCTTCTAATTTCCCCTCCAAAAGGATTAAAAATAGAATGTTCCACGTGGAACATTATCTGCCCAAAGAAACTAATAAGACATTTATATCCGAAGGGGAAATTCCCGAAATCCGGGAAGCCTGTCCTATTGTTGCTGGTTTAATTTTTGTCAACTTTTGACGCGCTTCTGTAGAAAGAGATTTTAATCTCTTAAAATCAAAATCGTCACTAATTTTAATCTCTTCTAACCTTTTAATTTTATTTGCTATTAATCTTTCACGATCAATATAACCCGAGTACTTTAAAAGTATTTCTGCAGATTGTTTTATTTCGAGTTCTGATTCACCAAATCCTTTCAATAATTCATCCAAATCCAAAAGATCTGGTCGAATATCATCAAAATTAACTTGAGGCCGTAAAATTATATCTTTGAGTTTGCAAGTTTGTTTAAGCTCTGAGGTTCCTAAAATTTTTAATTTTTCATTTAACGCTTCGGGCTTTACGCTTAAGTTTTCACAAAATTTAATAAGCTCATCA
>CAYZNC010000151.1:0-13868 GCA_964478555.1 uncultured Bacteroidales bacterium | reverse complement strand
ATGTACTTTGTCAAAGCCTGTTAGGGCTGGTATATCGGTAGAAAATCATAATGAGTGCTGTGCTTTCAAAGCCCGTTAGGGCTGACATATATCTAATAGCGATGGAAATACCTATCAATATGCAAATTATATAAATCTGTCATTCCGAACGAAGCGAGGAATCTCATTATATATAGTTGTGCAACATTCGCATCCCCTACGCTGGTATGGTTTTTCGCCTTGCCTTTATTTCCATGGGTAAAATACAGTGATAAACAAATTTGTTAATAGGCGTATCCACGCCATATTTTTTTCCCAGTCTCACCACGGTTCCATTCTGGTATTCGATCTCGGATGGTTTGCCTTCCCATATGTCCCTGGTTAGCGATGAGGTGGTATCATAAGGGAAAGTGTCAATAAACGATACTGTTTTTTCCAAAAAATCAGGTTCAATTTGAATGCCCGCTTTTTTTGACAATTGATAGATCTCATTCAGTAATTCAATCATCATTTGCCGGGTTTCTTTTAATTCTCTCAATTCGCCATACGTGGTTTTCGTTATCGCTAACAATCCACTAACACAAATGCTGATGAATTTCTTCCATAGATCTGTGTTGATATCCTTTGAAATATTGCAGTTGATGCCGGATTGATCAAATATATCTTTTATCTTTTGTACCCTTTCAGTTCTTGAATTGTCAACCTCTCCAAAGACTATGGTTGGTGTGACTCCAAAATGATTTATTACCCCCGGGGCTTCAATTTTACTAATGATCCTGCATAATCCGCTCAGAATTCTGCCTGCACTAATGTGTTCTCTTAAATCATCGATGGTTGACACACCATTTTGCAAGGGTAAAATTACGGATGTATCTGTCATTATGGATGATAACTCAGCTGAAACATCCTTGACTTGCCATGCTTTTATAGCAAGTACGATTAAATCAACTTTACCAATATCTTGAATTTTGTCGGTTGCTTTAACTGAATCAACCTGAAAGTCGCCCAACGTACTTTTAACAGTTAAGCCATGAGTCTGCATAGCCTTTAAATGTTCTCCCCGCACTAAAAAGGTTACCTCAAAACCAGCCTTGGCGATTTTGCCTCCAAAGTATCCACCCACTCCACCTGATCCTATGATAGCTATTTTCATATTGTTATATTACTTATTGTTGGTTTCCAAAAGTAAGTCCCATGGATTAAATATCCAAACGACAAGGATGAGTAAACTAAAATAAAAACGGACATGTTAAACAGGGGCCGATAACAACACTTTTCGTAATATATATTTATTAATGTAATACAACATACCTATTGTAATGGTTATAGATATTGCAACGATGTACCCAATTATATTGTAATGCAACAGAGGGCCTGATTTTGACTGAATTACAATAGAACCGGCAATAACAGATGCTATCCCACCTGATAATTGCTGAATGGAAGAGTTTATACTCATAAAGGTTCCCCTGTCTCCTGGTGTTGGAATTGCTGTAATGAGCGCCGAAGATGAAATCATTCTTGACAATGCGCCTGTCATGATTAGTACATTTATTGCAATGGCAAACCATAATGGTGTAATACCCAGATTGGAATAGATCAATACCATCGCCATGGTGAGGATAGAACCCATGAAGAAAATATAATATTTCCCCCATATATCACTATATTTTCCAATTAGCGGAGAACTCATCATTGAGAATATACCGGTAATAAAATATAACAATGGTAACTTTTCAATGGAAATGCCTAGATTGTGAACGCTAAATGCACTTCCAAAGGGCATAAGCATGAAACCTCCCGTAACAAGCAAAGTATTAAAAATAAAAGCTCGCAGATAATTACGTTGTACGGCAATCCTTAGTAAGTGCCGGAAGGCATTTTGATCCGATTGTATTTTCAAGTGGGCATCGATAGGTTGCAAGTACAACATAACCGCAAAATACACCAATATACTGAAACCTGTTATCATTAAAAAAGGAGCATGCCATCCTATCTTATTGGCAAGATATAAACCTATAGGAATTCCCATCACCTGGCTGGTTGCAAACGCCATTTGTACAAATCCCATAACCCTGCCTCGTACTTCTATCCTGAATAAATCGGTAACAATAGCAAAGCTTATCGAACTTATAACGCCGCCAAACAATCCGGTGACAATCCTTGCACCCAGAAGAAACTTATAGGTGGGTGCAATACCGCACAGGAAAGAACCGACGATAAAACCCGTATAGAAGAAAAGCAGAAGTTTTTTACGATCAAATTTATCGGCAAATCCAGCGGTGAGCAATCCTGATATGCCGGCACTAAAAGCGTACACTGACACAGCCATCCCAAACTGGGATGTGGTAAGATTCAAAACTTGCATTAACTGGGCTCCTAGAGGAGACAATACTGCAAAATCCAGAACGATGGTAAACTGAAGAGTTGCCAAAAGGGCTATGACAAATATCTGGTACCTGCTAAAAACTTTCTCAGCCATTTTACTACTTTTGATATTATGTTCTAGAAACAAACATTCAAGGTTGATGGTTGTAAAAGGTTGTCTAAAGTTTAGTATCTTTAATTTACGCGATAGGGTAAGACCTCAAAGGTTTTCAAAACCTTTGAGGTCTTGTAGCTAAACGATTTTGAGCTAAGAAATAATTTATTTTGAGAATTTTGGGAATTGGAACGTGTAAATACAAGTTATATTTTTATATTTGCAAGAAATTAATTTTCAGATTAATATAAACAATAAATATTTACATGTCCTCTTTTTTTATAGGATATTTATTTAAAATTTAATAATTTAATAACGACTAAGTAAGAATACCTGTAAATAAAATAACACTAGAAAACAAATAAATTAATGGCTACACCTGTAATCATGCCCCGCCAGGGACAATCAGTAGAGAGTTGTATTATTACCCAGTGGTTTAAGCAAAAAGGAGACGAAGTTAATGTGGACGATTTACTCTTTGCTTATGAAACAGACAAGGCTTCCTTTGAAGAAACAGCAAAAATAAAGGGTATGCTGCTTGACGTTTTTTATCAGGAAGGAGATGAGGTGCCGGTATTGGTTAATGTTGCTGTTATTGGCGATTCGGGAGAAGACGTTCAATCGTTTAAACCCCAAGCCACCACTACAAAACAAACTTTGGAAAAAGTATCGCAAGAGTCATCTGTGGGGGTAACAGAAGAGATTGAGTATCCGACACAAGAATTACAATCATCACACACCGTTTCTCCCAGGGCAAAACGTGAGGCTGCCTTATTAGGTATTGATCTCAGGCTAATCCAGGGAAGTGGCCCGAATGGTCGAATAATCAGCCGCGATATACAGACAGCAAAAGAAAACCCCCGCTTATCAAAATTAGCACAACAAATTGCCAATGAATCCGGGTTTGTTGCTATGCAGGGTTCAGGTATGGGAGGTCGTGCATTGCAGTCAGATTTGGTTGCTGCAACGCAATCATCTGACGAATACACTGATACAAAGCTGAGCAATGTCCGGAAAATTATTGCCAAAGCCATGCACGAATCACTGCAGAATTCAGCACAGCTTACTCACCACATGAGTGCAGATGTGACTAAGTTTATTGCTTTCCGTAAGGCGAACAAATCGCAGATTGGATCAAACCCATTATCCCAAATTACCTTAAACGACTTAGTGTGCTATGCAGTGATCAGAGCTTTAGCTAAGCATCCTGCAGCAAATAGTCATTTTCTTGGAAATCAGATAAGAACTTTTGCCAAGGTGCATCTTGGTCTCGCTGTTGATACACCACGCGGGTTGATGGTACCTGTAGTTAAGAATACCAGCGACATGACCCTGATTGAACTTTCCAAACAAATGAAAAATATTGCTGAAAGTTGTCGTAATGGTTCAATAAACCCCGATTTACTCAGTGCTACCGGAGCATCATTTACGGTGTCGAATCTTGGTGCCTATGGTGTTGAAATATTTACGCCGGTTATTAATCTTCCTCAGGTGGCTATTTTGGGAGTTTGCACCATTATTCACCGGCCGGTTGACAAAGGCGATGGTAGTTTCGATTTCCGTCCATTCATGGGTCTTTCTCTTACTTACGATCATAGAGCCCTCGATGGGGGACCCGCCACCTTATTCCTGAAGGAAATTAAAAATGAAATTGAAAATGGAATTGAAAATTTTAATTTTTAGTGATTGGAGATCACGAAGTAAAACAAATATTTAATGATGAATTATGATTTAGGCATTATTGGCGGAGGACCCGCCGGATATGTAGCGGCCGAAAGGGCAGCACAAAAGGGTTTGAAAGTGGTGCTATTTGACCAAAGGAAATTGGGAGGCGTTTGTTTGAATGAAGGTTGTATTCCTTCAAAGACTTTGCTGTATTCAGCTAAGCTATACGACAATGCTAAAGAAAGCGCGAAATACGGTATCAATATTCCGGAAGTAAGCTTCGATTTTTCAAAAATCATGGCCCGGAAAAACAAAGTAGTTACCAAACTGGTTGCTGGTATTGGCGCTACTATGAAGAAATTTGGCGTTGAAGTAATTAGCACACATGCTTCTATTGTTGACCGCAAAGTGGATGGCATTGATATAGAGGCAGGCCCAAACACATATAGCTGTAAAAACATTTTGGTTGCAACGGGGTCAGAAGCTTTTGTTCCACCCATCAAAGGCCTTGACAGAGAAAAGATTTACACTAACCGCGAATTGCTTGATATTACAAAACTTCCACAAAGTATTACGATCATCGGTGGTGGTGTTATCGGTATGGAGTTTGCCAGTTTCTTCAGCAGTATGGGTACAAAAGTTTCGGTTATTGAAATGCTGCCTGAGATTCTTCCCGGGTTGGATAGCGACCTCAGTGCCTTTCTGCTTGCGGAGTTTACAAAAAAAGGTGTTGTTTTCCATTTAAACTCCAAGGTTACCGAAATAAAAAATGAAGAAGTAATTTTCGAAAAGGATGGCAAAGCGGAATCTGTTACTTCGGAAATCGTTTTTGTTGGCGTAGGCCGTAAACCTGTGGTTACAGGGTTTGGCCTGGAAAAATTGGGCGTTGAGGTAGAAAGGGGCGGAATCAAAATCGACAAAAACTGTCGTACAAACATTCCTAATGTATATGCTGCCGGCGATGTAACAGGTTTTTCGATGTTAGCTCATACAGCCAGCCGCGAAGGTGAAGTGGCCGTGAATCATATATTGGGAAGCAATGATACCATGCGATACAATGCTATTCCATCCGTAGTGTATACCAATCCTGAAATCTCATGTGTGGGAATGTCCGAGCAAGAGGCTAAAAAGAACGGTATTAAATATAAAGTTCGAAGCCTTCAAATGGTGTATGCCGGACGTTTTGTGGCTGAGAATGAAGGAAAAACCGGCATCTGCAAAATAATTGTTGGCGAAAAGTACGATGAAGTGCTGGGTGTGCATATGATCGGTAATCCTTCATCTGAAATGATATACGGAGCAGCCATGGCTATAGAAAATCAAATGCGACTGAAAGACCTGGAGGAGCTCATATTTCCTCATCCAACCGTTTCAGAGATATTTAAAGAAACTATTTTTTCATTTCACGAATAAAGAAACCACAAAGACACGAAGGACACAAAGAAAAAAACTTAGTGAATCTTAGTGTCTTAGAGGTAAAATTTTAAAAATAAATAATATGCCTAAAATACAACTGATTGATCCAAAAAGTGTAAGAAAACCAGGATTTATTGAATTTGGGAAGATTCCTGTAAACCAGTACAATAAGACGATTGCGGATGAACGGAAAAAGTTTTCGAACGAAGATCTCATCCGCATTTATCGCGATATGGTCATCATTCGCGAGTTTGAAACCATGCTGAACCAAATTAAAATCGCGAACGAATATAACGGTATTAGTTACAACCATCCTGGTCCTGCGCACTTATCGATAGGGCAGGAAGCTTCTGCTGTAGGCATGGCCTACAATTTAACTGTGAACGATTTTATTTTTGGTTCCCATCGTAGTCATGGTGAGATTTTGGCCAAAGGATTATCGGCTATTCACCAATTGGAAGATAATTCACTTCAGCAAATAATGACCAAATTTTTCGATGGATCAACGTTGAAAGTTGTCGAAAAAAATCATAAAGGCTCTGTCAAAGATCTGGGCATTAAGTTTTTATTATATGGAACTTTAGCGGAAATATTTGCTCGCGAAACAGGATTCAATAAAGGGTTGGGTGGTTCAATGCATGCTTTCTTTACGCCTTTTGGAGTATACCCAAACAACGCCATTGTTGGAGGGTCAGGCGATATATCAGTGGGTGCCGCTTTGTATAAAAAAGTTAATCGTAAAAATGGCATTGTGGTTGCCAATATCGGTGATGCATCTATGGGATGTGGTCCTGTTTGGGAAGGCATTAGCTTTGCGACCATGGATCAGTTCAAAAAACTTTGGAATGGTAGCCAACAAGGTGGATTGCCCATTTTATTCAATTTTATGAATAACCAATATGGTATGGGAGGTCAAACTTGTGGCGAAACGATGGGTTATGGAATTCTTGCACGAATTGGGGCCGGAGTAAACCCGGAAATGATGCATGCTGAGCGCGTAGATGGCTATAATCCCCTTGCGGTTATTGATGCATTTGCCCGCAAGAAAAAAATACTGGAAGAGAAGAATGGTCCGGTTTTACTCGACACACTTACCTACAGATACAGCGGCCACTCGCCTTCTGATGCCTCATCATACCGGAGTAAGGAAGAAGTTGATGCATGGCAGAAAGAGGACTCCATAAGCTGGTTTGGTAATGAATTGGTAAGCGCTAAAATTGTAACTGCAGAAGCGCTCCAAAATATTAAAACATCCATGATCAGCCAGATTACGGATACCCTTAAATTAGCTATCAATGATGAAGTATCGCCAAGGATGAATCTTGTTGCCGATCCTGAATTAATTGGTAAAATGATCTTTTCGAACGGCTCTGTTGATAAAATGGAGGACCGCGCACCGGAATCACTTATTCCATTAGAAGAAAATCCACGGGTGAAATCGTTGAAAACAAAAGCACGGTTCCATTTGGATAATGAAGGTAAACCCGTTTCGAAGGCCAAAATGTATCAGTTACGTGATGGTTTATTCGAAGCAATTATTGACCGGTTCTACAAAGATCCAACACTTGTGGCATATGGAGAAGAAAATCGTGATTGGGGTGGGGCATTTGCCGTATATCGTGGCTTAACCGAAGCCTTGCCTTATCATCGCTTATTCAATTCACCTATTTCTGAAGGTGCTATTGTAGGAACAGCTATTGGTTATGGAATGTGCGGCGGTAGAGTTATTGCTGAAATTATGTATTGCGATTTCTTGGGACGTTGCGGCGACGAAGTGTTTAATCAGCTTCCCAAATGGCAATCTATGAGCGGCAATGTAATTAAAATGCCTGTTGTTATCAGGGTTTCTGTTGGCTCAAAATATGGAGCTCAACACTCACAGGACTGGTCGTCATTAGTTGCACACATTCCGGGTCTCAAAGTGGTATTTCCTGCGACACCTTATGATGCAAAAGGACTGATGAATTCAGCCTTGCAAGGAACCGATCCGGTAATCTTTTTCGAAAGCCAGCGGATTTACGATATTGGTGAAATGTTCCACAAGGGTGGAGTTCCTGAAGAATATTATGAAATTCCAATGGGTGAACCTGATGTAAAACGGGAAGGGAAAGACATAACTATTTTAACTATTGGGTCAACCCTTTATACAGCTTTAAAAGCTGCGGAAACACTACAATCAAAGTACAATATAGAAAGTGAAATAATTGATGCACGGAGTATTGTTCCATTTAATTATGAGAAAGTGCTCGCTTCTGTTAAAAAAACCGGACGAATTATATTGATCAGTGATGCCAATACCAGAGGCTCGTTTATAAACGATATGGCACAAAACATAACGGAACTTGCCTTCGATGATCTGGATGCTCCCCCTGTTGTTGTGGGTTCACGTAATTGGATTGTTCCTGCCCACGAATTGGAACAATATTACTTCCCGCAACCCGATTGGATTATTGATGCAATTCACGAAAAAATTGTTCCTTTGAAAGGACATACCGTTAAACATAACTTTACCGAACTTGAAAAGCTGAAAAGGAACCGGCTTGGGATTTAAATATCGGCATTATGGCACAGCACAATTATCTTGCATTCGATCTGGGCGCTGAAAGCGGGAGGGCTATTCATGGGTCGCTCCTCAACGGTAAACTTCATTTAACGGAAGTAAACCGTTTTCCAAATGTATGTTACAATATCAGGGGACGTTATCATTGGAATATTTTCAGCATTTTTGAGGAATTAAAAAAAAGCCTTGAGATTTGCAGTGTCGCAAAAAAATTAGCTTTCGAATCAATCGCTATTGATACCTGGGGTGTCGATTTTGGCTTGCTGGACAAAGATGGTACATTGCTGAGCATGCCATATGCCTATCGCGACCATCAGACTGATGGGATGATTGACAAATTTGCCCAAAAAGTGATGTCCAAAAAGAAATTGTATCTGCTCACCGGCATACAATTGATGCAGTTTAACACCATCTTTCAGCTGTATGCGATGGTGGAAAACAAATCGCCATTGATGGAGATTACGGCGGACTTGTTATTTACTCCGGATTTACTTAATTATCTGTTTACCGGAGTTCTTAAATCCGAATTCACCATTGCATCTACCTCTCAATTACTAGATCCTTTTGCTCGTGAGTGGTCTGAATTATTATTCGGTGCTATTGGCATTGAAAAAGACATCATGCACCCGGTTATTCTTCCGGGAACCATTGTAGGGCCTGTAAATGACGATATTTGTCAGCAAGCAGGAATATCATCCATACCATTGATTGCAATTGCTTCTCACGACACTGCATCGGCTATCGCAGCAGTTCCCTCCGAAGGTAATAATTGGGCTTATCTGAGTTCCGGAACATGGTCACTCATGGGAATAGAAGTTGACCAGCCAATTATTAATGAAAATTCTGCAGAAAAGGAATTTACCAACGAAGGTGGCGTGGAAGGGAAATATAATTTTCTTAAAAATATCAGTGGGTTATGGCTATTGCAGCAATGTAAAAAGGCATGGGACGCAGAACATAACTATACCTATGAACAGCTAACGGCTATGGCTGAAAAGGCAGAACCGTTCAGTATACTTATAGACACAGATGCACCTGAATTCTACAATCCTGCAAGCATGCCTGAGGCTATTGCCAATTACTGCAAAAAAACAAAACAACCTATACCAGCCAATCATGCAGCATTTGTGCGGTGTATTTTTGACAGTCTGGCCATGAAATACCGTTTCGTATTGGATCAGCTAAATAGTTTCGCGGATCCTTCCATTGAAAAACTTTTTGTGATAGGCGGAGGTGCCAAAAACAAATTGCTATGTCAGCTCACGGCAAATGCACTGGGGATTCCGGTAATTACAGGTCCTTCAGAAGCTACGGCCATTGGAAATATTTTGTTGCAAGCAAAGGCATTGGGACATGTTTCATCACTGAGTGAGATTCGCACCATCAGTCGCAATTCGTTCGAATCCGAAAGCTTTATGCCGCAAAACGTAGCAAAGTGGAATGGAGAATTTGAAAGATACTTGACCATCATTCATCCGTAATACCAGATGGTCCCTGAGAGTCGAAATTGATCATTGATGGAATTGGAGGTGGTCCCTGAGCGGAGTCGAAGGGCCATGCACAGTTTCCTGTAGTTGAAAGGTTACTAATTATAAACACAATGAAAAAGTCAATCTTATTGTTTTGTTTTCTGTTGGGTTGTTTGACAATAACTATCGCACAGA
Organism: uncultured Bacteroidales bacterium; assembly: GCA_964478555.1. Taxonomy (GTDB): domain Bacteria; phylum Bacteroidota; class Bacteroidia; order Bacteroidales; family JAAUTT01; genus JAAUTT01. The sequence continues at coordinate 4,102 of CAYZNC010000151.1, read as the reverse complement.
AGCCATCAATCACGGGTTACGAAGCTTCTATGCAGCGTACTCAGTGGTGGAGGGAAGCGCGCTTCGGGCTATTTCTTCATTTTGGATTGTATGCCATTCCTGCGCGGGGTGAATGGGTAAAAAGCATTGAAAAAATGTCAAATGAAGACTACCAGCAGTATTTTGACGAATTTAATCCTGTCGATTACAATCCTCGTGAATGGGCAAAAGTAGCCAAAGCAGCAGGTATGAAATATGCCGTTATGACTGCCAAGCACCACGACGGATTTGCACTTTGGGATACCAAACAAAGTGATTATAAATCAACCAATACACCTTGTAAACGCGATTTGGTAAAGGAATATCTCGAAGCATTTAGAGCTGAGGGTCTGAAAGTAGGCTTGTATTTTTCTTTAATCGACTGGCATCACCCTGATTACCCAAAGTTTAACGATCCTTACCATCCCATGCGTGGTAATGACAAATTCAAAGATGAAAAGCCCAGCTGGGATAGGTATCTTCAGTTTATGCATGCTCAGGTTAAAGAATTGGTAAGCAATTATGGAAAGCTTGATATTATTTGGTTTGATTTTTCCTATAGAGACTATAATGCTGAAAAATGGAAAGCCGACGAACTAATTAAAATGGTTCGAAGTTATCAACCGGATGTTATCATAGACAACCGCTTAGTTGAAAACGATACTACTAATAAATATAAGGCATTTGCTTTCGGCGATTTTTTTACACCCGAACAACAAATTCCCGATAGGGCAATGATAGACAAACAAGGCAGACCAGTTCCATGGGAAACGTGCATGACACTTAATAATTCCTGGGGGTATAACCGCAAAGATAACGATTGGAAATCTCCTGAAATAGTAATTAGCACTTTGGTGAATTGTGTCAGCAAAGGCGGAAACTTGTTACTTAATGTAGGACCCGATGCCAGAGGCAATTTCCCCGATGAGAGTATTCAAATCCTCAGCGAAGTTGGTAAATGGATGAAAAAAAACGGAGCAAGCATTTATGGATGTAGCACAACTGCTGGTTTTGATAAACCTGAATGGGGTAGATTCACGCAACATGGCAAATTCCTTTACATGCACCGTCTTGACTTGATAAGCGATCGAATTAACCTGACCACTTTCAGCGATAAAATCAAGCGGATAACTTTGCTCAGCGATGGTTCAGAAGTTAAGCAGGAAACCTTTTGGTTGGACCCAAATCCTGCCAGTCGTTACCTGTTTCTTAAAAGGCCAACAACCCAAAACTATTCGTTTACAAAGGATTTTGATAATGTTTTTGAGGTTGAATTGAAATAATAACCTAATAATTAATAATTTAAAATGAAACTATTGAAATCTTTTCCAGACCGGGAGGAATTGTTAAAAAGGTATAGAAATCAGCCTAATCATTCAGTTTACAAGGTTAATGGACACGTTCATACACCATACTATTTCAGCTCATTCGAAAGTATAGAACAGGCATTTGCTTTGGCGGTCAATGAAAACGTAAAGATGTTAGGCATCAACGATTTTTATGTGACCGATGGTTACACCTCATTTTACGAAAACGCCATTAAAAATAAGGTATTTCCATTGTTCAATGTTGAATTTATCGGTTTGCTTAAGGAAGCACAAGTAAATAATATCCGCATCAACGACCCCAATAATCCAGGGCGTATCTATTTTACTGGCAAAGGACTGAAGTACCCCTTTTCTATGGATGAATCCTATCAAAAAACCCTGGATGAAGTTATCGATGAAAGCCAGGTACAGGTAAAAGCCATGATAGAAAAGGTAAATAAATGGTTTCTCCAAACAGATATAGCCATTGAGCTGAATTACAAAGATGTGAAAAAAGCTTATGCAAAAGAATTGGTTCGTGAACGCCATATTGCCAAAGCAATTCGAATTGGAGTGTTCGAAAAATATAGTGAGGCAAACCAACAAGTGCAAGCATTTGAGAAAATGTTTGGTAAACCTTTGAAATCAAAACTTACCGATAATCCATCGCTTGAAAATGAAATTCGTGGAAACCTGCTTAAGGCTGGCGGTAAGGCTTTTGTAGAAGAAAATGAAAAATCATTTCTGGGTATCGATTTGTTAATAAAAATGATTGTTAATGCAGGCGGAATTCCCTGTTATCCGGTGCTTCTTGATGACAGCAATGGAAAAATAACCGAGTTTGAATCGGATTTTCAGCATTTGCATGATGAACTGCTGAAACATAACGTTGCCTGCATCGAACTTATTCCGAACAGAAATGATTTCGATGTTCTGAAAAAATTTGTACAATTCTTCAATACTAAAGGATTTGTGGTTTTATTCGGTACCGAGCACAATACGCCTGATCTTATCCCCCTTACGGTTGTTACACGAGGCAACAAGCCACTAGATGACGAATTAATGACCATTTCATATGAAAATGCTTGTGTAATAGCTGCCCACCAATACCTTATAGCAAAAGGTGCAGAAGGTTATATCGCTTCATCCGGTCTGGCAAAGATGGCAGAAAAGAACGCACACATAGAATTGGGAAAGGCAGTGGTAGATTGGTATTTAAATAGACTTTAAGGGCAGATATAAGAAACAAGATATAAGAAACAAGACGAGAAAAGCATGAAACAAGAGATACAAGACATCTGGAGTAGGAAAAAAACAACAAAAAATCTTACTTCGCTTTCTTTGGAAGAGATACGACAATTATTCAATAGTTATTACTCGGATATTGAAACAACTATAAACGGCCAAATAGCTATAGATGAGTTGCCCATTGACAAAAGTGCAATTCAAATATTGCCAGCCCTCCGGATGATATTATCAGGTGAAAAAATAAAAGTGGCGAAAATACTGAACAATAGTTTAATAACGATGATCAGTCAAAATATGCAAACATTCAAACCATTTGCAGAACCCGTTACTCCCGGCGAGTTAACATTGTCGGGTTTACCTGTGATGTATATGGATAGTGCTGAAAATATTTTACAGGTTTTGGTTGAAAAGCTTGCGGTATACGAGAAAGAAAATCATGCTAAACCCGAGTTAATTCTTATTAAAGATCTAGGGTTGATTGCAGTTTGTGAGAACAGCGCCAGGACAGTCAACTTATTAAAAGAATTTGAAAAGAAAGTGAAGATGGGCTTTGATAGTGAAGCTTCGCTGATTTTCCTGGATAATGCAGAAAAGGATTATTTATCAAAACTTCGAAAAACGGAAACGATTCAACCGAACGGAAAGGTTTCACAAAAAGTGGTTATTATCACAGGTGGAGCGCAGGGTTTTGGTAAAGGTATTGCGGAAGATCTTTTTAAGCAACAGGCAAATTTGGTGATTGCTGATATTAACGAAGTTATAGGAACTGCATTTGCCGAACAACTGAACAATCAATCTGCTTCCAATCGTGCTGTTTTTGTTAAAACCGATGTTTCAGTTGCAGAATCAGTTAAAAGTCTGGTTTTTGAAACCGTAAAACATTTCGGAGGCTTAGATGTCTTTATTAGCAATGCGGGTATTCTCAAAGCAGGGGGATTGGAAGAAATGACTCCTGAAACCTTTGACTTAGTTACAAAAGTAAATTATAATGGCTATTTTCTGTGTGTAAAGTATGCATCGGAAATCATGAAACTACAATCGAAATATATCCAAGGGTATTTCACAGACATTATTCAAATCAACTCCAAGTCGGGGTTGAAGGGTAGCAACAAGAACTTTGCATATGCAGGTGGAAAATTCGGTGGCATAGGGCTTACCCAATCTTTTGCAATGGAACTCATGCCATTTAATATCAAAGTAAATTCCATTTGTCCCGGCAATTTTTTCGACGGTCCATTATGGAGCGATCCCAACAATGGGCTATTTGTGCAATACCTGAATGCAGGAAAGGTGCCTGGCGCTAAAACTATCGAAGATGTGAAGAAGTTTTATGAGGCACAGGTGCCAGCTAAAAGAGGCTGCACCGTGAATGATGTGATGAAGGCCATTTATTACATCATTGAACAGGAATATGAAACTGGTCAGGCTGTTCCTGTTACCGGTGGCCAAAATATGCTGAATTAATTTGAACACTGAAATTTATGAAAACAAAAGCAGTTCTTTTATACAGGAAAGAAGATTTAAGATTA
>CAYZNC010000150.1:0-14011 GCA_964478555.1 uncultured Bacteroidales bacterium | reverse complement strand
TACGATGGTGGAATTTGAAGGCGATTGAACGAATGATGTTAAAATCGACCTCACCTCTCCTGAAGTGAGAGGGGAGGTCGCTCTGCTTTAAGTTTTTATGTTATTTCTAATTTTTTTCAGTACGGTATATTGTGAGAAAATAATATGCTTATTGAAGCTCAGGAACTTACTCCCTATCACTTCAGGAGAGGGAGGGGGTGAGGCAATAGAGGAATTAGCAGCCTGCTTTTTTAGGCATGCAATTTTTTTATGCGGGCAAGGCTATTTTTCTAAACCGTATCATTCTACGATTTGCTTCGTCCCACAAGCTAAGCTGTAAAGCCTTAAAAGTCGAAAATAACAGAATAGGTTTAACATCTTTAAACAGATCATTTTCGTTGTGACATTGGGCTAGTTTATAATTTGGTATTTTTGAGCTTAAGTGATGAACATGGTGAAAACCAATATTACCTGTAAACCACTGAAAAATTGCCGGTAATTTTAAAAAAGAGCAGCCTGTAAAGGCGATCGTTTTGTAATCCCAGTCAACATTTCTATCCCACTCAACATCGTCAAACTGATGCTGTATGTAAAATAGCCAAAGTCCTATGCTATGGGAAATTAATATGATAGGCAACTGGATCAACAGATAAGCTTTAAATCCTATTAACATGCTAATTCCTATGGCCATTAAGCAAAGGATAAAGTTTGTAAAATAAATGTTTCTACGTTCTCCTTTAGACATCGATTTTTTTGATAACCGGTTCTGAACTAAAACTACAAAAATCGGTCCAAATGTAAACATAATGAGCGGATTACGAAAAACTCTGTAAAAGAACCGTTTTCTTAAATTGGATTGCAGATACTCATCTAAGGTCATGGTCCAAACATCGCCCATTCCTCGTTTATCGAGATTTCCTGCTGTTACATGATGCACGTGATGTTGTTGGTGCCATTTATGATAAGGGGTAAAAGCTAATATGCCACAGATCATACCAACCACATCGTTGGTTCGTTTTGATTTGAAGAAGGATCCATGGCCGCAATCGTGAAAAATGATAAATATCCGGATAAGAAATCCACAAGCAGGCAAAGCTAGCAGGAGAGTTACCCAGTAAGAATATTGTAAACTCTGGTACATTAAAAACCAGAGTAACAGGTACGGTATGATTGAATTACACAATTGCCAAATGCTCTTGCGCAGATCGGGATGTGCATATTTCATCACTATTTTTTCCCATGATCTGTCTTTGGTGGTTGGCCTTTCTAATATTGCTTCCATATTATTTTATTATTATTATATTTTTTGGATTTAAGTATTGATTGCATTTCAATCTAGTCTGAAGCTTACATTGCCATTCAATAAACTTTAAATCCTTATAATTATTGACACAACAAATTTATTTCCTTATCATGTTTTTTGGAAAAAAATGGGACTAATGAACAATAAAATCAACAATTATGTGGTCAGTTTCAAATAACAATGGCGAGTGTTATTCGCCCCTTTTTTTGCAGGAAGTTGATGAATAGCGTGTTCGTTTAACGCCTAAAACTTAAATGTTAAATGGATTCTTTAAGTTTCAGCAAATACTGACGTGAAACAGGAATTTGTTCGGGAAATCCTTTGATGGTGACCCAGTGATTATTGTAATTTCTATCAAGTTTATCAATATAATGTACATTGACGATACATATTCTATGACAACGAATAAAATTGGAATATGGCTTTAATTGTAGCTCAATGCTTCGTAAGGTGTTTCTAATGAGCTTCTTCTTGAAATAACCTCCTTCTTTATATGTAATTTCCACATAATTATCGGCCGATTTAATAAAAGCGACATCTGCAATAAGTAGCGTTAAGTTCTCAAAATTGTTCTCTGAAATAAATTCGACGGATTTGTTGAGATAATCCTCTTCGTATTGTTCAACCTGCTTTTGAATTATTTTTTTTTCAATCAGGAGTGATTCGTTCTGTTGTTCCAGATCATAAATGACATCATAAAGTCGCAATACCACCACCGGCGCTAAACATATTAAAACCACCTTGATCATAATGGCAAAGTTGATACCTACAGAACCCACAAAACGGAGGTAAAAGGCAAAAGCAACCGAGGCGAGTGCTAATATGCTAAACCCTACGATATAAGAAGGCAGATCAAGTTTATGGTTGTTTTGGTCGTTAATTTTCATGAGCCACGGGAAAGCAACCCGAACAAGCGCCATAAACAAAAAGACAATTGCCCCTAACCCGGCTACAAATATCAATCTGTTAGTAAAATCGAACCTTTCAACCGGAAAAGGTTGAAAAAACAGCACAAACAAAAATACACCAAGACTGATACTTAGGAAAAGTCCCAGTTCCTTATTTAGCAAATTGATTAATTGGTTTAACTTTTTGCTCAACACTTTATATTTTCAGGTTGCTCAAAGTTAAGTCAATTTTTTAAATGCTAATGGTGGTTATATATGAATTTTAAAAGATCAATTACATAAATCCCTTTTTTTCAATTCTTTCAAAAAAATCTTTCTTGTAACTTTCACTGATAGGGATCAGCATGTTTCCAATTTTAATGCGGTTCCTTTCAATACTCTCTATTTTACTAATGGCCACCATATAGGATTTATGCACTCTGCAAAAATTATTGGTGGGGAAAGTTTCTTCCGCCTTTTTGAAATTTTGTAAGGTCATTAATTTGCGGGTGGTAGTGTGAATCATCAGATAGTCGCCCATACCTTCGATATAAAGGATGTCAGAAAAGTTGATTTTTTCGAGATGAAATTCTGTTTTTACGAAACAATATTCGGCAGGATTGTTCTGGTTTTTATCAGGTGTTAACGGAAGCTTTTCAGCAGTTGATTTTATACGGTCGTACACTTTGTCTGCGGCTTTTAGAAAACGCTCAAAAGAAATGGGCTTCAAGAGATAATCGATGATATCGAGCTCATACCCTTTTACAGCAAATTGATCATAAGCCGTAACAAAAACGATATGGGGCTTATTTTTTAATATTGAAATTAATTGTATTCCGGTTAGTTCTTCCATCTGTATGTCCAGAAACAGCAGGTCTATGTGGTTGTTTTTTAGAAATTCCAATGATTCCAGGGCATTATCGAAAGTGCCGAGCAGGTTCAGATAAGGTACACGCGAAGCATAATCCTTAATAATATCAAGGGCTAGCGGTTCGTCATCTATGGCAATACAATCAATTTTCATAAAAGGGTTAATTCGAGCTTGACTTTAAAATACCCATCACTATCCGAAATTTCGAGCGTATGTTTATTTGGATATATTAGTTCAAGACGCCTGATCACATTTTTCAAACCAATACCTCCAGTCTGATCTTTATTGATTATTCCGTTTTTCTGATAGGTATTGGTAATATCAAATTTTAAATAATTTTCATCAAGATGCAAATTAATCAAAATTCCAGGATTTTGATTAATTTTACTTCCGTGTTTAAATGCATTTTCGATAAAATGAATGAAAATCATAGGTGTGATTGATTTTCCATAAATATTTCCAATGATATTGAATTCTACAAAGTCATTATTTTTTGTACGCAATAACTGAAGTTCAATGAAACTCTTTAAATAATTAATTTCCTTTTCCAGCGATACCTTATCTGTATTTGCTTCGTAAAGCATGTAACGCATCAATTCAGAAAGTTTCATAACAGCAGAGGGTGCGTTGTCCGAATTTTTATTTACCAGCGAATAGATATTATTCAATGTGTTAAAAAGAAAATGCGGATTAATTTGAGAACGTAATAATGCGATTTCGCTTATTTTATTCTGAAGCTGCATCTCAGATTTTAGCTGATTTGCCTGAAAAGTAATCTCTTCTTTCTGTTTTGATATTTCTATATTCCGAATTCGAAGTTCTTCATTTTTTTCTTCAATTTGTTTTGTTCTTTCTTTGACTCTCTTTTCAAGAATGGTTTTATGACGTTTTAAATTTTGTATTCGCATATATATATATAGCCTTATCAGTAAAATAATTAATAATATTTCCGCCGTAATAAACCCCCACGATTTCCAGAAAGGGGGTACAATGGTAATCTTTAATTCATAGTACTTTGGATTCCAAAATCCATCGCTATTTGCAGCGGCTACTTTAAAAACATATTTACCAGCAGGAAGGTTGGTGTATGTTGCAAAATTTTTATTCCCCACATAGTTCCAGTCTGCGTCAAAATGCTCCATTTTGTATTTAAAAGTGCATCTGTCAGACTCATTGTACATGGTAGTTATAAATTCCAACGTAAATACTTTTACATGGTACGGAATTGTAACTTCTTTCAGGTAAGGGGCATCTACCGGTAAGTAATAACTTGAACCATCCTTTACCAGACTGACTTTAGGCAGTTCATTATCCCCCCTCATATTTACCTGAATTTCTTTTCCTGATATATTAATGCCGGTAAGTATGGTATTGGGAGTAATGGTATCCTGGGTTATGTTTGAAGGATTGAAAACATTAAAACCATTAATTCCGCCAAAGTAAATTTGATGAGTACTGCTTTTAAAAAAAGAGTATTGGTTGAATTCGTCACTTTGAACGCCGGCATTCTCAAAATAATTAATAAAAGTATGTTTTTGTTTATTGAATTTTGAGATACCCCTGTTGGTGCTTAGCCATAAGTTGCTTTGATCATCCTCTACAATCCCATATACAGTGTTGTTTGCTAAACCGTCAAGTTCAGTAAAGTGGGTAAACCGGTTTGTGGTATGATCGAATTCACTTAATCCTCCGCCAGTTGTACCAAACCATATATTTCCATTGTTATCTGCATAAATGCATATGGCCTTATTTACGAGAATACCGGAATTACCATTACTGTTTGACTTAAAGTGTTGAAATTCTTTATTTGCGGGGTTATAGCAATCGATATATCCTTCAGAAGAAATCCAAAAGTTATGAAATTTGTCTTCGGCTATCGCCCATACCATGTCGTTGGATAAACTATTGATGTTTTTTGGGTCGTGATGAATATTGACATAGGTCTCACTAATGGGATCAAAAATATCAATCCCATCCATATAGGGAGCCAGCCATAGTTTGCCGGCTTTGTCCATGATCATCCACTTTATAACACTTTCGTTTGTTTTTTTTGAATTATAAAAGTAAATTTTTGATTTTCCGGTTTGTGCATTATATTTAACCAATCCTGCGCCCAGCGTGGCAATCCAGATATTACCAGTGTGGTCTGTTAACATACTCAGAAAACTATATTGACTTTCTTTTTTCAATTTTAAATCGGGTTTAAAATTGGTAAATGTTTCTGAAATGGTATCGAAGCGAGATAAGCCCTGATCATCCAAGGCTATCAAAATATCACCTGATTTTTCCTCTGCAAATCCAAAGACATTATGATTACCCAATGATTTAGGATTATCTGCCACACTTTGAAAATGTTTGAACTTGTTGGTTTGAGGTGCATATTTTATAATGCCGTTGACATAGGTTCCCAGCCATAAATTACCATAATTATCAACAAAGGGGTTATTTACCAAAGAAGTTGGTATCGAGTGGGAATCACATTTATTGTTTTCAATAATTTCAAGTTTATTTGTACTGGTATTTAACGTGCTAATTGTAAATGCATGGGAAGAAGTGTATTTCATCCCCAATAACCAAATTTCGCCATTATACAATGGAATGATGTTCGAAATGAAATTGCTTTGTTTTGACGCAGGATTGTGATAAAAGTTTACAAAATTATCGGTTGCCGGCAAATACCGGTTTAATCCATTTGCCGTACCAATCCAAACACGATTGTATTTATCCGCTACAATTGTATTGATCATATTTTTTGATAGCGAACCTGAAACAGAGGAATGATTGTAAAGCTGAAACTGCCGGTTTAAGATATTAAATTTTATAAGACCGTTATTGCTTCCAATCCAGATATTTCCAAAATTATCATAAAAAGTAGGGATATCTGCACCTTCAGAAAAGGAGGTCGCATAATTCTCAGGAAAAGGAAAGCCTAAAAATTTATCAGATTCATTGTTGTAGAGACATAGTCCTTTCATGGTAACTATCCAAATATTTTTTTTGCTGTCCTCTATTAATTTAAGTATTCTATTATCCGGAATAATTGGTTTAGTGTAACATACAAACCCATCTTTTTGATCATCGTATCTGCATAATCCATTCATGGTCAGTAACCATAAATTATTCTTTGCATCTTTTTTTAACCTGGGGAAAATACCTTTCTCTAAAATTCCGGAACTTTTTAGCGGATGATATTTTTTTATTTTTTGGTTATGGCGATTAATTTTGAAAACACCTGCAGACGTTGTAATCCAAACATTCTTATCCTTATCCTCTGCGATGGAAAATAATTGATTAAATGGACAAAGACTGGTGTCATTATTATTGGTAGATATAAATCTGTGAAATTGTTGTGTAAGTAAATTGAATTCGTTAATGGTCGCATCATTAGTAAGAATCCAAAGATTATTTTGGGAATCTTCCATCAAAATTTTTAAAACACCATTGTCTGACAGACTATTGCTGTTACGATAATTGTTTTTATAAATCGTAAATTTTTTTCCATCGAATTTATTGAGTCCGTCATCTGTTCCAAACCACATCAGCCCTTTTTTATCCTGGAAGATATCGAAAATAGTACTTTGCGAAAGGCCTTCCTTTATACTGAAATTCGAAAACTTACCAATATTGTTCTGAGCCTGGACAACGTTTAACCAAAATAAATTTAAAATTAGAACTAATATCCTGGTTTTCATTGTTGATTCTTTTCCATAAAGGTAAAAATTGAAATCGGATAACTAAAATGTAATCGCCAAATTAAAGATTTTAATCGGTGAAACACTTGCTCTGTTAGCTAGGTTGAAACAACGTTTTGTTCCCTTAAGTAGTCGATTTCATTTGGTTCGGGAGAATTTATCGGTGTATTTTTACAGCAATAAAACTTAAGGAGGACCAAAAAATGAAAACTTTATTTTTTACAGCAATGATTGGCATACTGATTGGGACATCTGTATCGGCAATAACAATGGAATCTAATTATTATATTTCAACTAGCGGACAATTAACTCATTGCAAGCGTATCGCATTTAAAAATAATGAGATTAAAGTTGTTCTTCAAAATGGTGAGAAACTGCTACTTCCTGTGGCGCAAATCAAAACAATTAAAGCTAATGGAAAGATTTATGATAAACTGCCGGTTTATAAAAATGATAAACCAACGGACAAAGAGGCATTTATGGAGCTTGTTATCACCAAAGGAGGATTAAAACTTTATAAGTATTCTACAGATATTGACTCAGATAATAATAGGGAGTTTGGCTTTAATGTTTCTGATGATTACAAGATGGAAAATTATGTTGTATTTAAAGATGGCCAATTTAAGACAGAAGTAAACGATTCAAATTATCCGGCCATATTCACTTATTTTGAACTCAGATACAAACAATAAACCCTCTCAAATATAAAACACATTTAAGTTTATATTTAATAACTAAGGTTTATAAGCCTTTCGTCGCTGCATGACAGCTCCGAAAGGTTTTTTGTTTATTTGTTTATTCAGCCTAGGATGAGGCATATCATATTTGAGCCTAATGAATGATGTAATTGATTCTCCAATCTGATAAACTATTCATTTAAATTATAATTTCTGAAAATTTTCTTGGTCTCTATGCCGGTAAACAAGGTTATCCGGAGTATTATTCGATATGAATTGGGAAATTATGCTGAAACAACCAAGTTTTAAATTACTTTTGTATCAACATCGGCCAGACAAAATTTTCGCAAAATTTTTCATTATACAAGTTGGCAAATGTTAGTCTAAGAAAGTTGTAGGTGCTTTTACGCTTATTGATACAACTTTTAAAACTGCTATAACTTATATGAACACAGAGTATTAACAATTAATCACGAAAAAGAAAATTATGGGTAGATCGAAGGAAACCAGTAATAAAAAAGAAGTACGAAAACAAAAAGAGAAAAACAGAAAAGATAAAGAGAAAAAAAGATTAGAAAGAAGAGAAAGCAGCAGGGACGGTAACAACCTTGATGATATGATTGCTTATGTAGATGAATATGGAAATATCACTTCCACACCACCGGATTTAACGCTTAGAAAAAAAGTAAACGCTGAAGACATTGAAATCAGTATTCCAAAAAACAGGGTATCTGAAGTTGAAGAAACCATAAGAAAAGGAATTGTATCTTTCTTTAACGATTCTAAAGGATACGGTTTTATTAAAGATATGGCAACTCAGGAGAGTATATTTGTGCATATAAACGGATTGCTTGATTCAATCAAAGAGAACAATAAAGTAACATTCGAAGTTGTAAAGGGTCCTAAAGGGCTCAATGCGGTTAATGTTAAAATAGACAGAACCTAAAAGTTCCTCGTTTTGTAGCTAATTAGTTAATCCTTGTTCGCAGATAAATACTGCATGCAACAGGGCAAGGATCAACCAATAGCGATTTTTAAAGTTCCACGAAAGTTTCTATTTCTCAATCAATTCAAATAGTTCTTCAACATTTCATACCAAAGAATCTGGCGAGCCTGATTGCTAAAACAGTTGAAGGGACAAACTTACCATTTTCAATGGTATTGATGGTTTTTCTTGTTACCCCAACCTCCATAGAAAGGTCCTCTTATGAAACAGTTTAAGCAGGCACCATTTTAAAACCATAATTAAGAACATATTATGTTTCACTTGGTTTTTACTGTAATATTGGGAAAAAATTAATCGGTAGAAATTTTTAATTTTACTTATTAGTAAGTATATTTGTGACAACTTTATGAATGACAATGAAGATGTCGATAACCCGGGAAAAGATATTGGAATTAGGTGAAAATCTTATCCGTACCAAAGGTTATAATGCCTTTAGTTATCAGGATATATCATCTGAGCTGGGCATTAAGAATGCTGCTGTACATTACTATTTTCCTTCTAAAGAAAATTTAGGAACAAGCATCGTAAAAACTAATATCCAGCGCTTTGAGGAAATGGTAGATAACATGCACAGTCGCGGATTTAACGAATGGCAGCAACTGGAAGCATTTATTAAGATTTACATCAAAAGCCACCGGGAACAGAAAAAATGTTTGATTGGTTCATTGGGTCCGGATTATGAAACGCTGAGCAATTCTACTAAATTAGAATTAAAGCGTATGGTTGAACTTATTTTAAAATGGATAACAGAACTTCTTGAAAAGGGTAGAGCTAAAAAAATATTTGTCTTCAGTGATGAACCGGAAAGTAAGGCTTTGGCTATTTTTTCAAGCTTGGTTGCGAGTTTGCAACTAGCCATGATCATTGATAAAATTGATTATAAAAGTTTTCATCAAACCATTCTTGAAGATTTGAAACCTTAAAAAATTTAACTTATTAGTAAATATATTGATTTTTGGAATACCTAAATTGAAAATTTTATGATGAAAAGAGCTGTTGTAACCGGGTTGGGAGCTATTACCCCGTTAGGCAATAACGTGGACGATTATTGGAAGAACCTACTGGAAGGAAAAAGCGGCGCAGCGCCGATTACTAAATTCGATACAACGCATCATAAAACCAAGTTTGCCTGTGAAGTCAAAGGCTTTGATCCATTGCTAACCATAGAAAAACAGGACGCCAGAAAAATGGATTTATATACACAATATGCTATGGCCGCAGCTGCCGAATGTATTAATGATTCGAAATTGAACCTGAGCGATTGCAACCGCAATAAAATTGGCGTTATTATTGCAACGGGCACTGGTGGAATAGCTACATTTGAAGAAGAGCTCCTGGATTTTGCCAAAAATGGACTAATTCCCCGTTTTAGTCCTTTTTTTGTAACAAAAATGATAGCCAATATTGCAGCAGGCTTGGTCTCTATGCGATATGGATTACATGGGGTTAATTATGCAGTGGTGTCAGCTTGCGCCTCATCCAACCATGCAATTGCTAATGCCATGGATATCATACGCTTAGGTAGAGCAAATGTGATGATAGCCGGAGGGGCTGAAGCTACTATTACGCAGGCTGCAATTGGTGGCTTTAATTCAATAAGAGCTTTGTCTACACGAAACGATTCACCTGAAACCGCATCTCGTCCGTTTGATAAAACCCGCGACGGATTTGTATCCGGCGAGGGTTCAGGAATTATTATGATTGAGGAGCTTGAACATGCTTTAAAAAGAGGCGCCAAAATTTATTGCGAATTAGCAGGTTATGGTGCAGGTGCCGATGCATATCATATTACAGCAACTCATCCGGATGGATTGGGAGCCGTTATTGCCATGGAGGATGCGTTAGCAGATGCCGGATTAACAATCAATGATGTTGACTATATTAATGCCCATGGAACTTCTACACCGTTAGGCGATATTAGTGAATGTAAGGCGATATCAAAAATTTTTGAGAAAGCGCTCGACAAAATTCATATTAGTTCAACAAAATCAATGACCGGACATTTATTAGGTGCTGCCGGGGCTGTGGAATCAATAGCCTGTATCAAAGCAGTCGAAAACAACAAGATACCACCTACCATAAATTGTCATGAAGTTGACCCTGACATAAATCCGAAATTACAATTAACACTTCTCAAGGCTCATGAAAAGGAAGTAAATGTAGCGCTGAATAATACATTTGGATTTGGCGGTCACACCGTAACTACCATTTTTAAAAAATATAAATAAATTGGCTCCCTGAGTAGTCGAAGGGTTTTCCGTTCCCTGAGCGGAGTCGAAGGGAGGGGTAGAAGGTGGTCCCTGAGCGGAGTCGAAGGGCAATTACATCTTTAATTTGTTCAGTATTTCTGCCGGTGCTTTGTGGGGCGAACCGGTTTTGATGCGCCAGATATGGATGCTGCACAACTCCTCGAAAACTTGACCACTGGCGGAAATGGCACACTCCAATACACATGTTTGTATGTTTTAGTCGCAGAGCGACGACAGTAGAAATATTCTCCCTGTCATTCTCTCCTCGGATCAGGCCGATACGGTAACCTTGCCATTTTTTGTATTTCAATGCTGGGAAAGCCGAATTCTTCCACCACTTTTCCCTGTAACAGGTATACACCCTGACCGGTAAAAGGGTATCGTTTCAACGAATCCGGAAAATGAACCGTATCGAAAAACTCACCATGCACATCCAGGAAACAACCAAAATGCATGATTTCCTTTTTAACGGTTTGTACATATTTGATGGTTACCAGATCGCCAACCATGCGTATGGATGTGCCCACCAGATTGGATAAATTCCCCGCACAGGCATTACCTCTGTATGGGGTTTGCAGCATATCGAACCTTGTCATGCTCACGGGAAATCCGAGTAGCTCAATTTCATCATAGGCATTCTCAATATCATCAGTTTTTAATTCAGGTAATTTATATTCCTTTACCGGCTCTTCAAAAAGCAATTTATCTTTGGGCTCCGGCTTTTCTTTTGTAAGTAGGAGATGAGCCTCCCACATTAATTCCTTTTTCGTTTTCCCGGTGAAACGAAAAGCCCCGGTTCGGATTAACACAAGTAGTTGTTCCATGCCAATAGGCACACGCCTTATAAAATCAGGCATATGTTGATATGCGCCATGCAGTTCCCGTTCCATAAGGATGTGTTCAACAATATTAGATTCCAGATTTTTAAGATGAATAAATCCGAGATAAATATCATCGCCGTCTATGCAGGTTTTATGTTGGCTTTTGTTCATGCAGGGCAGATTAATTTTAGCTCCATTGCGTTTAGCTTCATTAACATACACCCAGGTTTGATAAAATCCGCCAAAATTGTTGATTACCGCAACATGAAACTCATTGGGAAAATAGGTTTTCAGATACAGGCTTTGATAACTCTCAACAGCATATGATGCAGAATGGGCTTTGCAAAAGGAATATCCTGAAAACGAAGCTATTTGTCGCCATACTTCGCCTGTCAATGCATCCGTATAACCCCGTTCGCGGCAGTTATTGAAAAAGGTATCGTGGATACGTTCCAGCTCTTTTTTCGACCGGAATTTGCCCGACATAGCCCGTCGCAGGATATCGGCATCGGATAAATCCAAACCCGCAAAATGATGACAAATTTTAATTACATCTTCCTGGTACACCATTACACCAAAGGTTTCCTTGAGTTGCTCTTCAAATATGGGGTGCAGGTATTGGATGGTCTCCGGTTGATGAAATCGTCTGATGTATTCACGCATCATTCCCGATTGGGCTACACCAGGACGAATGATCGAACTGGCTGCCACCAGGCTGATATAATTGCTGCACTTAAGCTTTTTTAACAAACCCCGCATGGCTGGCGATTCTACATAGAAACATCCGATAGCATCGCCTTTATACAAACGGCTATTTACCTCCGGATCCTGTTTAAAGGTATTTACCTGGTGAATATCAATTTTTACCTTTTTGTTTGTCAATACAATATCTGCGCACTCCCGGATATGACCTAAGCCCCGCTGACTTAAAATATCGAGTTTTTCGAATCCGATCTCTTCTGCAACATACATATCCCATTGTGCTGTGGCAAAGTTTTTCGGCGGCAGATCAAGAGCAGTGTAATAGGTGATGGGTAACTGCGAGACTATAATACCACCTGCATGAATGCTCCGGTGATGTGGAAAATCCTTTAGCTGTTGACCATAAGTAAGGATTTTATGGGTTATGCTGTTCTGCAAGAGCTCGGCGGATGGATTGTCTACCAGACCGTCAATTTCATTTTTTGGTAGTCCGTACACTTTTCCAAGTTCGCGGATGATAGAATTATTGTGGAAAGTATTAATAGCACCTAACAAGGCAGTGTGGTTCCGTCCATGTCTTTTAAAAATGTAATCGATAATCTGATCGCGGTCGGTCCAGGAATAATCGATATCAAAATCGGGGGGACTGGTGCGTTTTGGGTTAATAAAGCGTTCGAAATACAAATCTAATTCAATGGGGTCAATATCCGTTATTTTAAGGCAATAGGCTACAATGCTATTGCCGCCACTCCCTCGTCCTACATGATGGATGCTCCGCGACATAGAGTATTGGATAACATCCCAGGTAATAAGGAAATAAGCCGAAAAACCGAGGTCGTTAATAACTTTCAATTCATGTTTTAGCCTGCGTTTGGCCTCGGCATTGTTGCAGCCATAGCGATATGCCATTCCTTCCATGGCCAGCTTTTCGAGCAAGAGACTGTCCCCGTATCTGCTGTCGGTAAATATTCGTTTGTTTTTAGGTGTTTTGAAATCGAAGGAGAAGCTGCAATCGTTCATCAGTTTCTCTGCGTTGCGAATAATATCGGGATAATCACGATATATCCTTCTAAATGTATCAGGGGGAACAAGGCTCTCCTCGCTTCGTGCCAGTTCATTGGGTTTGAGCATGCTCAGGAGGGTATTGTGATCAACGGCTCGCAGAAGTTTATGCAATTCGTAGTCTCCAACCCTGGTAAAAGTTGCCGGATACTGAGCTATTAATTTATCTCTTTGTCGCTGATATTCCGAAGCATAAAGCTTATTAATCTCCCAGGGACGGACACCGATGTATTCGTTTTCACGAAGTTGGTTCAATGGGCGAGCTCCCAGAGCGTATAACACAAAAACATTCGAAAATTCGGGTGCTAAGGACGGAAATGTTTTTTTTTCCAGGTTATGTTCCGTTAAAAAATCGTTAATTTCTCTAAGTCCTTCGTGGTTTTTAGCAATACAGGTAAAAAGATAATGGTCACCTTCGCGACATTCCATTCCTACGATAGGCTTAATGCGTTGTTCATTACAAAGCTTAACCACATCAAAACATGCGGAGGTGTTGTTGATGTCTGTTACAGCCAAAGCGGGTATACCAAGCTTTTTGGCATGTTCAACAAGTGTTTCAACTGGCATAGTACCAAACAGAAGACTGTAATATGTGTGACAGGTGTATAGCACGGGAGAAGTATCAAGTATCAAGTATCAAGTATGCATTGATTGCCCGTCTCACCTCAAATAGCCTCACATCCCAGTCCCCAATGACCTCACCCCCGGCCCCTCTCTTTCAGAGGCTGTGTAAAAATGAATAAAAAAAGTCTTTGAAAAATT
>CAYZNC010000149.1:0-14012 GCA_964478555.1 uncultured Bacteroidales bacterium | reverse complement strand
AATTTATATCGACCACTGGGGAACATATGTTACTACACCAACCATAAATGCTGATACTGCTAAAGTGAATCTTTTAATCAGGGTACGAAATCACACGGGCAACACCAAAGTAGTCATTAAAACAATTATTTATAATACTGATGGAAAAGAAGTTGCTTCCGTAAACAAAACCATTCCCATTTTAAAAGATTCAATGGCCTCACTGCTTCAGGAGTTCAAAATTTCCAATCCTGTTCTTTGGTCCACAACTAATCCTTATCTATACAAAGCGGTAACGGTGGTTACACAAAAAAGCAGGTTAGTGGACAGTTACGAAACACCATTTGGAATCAGGTTCTTTGAATTTGACCCCCAAAAGGGCTTTTTGCTAAACGGGAAACCAATGAAAATTCTGGGCGTTTGCAACCATCACGACCTTGGGGCTTTGGGAGCAGCCGTCAACAAAAGAGCTATCGAACGTCAACTGGAGATATTGAAGTCAATGGGTTGTAATGCTATCCGCACAGCACATAATCCTCCTGCCCCTGAGTTCCTTGATCTTTGTGATAGAATGGGGTTTCTGGTAATGGACGAAGCGTTTGATATGTGGAAAAAGAAGAAGAATAAAAATGATTATCATTTGGATTGGAACCAATGGCATAAAGCAGATCTGGAAGACCTGATACAACGCGACCGGAATCATCCGTCGGTATTCATGTGGAGCATTGGAAACGAAATACGTGAGCAGTTTGACAGCACAGGAATTGCCATAACCAGAGAATTGGTAAATATTGTAAAATCAATGGATACCACTCGTCCGGTTACCTCAGCACTCACCGAAAATGAACCGGAGAAGAATTTTATCTGGAAGTCAGGTGCTCTGGATGTTTTAGGGTTTAATTATAAACAGGAAGCTTATGCAGATCTTCCTAATCGATTTCCGGGACAGAAATTCCTGGCTACCGAAAACATGTCGGTTTTATCAACCCGTGGCCAATACGATATGCCATCAGATAGTATCCGCTTTTGGCCCAAGGACAGTAAATCACCTTTTGTTGAAGGAAACAAGGATTATACGGTGTCTGCTTATGATCATGTGATGGCTTATTGGGGTTCCACCCACGAAGCAACATGGAACATCATTAAAAAACTGGATTATATGTCGGGGATGTTCATTTGGTCTGGCTTTGACTTCATTGGTGAGCCGGTGCCTTATCCCTGGCCAGCTCGCAGTTCATATTACGGGATTATCGATTTATGTGGTTTCCCAAAAGATAGTTATTACCTTTATCAAAGCGAGTGGACAACCAAACCTGTACTCCATCTATTCCCTCATTGGAACTGGGAAGCCGGTAAGATAGTAGATGTTTGGGCCTATTACAATTGTGCTGACGAGGTAGAATTATACCTCAATGGAAAATCGTTAGGTACAAAGAAAAAACAAGACGAAGCAATGCACGTGATGTGGAGAGTCCCCTACCAACCGGGAGCTTTGAAAGCTGTTTCCCGAAAAAATGGGCAGACAGTAATGGTCAGCGAAATAAAAACTGCTGGTAAACCTGCTAAAATAGAACTATTTGCCGACAGAAACACCATCAAAGCAGACGGCACAGATCTTTCCTTTGTTACCGTAAGAATTACAGATCAGGAAGGAAACCTGGTTCCTAATGCTGATAACCTGGTAAACTTTAAAATTTCAGGCGAAGGTTTCATAGCGGGCGTAGACAATGGATACCAAGCCAGTATGGAACCATTCAAAGCTAATTATCGCAAAGCATTCAATGGATTGTGCCTGGCTATTCTACAATCCAACACGAAAACAGGAAGCATCACCTTGAAGGCTACTTCAGAATCGTTAAAATCAGCCGAAATAATAATTAAAACGTCAAAATAAACTCATGAAAACGCTATCGAACGAAATTAAAACCGGAAAACTGTTTGTCTCTGACGGAGCTTGGGGAACATTCCTGCAGAAAAAAGGACTGGAACCCGGTGAATGTCCTGAACTATGGAATATCGAACATGCAGACAAAGTCTTGGATATAGCCCAAAGCTACATTGCCGCCGGATCTGATATAATTGAAACCAACAGCTTTGGTGCTAATTACTTCAAACTTGAGCATTTTGGTTTGGCCGAAAGAGCTTTTGAACTTAATAAAGCTGCTGCGGAGATATCGCGTAAAGCCGCCGGAAGTAATCATTACGTGGTAGGCTCTATTGGACCTACAGGCAAGATCCTGATGATGGGAGAAGTTACTGAAGAACAGTTGTACGAAGCTTTTAAAGTGCAGGCTATGGGGCTTGAAGCAGGCGGAGCAGATGCCATTGTGGCCGAAACCATGTCCGACATAGACGAAGCTCGCATTGCCATTAAAGCAATTTCAGAAAACACTAAGTGCGAAGCTATCTGTACCATGACTTTTAACAGCGACCCTACCGGAAATTTCCACACAATGATGGGCGTTACACCAATACAAATGGTAGAAGTACTGACAGCAGCCGGGGCAAAAATTATCGGATCAAATTGTGGTAATGGCATTGAAGGAATGATCGGTGTTGTAAAAGAAATACGTACTGCAAACAATAGTGTTCCTGTTTTTATTCAGGCTAATGCAGGGCTTCCTATTTATCGTAGCGGAGAAACCTTTTTCCCTGATAGTCCGCTGCAAATGTCCAATTTTGTGTATGAACTTATCCGTGCCGGTGCAAACATTATTGGTGGTTGCTGTGGCACAACGCCAGAGCATATCCGCGAAATTGCCAAAATTGTAAAGAAGTAACCAGAGCATGAAACAAACCAACTACCATTTATTTGACTTTCTGGATTTCGACCTCAGCTTAAATGGTGAAGATATCCTTTGGCGGGCATGTGAACCTGTGCATATCGAAAAAGAGGGTACAGACGTTGTAATTACTATCCCGTTTCAAAAACAAAAATGCTCGAATGACATTTGTTCTGATAACACTGCACAACGAAAGGAATATAAACTCCGTTTACGTGCATATGGCGAAAAAATCCTGCGTGTGTCTGTAGGCATTGATATACCGGATATGCCTGAGTCTCCTGTGCTGGAATTAAGTCCGGAATTGATTGTTACACCCCTGGATTTTATAAAAAGCCGGAACGAATGGCTGGTAATTGATCCCAAAGCCGATAAGAAAGCCTCATTTAACTTCAAAAAGCCAGAAATCGACCATTGGAGCGACCTTCTTCCAAAGCCGGAAGAAACCCTCGACATTACTTTTTATCCTGATGGTAAAAAAGAAATCAAACTCAGCGCTTACGATCAGTTCTTCCCAGCCCGCCACGATGCTATGAGTTTGGCTTTTGTGGAAAAGAATGGAAAAGCTGATAGAACTACCATCTCATTCCACGCTGAATCTGATGAAGTGTTTGTGGGAGCAGGCGAAAGGTTCACAAAACTCGATCTGTCGGGGAGAACCTTACAGCTTAAAAACCAGGATGGTCAAGGTGTCAACAATCGCCGTACCTACAAAAACATTCCTTTCTACATCTCCAGCAAAATGTATGGGATGTTCCTGCATACATCCGCTTACAGCAAATTTTCGTTCGCCGACCACTCTACCCGCTCTGTGCAGATGTTGGCCGAAGAACCTTTGATTGATATTTTTTTGTTAGGAGGCGAAACAATTGAAGAAATTACACTCGAATACCGGCAATTAACGGGCTTCCCAAGTATGCCTCCTCTTTGGAGCTTTGGAACCTGGATGAGCCGGATGACCTACTTTTCTGCAGATGAAGTGAGCGAGATATGCAACCGTCTAAGAAAGGAGGATTACCCCTGCGATGTCATTCATCTGGATACGGGATGGTTCAAAACGGACTGGCTATGTGAATGGAAATTTAATCCGGAACGTTTTCCCGAACCAAAGAAATTTATAACTGATTTAAAATCAAAAGGATTCAGGGTCAGCTTATGGCAAATGCCCTATATTGCCACCGCCGCCGAACAACACGACGAAGCCAAGGCTAATAAATATATGGGACCACTAATTGAAGTCAAAAAACAAGGAGGTTCGAATTTTAGCGCTTTGGATTATGCCGGAACCATTGATTTTACATATCCTAAAGCAATAGACTGGTATAAAGGACTGCTCAAAAACTTGCTGGATATGGGCGTAACCTGTATAAAAACCGACTTCGGTGAAGATATCCATATGGATGCAGAATATCACGCCATGAAACCTGAACTACTGAACAACTTATATGCTTTATTATACCAAAAAGCGGCCTTCGAAGTTACCAAAGAGGTCACTGGTGATGGTATTATCTGGGCAAGAGCCGGATGGGCAGGTTGCCAGCGCTATCCACTACATTGGGGAGGGGATGCTGCCTGCACCTGGGATGGTATGGCAGGATGCCTCAAAGGTGGTCTTCACCTGGGATTATCGGGTTTTGCTTTTTGGAGCCACGATGTGCCAGGCTTTCACAGCGTACCTGATTTTATGAATTCAGTAGTACCTGACGATTTGTACGTGCGGTGGACACAATTCGGTGTATTTACATCTCACATCCGATATCACGGCACTTCGAAGCGAGAGCCTTATCATTATCCTAAAATTTCTGATATTGTCCGTAAGTGGCTTAAACTAAGGTATGCCATCATTCCTTATATCCTTGAACAAAGCAAAAAAGCTACTCAAACTGGCTATCCCGTACTAAGGGCGCTTATTTTTCATCACCCGGAAGATAAAATGTGCTGGCATATCCATGACCAATATTACTTTGGCGATGATTTTCTGGTAGCTCCGGTCATGAATTCCATGAACAAACGTGACGTTTATCTTCCCAAAGGCACATGGATAAACTTCTTCAATGGTAAAATATATGAAGGTAACCAATGGCTGAACGATTTTGAAAGTCCATTGGACGAAATGCCGGTTTGGGTAAAATTGGGCGCCGTAATACCATTTTATCCAGATAAAGTAAACTGTACGGATGAAATGAACTTGAAAAAGACAGTATCTATTAAGTTTGATGATACCTATACTGGCCTAAACGGATCGATCATTGGAAAAATTATTAACTCGTAAAACACAACACAGTAAACTACATGCACACCTGGAAAACAAACCTGGAAGAATCAAAAAAAAGCTACCTCGACTGGTGGCATGGCAAGGGACTACTTATTAGCATGTGGGAACATCTTGAAAAAAACGGTAATCCGTATGAGATTGTCCCAAAGCCATCTAAGGCCAGAGATTTAAACCAATACTGGTTTGATGCTAATTGGAGAGCCGAAAACCTTCATTATCAATTGTCGGGAAGCTCGTTTAAGGCCGACATTCTTCCGGTTGCCAATACTCATCTGGGACCTGGCTCGTTAGCCGCTATTTTGGGAGCTCAATTGGAAGCCGGTGAAGATACGATTTGGATAAAGCCCTCCGGGAACTTCAATGAAGAAATTGTTTTTAATGAGGACAACCCATGGTGGCAGCTTCATCTCGATCTGGTAAGAGCCTGCAAAAAACTATCACAAGGCAGATATTACGTAGGTTGCCCAGATCTCATCGAAGGCCTGGATACCATGGCCAGCCTCAAAGGTACTGAGGGAGTCCTGATGGATATGTTACTTCAACCTGAAACATTGGAACAACAGCTTCAACAGATCAATAATATTTATTTTCAGGTATTTGACCGAATTTACGAGATCATAAGGGAAGGCGACGAAATGGCTTTTTGCTATTTCTCTATTTGGGGGCCCGGCAAAGTGTCTAAACTTCAGTCCGACATCTCTGTCATGATTTCAGAAGAGGATTTCCGACGGTTTGTACAACCTTTCATTCGTGAACAAGCGCAAAAAATTGACTATACATTATACCATCTCGATGGTGTTGACGCTATTCGTCATTTGGATGCCATTCTCGAAATTGAAGAATTAAATGCAATTCAATGGACACCAGGCGTTGGTCAGCCCCAGGGAGGCGACCCTAAATGGTTCGACTTGTACCGGAAGATTCTGGCTAAGAAAAAATCAATTATGCCCTGCTGGGTAGAATTGCACGAACTCAAACCTATGCTTGATGCGGTTGGTCCGGAAGGACTGAATATTTTGATGCATTTTAAATCGGAAAACGATATTGATGAGGCATTGAAGATTGCCGATGAATATAGATGAATTCAGCAAACGAATACTAACTGCCAAAGGCAATAGCCAGCGGCCCAACTACTAATTAAACTATGAATAGCATGTTAAGTCACCTCCAAGCCTTCGATTTTATTATTGTGGCTGCCTATTTACTTATTTTGATCGGAATAGGCTTTTGGGTAAGTTTTGTGAAAAAGAAAAACGAAAATGAAAATCTTTTTCTGGCTGAGCACTCACTAGGATGGCCTGCCATTGGGTTAAACATGTGGGGAACCAATGTGGGCCCATCTATGTTACTGGCATCGGCAAGTGCAGGTTATGCCACCGGTATTGTTGCCGGTAATTTTGCATGGTATGCATTTATATTTATTTTGCTATTAGCCGTAGTTTTCGGACCCCGTTACTTAGGTGCCCGCGTTTCCACCTTGCCGGAATACATGGGTAAACGTTTTGGGCAGTCAACCCGGCACATACTTGCGTGGTACACATTAATTACTATATTAATCTCATGGCTTTCATTAGGCCTGTTTGCAGGAGGTATTATGGTGAAACAATTATTGGGGATTCCCATGTGGTCATCCATAATGATCATGGTTGTATTAGCAACTTTGCTTACGGCAGCGGGTGGTTTAAAAGCAATTGCTTATACCAGTGTTTTTCAAATGCTCCTTCTGATTGCGGTTTCATTAACACTTGTCATTATAGGTTTGCACAGGGTAGGCGGTATATCGGCACTTTACCACCAAACGCCCGGTCATTATTGGAATCTCTTTCTTCCTAACTCGGATAAGGATTTCCCCTGGTTGGCAATATTGTTGGGTTACCCGGTTATGGGCGTCTGGTTCTGGTGTACCGAGCAATCCATGGTACAATCGGTATTGGGTGCTAAAAACCTAAAGCAAGGACAATTAGGCGCTAGTTTTATCGGATGGTTGAAAATTCTCGATGTTCCCCTGTTCATCATACCTGGGGTGCTTTGTTTTATTCTCTTTCCACATTTGGCAAACCCCGATGAAGCCTACTTAGTAATGGTTACAAGCCTGTTTCCAATGGGAATGAAGGGATTGATCATTGTGGTACTTTTAGCCGCCCTGGTGGGAAATATAGGTTCCTCATTAAACTCGGTAAGCACAGTATATACCATGGATATCTACCTGAAAAAATACAAAGCCAATGCTACCAACGCTGAAATTATCAAAATCGGAAGGATCGTCACAGTAGTAAGTGCTATCGTATCCGTAATTATTGCCCTGGCCATCGATAGCATCAAAGGATTGAACCTGTTCAATGTATTTCAATCCGTGCTGGGCTTTTTAGCACCATCTATGTCGGTGGTATTTCTATTTGCGGTGCTCTGGAAAAAAACCACCGCCTTGGCCGTAAATCTCATACTAACACTGGGAACATTATTTAGTCTGGTAATTGGAGTCTTGTACCTGTGGGTTTTCCCAAATAACATATACCATTGCTGGCCACATTTTCTTCAGCTATCTTTCTATATATTTGTGATTCTTTCTATTGCAGCCTTTCTGATATCGTATTTTGATAAAAATGCGAAAGATCAAAATACCCTCGACTTCGGAATTCTACCAAAGCCTTCGAAACAAGTCTGGATATCCTGGACTGTTCTAATTATAGTAATGATAACCTTGTATTTGATTTTTAACGGACATTAAGGATTTAGAGAGAGACCTTCAAGGTTTTCGAAACCTTGAAGGTCTCTAACCACTTATTTTTCTTTACATATGGGAAAAACTTTGTTATCAGTGGATAAATTTTATCATATCTACAACCATGCTTGTGGAAATGAAGAGTTATTTCGTACTCACGATAATTATCTTTATTTCCTGCGAAAGTTTTCAGAATATGTAAATCCAATTGCAAATACCTATGCTTACTGTTTAATGCCTAATCATTTCCATTTTTTGATGCAAATTAAATCTGAAGAAGAAATACTTATCTACTTCAAAGAAAAATATGGTAATAAACTTTTTTTTCGCAATCAAAGCCTCAAAAATATTGAATTTGGCGACCTTAAAGGTTTACAAAACCTTGAAGGTCTGATAACCCAACAATTTTCAAATTTCTTCAATGCTTACACCAAAGCCTTCAACAAACAACATCAACGAAAAGGTAACTTATTTTTGGTCAATTTCAGACGAAAAGAAATTAATGATGTCAAATATTTAAAGAAATTGGTTCATTATATTCATTTTAATCCTGTTCATCATCAATTTGTGGAAGATATACGTGACTGGAAATATTCTTCTTACCTGTCATTTTTTAGCTCCAAAGTAAGTAATGTTAAAAGAGAGATAGTAATAGGATGGTTCGATGATATTAATAATTTCCTTGCATACCATAAAGAAGTGTTCAAGGATTTTGAACCAGAATTTGACTAATGAAATTTAACTTATTGGGCTTTCAAGACCTTTAAGGTTGAAAAAACCTTCAAGGTCAACCGAAAACAAAAAAATAAATTAATGAACCTTAAAGCGTATCGATCTATGGATATCAAAAAACAAAATATTATTCTTGTTAGCTTGTTTCATCATTCAAGACCTTTAAGGTTGAAAAAACCTTCAAGGTCTATTCTCATTCTCCATGCCTATGTAGCATATTTTCTGCTCTCTATAAATCTTCAAGCTCAAACGGTTACCGGTGAACCTGCTGGTATCCCGGAATTACCCAAAATTTGCTGTCCTGAACCATGGGAAAATCCTTTGGTTACCAGCATAAACCGTGAACCTGCGCGAGCAACCTCTTATTCATTCAAAAATACGCAGGATGCATTGAGCTGTGATCGCTCCAAGTCTAGAATGATTCTATTAAACGGAGAATGGGATTTTGCATTTGCCCTTAAACCATCCTCTGCCCCCGCCGATTTCTTTAAAGGCCGTGTCTCAGATTGGAAAAAGATAGCGGTGCCTTCTAATTGGGAGATGAAAGGATACGATATTCCTATTTACAAAAGTGCCGTTTATCCTTTCCGTCCGGTTAATCCACCTTATATACCTCAAGATTATAACGGCGTTGGGTCCTATCAGCGCACCTTCACCGTTCCCTCAGATTGGAAAGGATTCAACATCACACTCCATTTTGGAGGGGTAAGTTCAGCTTTTAAAGTATGGATTAATGGCCTATTTGTTGGCTATGGTGAGGACAGCTGCCTGCCATCGGAATTTAATATCACACCATACCTCCACCATGGCGAAAACATTGTATCCGTCCAGGTACTGCGCTGGAGCGATGGCTCCTATCTTGAGGATCAGGATCATTGGCGAATGAGCGGCATTTTCAGGGATGTCATGCTACTTGCCGAACCCAAACTAAGAATAGCCGATTTTTTTTATCAGACAAAACTCGACAAAGGTTATCACGATGCTGTGCTGAGTATTCGTCCCAGACTCGAGAATCTCACCGGTGACACCATTAAAGGCTACAAAATTCTCGCTCAGTTATACGATAAAAATAACAGGCCTGTTTTTGAGAAGCCATTGGCAAGAAATGCAGCATCCATTATTAACGAAATCTATCCGCGGCTGGATAACGTAAAATTCGGATTACTGGAAGCAAAAATTACCAATCCGGATAAATGGAGCGATGAATACCCAAACCTCTACACATTGGTACTTTCCCTGGCAGATACCACAGGAAATATAGTAGAAGCTAAAAGTTGCAAAGTCGGTTTCAGGAGCATCGAATTTTCGAAAGAGAATCGTAAGTTATTAATCAATGGGAAAGTCACCTATCTCTGCGGAGTAAATAGACATGACCATGATCCTGCAAAAGGAATGGCGCTTTCGCGAGAAGATATATTGAAAGATATCCAAACCATCAAGAAGTTCAATTTCAATTGCATTCGAACCAGCCACTACCCCAATGATCCATACTTCTATGATCTGTGCGATGCATATGGAATTCTTGTTATTGATGAAGCTAACCTGGAAACTCACGGACTTGGCGGTAAACTAAGCAACGATCCATCCTGGACACATGCTTACCTGGAAAGATCGACAAGAATGGTGGAGCGGGACAAGAATCATCCCAGTATTATCATCTGGAGTCTCGGAAACGAAGCTGGTTCTGGTCCAAACCATGCTGCTATGGCTGAATGGATTCATGATTTCGATATTACACGACCTGTTCATTATGAACCGGCGCAGGGCAACCCTCGCATGGAAGGGTACATTGCTCCTGGAGATTCCGGATATCCCAAAGACCATTCTCACCGCATCCAAAATCCGGCGGACGAATCTTATGTTGATATCGTAAGCCGTATGTATCCTGGCTTATATACTCCTAAATTACTCGCAGATCAGCCCGGTGACAACCGTCCCATCTTTTTTTGTGAATATGCACATTCCATGGGCAATTCCACAGGAAATATAAAAGAATTCTGGGATGAGTTTCGTTCCACAAAACGAATCATAGGTGGCTGTATTTGGGAATTCAAGGATCAGGGATTGTACAAAAGAGATACAAGTAAGATTAAAAACCCTCAGGGTTTGGGAAACCCTGAGGGTTCGTTTATAGCCTACGGTGGCGATTTCGGAGAAAAATATTTCGACGATTTCACTATTAAGGGACTAGTCACCGCCGATGGAAAACCTCATGCTGCCATTTACGAGTGTAAAAGGGTGTTTCAACCCGTAGTTTGCGAAATGGTTGATGTTTCAAAAGGAATAATTAAAGTAACCAACCGTCATTCCGTTAAATCATTGGTTGAGTATGATGCTAGTTTACAGATACTGGAAGATGGCAAACCAAATCTGAATTTTAGCATTCCCCGGATCAAACTGGCTGCCGGTAAGGATACCCTAATTAATATCTCCCCCTGGTTACCCAAAAGAAAAGAAAACTGCGAGTACCTGGCAAGGATTAGTTTTGCCTTATCCCATGATGAACCATGGGCTCATAAAAACCTGGAAATAGCTTCTAATCAGTTTGCATTAACTAGTCTTGTCAGGGTTAAAAATAATCAAAAGATTTTTTCTCCATTAACCGTTATCGAAAAGGATTCCGGGTACGTTCTTTCAGGAAAGGACTTTCAGATTACTGTAGGCAAAACAAATGGTGCATTAATTTCATACTTATGTAAAGGCAAGGAGCAGATATATAGCCCCTTATTGCCTCACTTCACCCGTCCCTTAACAGACAACGACCGTCGCGGTTGGAAGCCTCAAAAGAAACTGAAAGAATGGTACAATGTCGAATTAAAACTGCAAAACATTCTGGTAGATAAGTCACAGAAAGGAATAGTTAAAATTGTCAGCAATTACACGCTGATAGATCATAATGCTTCTGCAAATGTGGTTTATATCATCAATGGTGATGGTGTTATTAAAGTGGAGTATCGCCTCAACCCTTCTTCCGGCTTGCCAAATATTCCTAAGATCGGTATGCAATGCGGCATTATGAGGAGTTATGATCGGATCAGCTGGTATGGTCGTGGCCCACGTGAGAATTATATCGATCGCAGGTATGGTTTTGATGTTGGCATTTATTCCCTGCCCATCAGCGATTTTATGGAACCTTATGTAGTACCTCAGGAAAATGGCAACCGTACCGACATTCGCTGGATGTACTTATCGGACAATGACAAGGCAGGCATATTAATAGTAGCCGATAGCCTGCTAAGCATGAGTGCATGGCCCTATACTGAGAAAAACATACAGGATTCCCGTCATACTTATGATTTAAAGGATGCAGGGTTTATTACTTTAAACATCGACCTGATTCAAATGGGCGTAGGTGGCAATACCAGCTGGAGTGATGAGGCCGCTCCCCTGGAACAATACCAAATAAAATCAAGGCCTTACCATTATGCTTTTTATATAGTTCCCTGTAAAGGAAGTAAAGAGGATATGGGAAAATTGGTTAAAAGGATTAGATTTTGATTTTTGGCGGAGGAACCCTCAGGGTTTTCTTTCAACCCTGAGGGTTTGTAAGTACCACGCAAAAAAACACTCGGGGCTTTATCAACTGAGGGTTTGTAAGTATCAAGCAAAACCCTCAGGGTTGGAAAAACCCTGAGGGTTCAGGACAAACACAAACCTATTAAAATGAAAAAATTATACATTATTCTTTTGTTATTGTTCTTCGCCTTCCAGCTGCCTGGCCAAACCGACAGCCTCAAACAGATTTTTCTAAATCCCCCGGAATCTGCCAAGCCATGGGTGTTTTGGTACTGGATGCAGGCTGCAATTACCCGCGAAGGCATTACTACGGATCTTGAAGCAATGAAAACTAATGGCATTGGAGGAGCTTACCTGGTTCCTATCAAAGGTGCTGCCACTCCCCCATTAATCGCGCCAACAGCTGAACAATTATCCCCCGAATGGTGGAAGTTTCTGCGTTTTGCTTTTGAGGAAGCGGACCGGCTTGGTATTAAAATTGCCATGCACGCCAGTGATGGCTTTGCCACTGCTGGTGGCCCCTGGATTACTCCTGAGTTATCAATGCAAAAGATCGTTTGGACTGAAACCCTGATAACCGGTGGAAATGAGTTTAACGACACTTTGCCTAAACCACAGGAATACATGAGCTCGCAAAAAAACCTTCAAGGTTTTGAAAACCTTGAAGGTTTCTACAAAGATATTGCCGTTTTGGCATTTCCAACACCGGATAAGGCAGGATTATCATCTCAAACAATGATTCCTAAGGTAACCACCAGCAATAAATCAGATGCTTCATTTTTACCCGTTGGCAAAAGTAAAGACACCTTCAAAAGTGAAAATCCGTGCTGGATTCAATACGAATTTGAAAAGTCATTTACGTGTCGCTCTATAACCATTGTTACAAATGGCACCAATTATCAGGCTCACCGGCCTAAGATTGAGATCAGTGATGATGGTATTAATTTTCGTTACATCACTCAACTGACACCTCCACGCCACGGATGGTTTGATTTCGAAGATGATGTTACCTACTCAATTGAATCTGTAACTGCTCGTTTTTTTCGTTTTAACTACAACAAAGAGGGCTCGGAACTAGCAGCCGAAGATCTCGAAAATGCCAAGTGGAAGCCAACTTTAAAAGTAAAGGGAATCATACTTTCGTCCACTCCCTGCATTCACCAATTTCAGGGAAAGAACGGTCAGGTGTGGCGTGTAGGTAATCCAACAACTTCAGCCATGGTACCGGATACATTGTGCGTACCTTTATCTAAAATCGTTGATATTTCCGACAAATTAGATGCGAATGGAAGACTTAACTGGAAAGTTCCTGCGGGCAATTGGACAATTCTCAGAATTGGCCATACGTCTACCGGACACATGAACAACACTGGTGGAGCTGCCAAGGGACTGGAATGTGATAAATTTAACCCGGAAGCGGTCAGGTTCCAGTATAATCATTGGTTTGGCGAAATAGTAAAACAACTCGGGCCTGAACTAACCGCCAAAGTTCTGAAAGATTTTCATGTAGATAGCTGGGAGTGTGGAAGCCAAAACTGGTCTCCGGTGTTTCGCGATGAATTTAAAAAGCGGCGGGGCTATGATCCATTGCTGTATCTTCCTGCCATGGCTGGAATTCCTATTGCTAGTGCCGATGTTTCGGAACGTTTTCTTTACGACGTCCGCCAGACCATTACTGATTTAGTTGCTGAAAACTTTTATGGAACCTTAGCAAACCTTGCTCATTCAGGTGGTTTTACTTTTTCCGGTGAGTCGGTTGCTCCGGTCATGGTAAGTGATGGCATGCTACATTACAGGTATGTGGATATCCCTATGGGTGAGTTTTGGCTAAATAGCCCATCGCATGATAAACCTACCGATATACTGGATGCCATATCAGGAGGTCACATCTACGGCCGCAACATTATCCAGGCAGAAGCCTTTACTACAATTCGCATGGATTGGAGCGAAAACCCCGCTATGTTAAAAACCTTACAGGACCTGAACTATGCTTTAGGAATCAACC
>CAYZNC010000148.1:0-14061 GCA_964478555.1 uncultured Bacteroidales bacterium | reverse complement strand
AAATCACTTATTGTAAGAGTAATAACCACGGGTGTAACCACAAAAAACAGTATTGATTTAAGTCCACAAGCATATGCGATACTTAATTCAGGTGAATATCCCCGTTCCATGTCGTGGTACATTACAAAATGTCCATCGAATGGGGAAAACATTTATTACCAGTTCCAAACACAAGCTAACCAATGGTGGACTAGTC
The DNA here is from genome assembly GCA_964478555.1 of uncultured Bacteroidales bacterium. GTDB lineage: Bacteria > Bacteroidota > Bacteroidia > Bacteroidales > JAAUTT01 > JAAUTT01. The sequence continues at coordinate 13,865 of CAYZNC010000148.1, read as the reverse complement.
TTTGGGTACGAAACATCGTTTTACCTCTTGCAAGTGTGGAAGTTAAAAGCACAAATCATAAGAATTGGTTTAAACTAACCCATGGAAATGACGGTACATATACTGATTTAAATGGATTTGGAGCAGGATCATTTACGATCAGGAACACTGCAATTGATGGTCAAATAATTCAAGATACTTTTGCATCAATTGCTCCCGGTAGTCTTATCCGATCATCGGGTCAATTCAAATAAATATTGAATAAAATTAAAAAAGCCCCAGCCCCTTCCAAAAGAAAAGGGCTGTTTTGGGCTAAGAATTACAATTGCTATAAGTTTAAATGAAAATGACAAACATTGTGCAACAATATTATTTAACCTTCCTCATTCAACCAAATTTTTGGGATGAATGACCATAGTTTGTGACGAAATGCAATTTTGTATTTAGAGGACGCTTCATTCGAATGCACAAAAGCCACATTTTTCTTTGCTTTATTTGAAATTTAGGCATAAATTTAATCCTAAGTTTAGTTGCGTGAAAAACTGGTTATTTTTAGTGTTATTAAGATAATTGATTGTATATGAAAAACCTGATAATTTGTACCACCACAATTTTATTAACCATAATCACAGAAGTTGCTTTTGCTCAAAAACATACTGTTGTATCTAATTTTAATGACGGATCTGGGGCATACGTATCCAAACGTTATAGAAATCTGTTTCAGGAAAATGGGCATACCCGTGAAAAAATTTCCTCAAAATTAGATCTGGCCTTTCAGCAATTGTTTCATGGCGATACTTCAAAAACAATATATTTTGAAGCGGGTAAAAATACAAACGGCCATTTGGCTTATGTTAGCGATGTCAATCATCATGATGTTCGTAGCGAAGGCATGTCCTATGGTATGATGATTAGTGTACAGCTAAATAAAAAAGAGGAATTTGATGCACTCTGGAATTGGGCTATGACTTACATGTATGTTAGTACTCACGGGCACCCTTCAGAAGGTTATTTTGCATGGTCGCTGAAAACAGATGGTACGCCTAATTCAGAAACAGCTGCACCAGACGGCGAAGAATATTTTGCGATGGCACTATATTTTGCATCCGGTCGCTGGAGCAATGGAACAGGCATATACAATTATCGTGAACAGGCAGATAAAATACTTACAAATATGCGACATCACCCCAAAAAAACCGGGGTTACAAAGTTCGGTGAAAGAACAGTTTACAAAATGGTGAATGATTCAGCCAGGATGATACTTTTTGTGCCAGAGGTGAACCGGATTTTTACAGATCCATCATATCATTTACCAGCTTTTTATGAGCTTTGGGCAAGATGGGGACCAGATGCCGATAAATCTTTCTGGGCTGCTGCCGCAGATACAAGTCGCAATTTTTTTCAAAAAGTTACCAATCCTAAAACAGGACTGTCTCCTGATTATGCCAATTTCAATGGGACACCGCACCCTACAATGTGGAATAAAATGTCGGGCAATTTTTCCTTTGATTCATGGCGAACAGCAAGCAATTGGTCCGTCGACTGGTCGTGGTGGCATAAAGATCCACGTGAAGTACAGATTAGTAATCGCATACAAGCCTATTTCGCGTCCCAGGGTATGAATACTTATGGCGATCAATGCACGTTAGATGGAAAAGTACTGGAGGCAAGACATGCTAAAGGTTTGGTTTCTACCAATGCTGTCACAAGCCTTGCTGCAAATCTTCCCGCCGCCAAGGAATTTGTTGAAGCGATATGGAATCTGCCCATCCCTTCTAATTTTGACGAACGTTATTATGATGGTTTACTTTATATCATGAGCCTTCTGCATTGCAGCGGAGAGTACAAAATTTGGACACCAAAATAAATTTTAATTACCAATCTTTACAATTGCCCGATACGAACTAACATCTTGTTAAACAAAATGCACTGCATACATAAACAAATTGAAATACCCATTTGTTTTCTAAAAGAAATATGCTGTTAAAAAACATGATCGTTCCAATCAAAAAATTCACCGCTGTTAAAAAAATATCAAACAGCATCTTACTCCCTCATTTATCAACATTGTATTTAAAACCTGTTTTACCAATGAACCGTTAGCAAAAAAGTAAACCCTAAATTTTTATATTTGTACACTTTTAACCGTTGAGCTAAACGAGCAATATAATAATGACAATTGGTGAATACTTAAGCAAACCTTTCCCCAGTCCCAGATCAAAATGGAAAATGAATGTATTGCTTTTAAGTCTCTTCGTTTCCGTTTTTCTACTTGTATTTCAGCCAGTCGGGTTTTCGTTTCCTTACAAAAACTTAATCCTGGTCGGTTATGGATTGATTTCATTTCTTACAGGATCAATTTTACATCTGATTTTTTTGAATTTATTCCCGAAGATCTTTGAAGAAGATACCTGGACGATAAAAAAACACCTTCTCTGGTATACTTTCCAGTTGTTTTTTATTGGACTTACAAATCATTATTACTCAACCTATTTTATACCATTTCATCCCAGAGGAATAGAGGGTATAATGCTCTTTGAATTACGCGCTTTCAGTTTAGGCGTTTTGCCGGTTACTATCCATGTCATACTAACTTACAATTATTTATTGTCAAAAAACCTGAAGGAGGCTTCAGAAATTAATGAAGTAATTGTTAATCCTTTATATGGAAATGATACGGAGGAAAAAATATGTATTATCGCTGACAATGAAAAAGATTTTCTGAAATTTCATATTAAAGAACTCAATATTATAGAAGCTGTTGGAAATTATATACAAGTTTATTACAGTGAAAATGGTATATTCAAGAATTCAATATTACGTTGCAGTCTGAAGAGAGCTGAAATTGAGTTAGGCAAATATCCGGAAATAGTTAAATGTCACAGGGCGTTTATCGTAAATTTAAGTAATGTGACTTTTGTAAAAGGAAGTTCGCAGGGTCATCGGCTATGGTTTGGAGCACACGACAAAGAAATACCTGTTTCCCGGAACTATGCCAAGATTGTAAAAGAAGAACTGGAAATCATTCATAAGTAGCTAAAAATAAGACCTTGGTAGTTGGCATACGCAAAGGTTTTGAAAATCTTTGAGGTCTGATACTTCAGTAATTAAAACGTATCTTTACGTCTCCTAATTTACACGACAGTTTATAATTACTTGATTAATTCTTAGCTATGAAAAAACTTCTTCTTTTACTCGTTTTGTTTGAAATTACCCTATTTTCAAACCCCCTGTTTTCTCAGCAGGACTCAGTTCCAAATGTAGTAGTTACCTCCAGCCAATTCGAAAGGGTTTTGGTGGTTCGTATAAAAACAGGCAACGATTTGCTTGAAGGATTAACAAAAGCCGTTGAAATGGAAAAAATTAAAAATGCGGTTATTATTAACGGCATAGGTTCCGTCACCCAAATTTCCATTCATACCGTTAAACTATCCACCTTCCCGACACAAAATATTTTTCTAACGGAAAAAAATCCTTATGATATTTTGAACATCAATGGTTTCATAGTTAATGGAAGAATTCATGCGCATATTGCTTTTTCTGACCTTAAGAAAACCATAGGAGGTCATTTGGAACCCGGAACACTCGTTTATACTTTTGCAATAATAACCATTGGAGTGCTTTCCAAAGATGCTAACATGGAAAATTTTGACAATTGGAAATGGGATATCTTAGGTCAAAAATAAGCCGGGAACAAAGACGATAAAACTTTGTTTGAGATTCAACCAAATCTAAAATATGGCAGACAAAAAAGACATGGATTTTACCTACACCACTATCGACAAAATATTTCGGTTAAGCATAGGAGAAACAGCCGATTATAGTGGTGCAAAATATGATGGCAATTTTTCATTATCCCTCGAAAACGCTCAAAAAGCCAAACATAAATTTATTGCCGACAGCCTGAATATTAAGAAAGGAAGTAAAGTACTTGATATGGCTTGCGGTTGGGGACCATTTTCCAATTACATTACCAAAGAAAGAGGCGCTGAAAGCATAGGTTTAACACTATCCGAAGGACAAGCTCAGGCTTGCAGAAGTCATGGACTAAATGTTTTGGTTCGTGATTGCAGATATGTTAAACCTGAAGATTATGGCCTATTCGATGCCATTGTTTGCATCGGAGGTCTCGAGCATTTTTGTTCCGTTGAAGAATGGAAAGCCGGAAATCAGGAAACCGTATATCGCAATTTCTTTAATACCATCTATAATCTGCTCCCGGTTGGCGGAAGATTCTATATGCAAACCATGACCTTCAGCAAAAACATGATTCCGTACAGTGAAATTAATATCAATGCAAATAAAGATTCTGCGGCCTATGCTTTGGCATTGATGGAAAAAGAATTTCCCGGTTCATGGCTTCCATATGGACCGGAAATGGTAATCCGTAATGCTGACCCGATGTTTAAAGTAATTTCTCAAAGCAGTGGCAGGCTCGACTATATCGAAACCATAGGTCAATGGCGAAAAAGGTTCAGAAAGTTCAATTTGAAAAAGTACTGGCTGTATCTAACACTGGTACCAAAATTTTTGCTGGACAGCGAGTTCAGACACCAAGTAGCCGTTTTTCGGGTTAGCCCTAACCGAGTATGTTTCGAGCAAGAAATTATGGACCATTACCGGTTGGTATTCGAAAAAGTTTAATAGGCTATAAAAATCCCCTTGCCCGAAGCCATTTTTTGCATGCCTCCGGCCACGATGTTTCCGTATCAGTCGATCTGCCTAATCCATAACCATGTCCGCCTTTTTCATAAATATGCAACTCGCACGGGATTTTATATTTCTTAAGCGCTAAAGCATAATTAATACTGTTTTGAACAGGAACTACATTATCATCCATAGAATGTACCAAAAATGCGGGTGGTGTACTTTTGGTTACCTGCAAATCATTCGAAAAGCGCCGTACGGTCTCCGGGGATGGTTTATTACCAATTAAATTAATTCTCGACCCCATGTGGGTTATCGAGGAATCCATTGATATAACGGGATAAATAAATATCGAGAAATCAGGTCTTGCACTTGTTGTGTCAATGGGGTCGTAAACTTTCTCGTTGAAATGAGTTGAAAGCGTGGAGGCCAGATGTCCGCCGGCCGAAAACCCCATGATACCAATTTTATCCGGATTGATATTCCACTCTTTCGCATGTCGCCGCACGTTTCGCATGGCTTCCTGGGCATCTTCAAGTGGTCCTATCGATTTGTCGGTCATTATCTCATCCAAAGGTAACCGTGATTTCAACACAAATGCTGTTATACCCAAACTGTTAAGCCACTTTGCTACATCCGAACCTTCATGTTTAATTGCGAGTCCCCAATAACCACCCCCAGGGCAAATAATCACAGAGGAGCCGGAAGATTTTTCAGCAGATACGGTGTACATATCTATCGTTGGATCAGTTATATTTCTCATTTTAATCCAATTATCAGATGAATCGGTCACCTCTTTTATGGACAGATTCTTAATTGCTCCCGGAATTTGCCCAGTCCACACCTTAAAAGATTTCTGAGAAAAAGCCGAACCAATCATGCTAGTTAAAACAATAACAAAAATAAAATGTCTTTTCATGAGGTTTTGAATTGATTTAAATCATTAAACCTAAAATTTTTAACAGAACCCATTAAATATTTTTCTTTAATATTTAGTTAAATTATTTCAGAAGTGGCCGTAGTAAATGGTCAGGTGCATTATCATAATCTACCAAAACATAAGTTGTTTTTGTTGTAGTATCCGTAACCATCAGGTCATCTCCGTTCCACGTGCTGGTTGTTCTGTTGGCTATTTGTTCTCCTTTCACATACAAATAATAGTAACCCTCCTTTTTGCGCCAGAATACATCATCGATATAACTCACAACTTTTGCCGGTTGAAGCTGCAAATCTGTTTGCTTATTAAAATCCTTTAAAAGGTAGGTGGTATTAGTTTTTCCATCGAACACCAGCAAATCATTATCAACCCAGCCACTCTTCGTTCTACTGTGAATATTCTCTCCTTTCGCGTAGAGCCAATATGAATTATCTTGTTTTCTCCAAAACACTGATTCGGCGTTATCAAATAAAAAAGCCGGACGTAACTGATTATCGGCCTTATTCTTGTAGTCTTTTAATATATAAGTAATGTTAGTTTTTGCGTCGTAAACCAAAACATCATCATCTATCCAGGTACTTGTTGTTCTGGATTCTATTTCGGATCCTTTGTAATATAACCAAAACAAGTTTTCCTGGCTTCTACGCCAAAAGGTATTCTCGTTGTTACTTAAAATATCGGCGTCAAACATTTGGTCGTCGGGCCTGTTTTTATAATCTTTTAAGAGGCAGGTAACATTATTGATCGAATCGTAAACCAACAAATCGCTGTTTGACCATGCACTTGCAAGCCTCGCTCCTATTTCCTGCCCTTTAAAATAAAACCAGTAATTACCTTTTTGCAATTTCCAGGTTGCAATAGACGAATGGATTGTTTTAGTAGTTGTATTTGTGGTACTGGTTGTTACAGTTTTGGTAATGTCTACCTTGGGAGTATTTACAAAGAAAAAATCGCCGGTTAATGATGTCGATTCCCAGGGAATCTGCAACTTATATGACTTTAGAGATACGGTTCGCCGAACATTCTGAAACATCTGAAGTATGCTAATACCAGGTGTTTGTATGTTTTCAAGTAAAGCATCGGTATAAAGTCCGTTACTTCCACTTCCATCCGAAGCTGTTCTACCTGGGGAAGTAGCGTAAGCAATTAATGAGCCCCCGGGGGCATTCATAAACGCCAAACCACCGTTGTTGGCAGCCCGCGACCAACTTCTTCCAAAAGGATTATTTCTACAGGCATCTAAAATAACAATATTAACAGGAGATCCAGCTTCTTCCATTAAACCTAAAACCCTGTCAGCCTGCACACAATCATACTTCACTTGTTGTTCAGATTGAATGTTTGCATCAACCGGAATTAAATAATTATAACCTTTGGATTGGATTCCATGACCCGCATAAAAAAACAAACCTACCGTATAATTCTTCAATTTCACGCCGAAATCATCGATAGCTTTTTTCATTTGTGCCTGGTTGAGATTCTCATACTCGAGGACATCAAAGCCTACTTTCTGCAAAGCAGCTTTCATACCTTTGGAATCATTAGTGGGATTGGAAAGTTCATTGCAATAAACGTATTTCCCATTCCCAATTACCAGTGCCAGTCTTTTTTCATTGTTATTATTTATGTTTTGCCCGTGAGCAGATACTGTCGAAAAAACAACAGCTAAAATAAATATTAACGTAAAAGTTTTCATAGTTAGATGTTAATAATTAACAATCAGAAATATATAACTAAACTTTTATAGTATACATCAACAAAAAACTAAAGACTACCCAGATTTACGGATCTGCCTTTATATGAGAATCAAAAATAGAAAATTTCTGAAAAGTAAACTACTAAAATAAAGAACTAAGCTAAACCAAAATAAAAAAGAGACTGCCCCGAAGGTCCAGTCTCCCTGATAGTTTAAAAAGTTGGTAATTATTTAGATACCATTAATTTTTTGGTTTCATGGAATTTACCCGCTTTTATAGTGTAGAAGTAAACTCCTTCTTTGAGTTTATCGCCACTCAGAATTACGGTATTTAGGCCGGCGGGAGCTTCTGCATCAATCAAGGTTGAGATCTCTTGCCCTGCAATATTGAAAAGTTTCAACTGAACATGTATGTTTTCAGGTACCTTGAATTGAATATTAGTTTCAACTGAGAACGGGTTGGGATAATTCTGACCAAGATAAAAACCTTCTGCAGGATTAGTTTTCAATTCGTCTTGTGCAAAAAGCTCAGCAGATTTAGTTCTGTATGGAGAAGCAACAATTTTCCATGGTCGCATCATGTCATTATCCTCATGATCGAGAATATGGCAATGCCATACATAACCGGGTCCTTTACTCGCATCAAAAGGAAATAACAGTGAATTTACCGGCGTTGAAAGAGGGAATGAGATAGGCGCAAAGCGAACAATGAATGTGGTTACTTCACCGGGTAATACTTTATAGGTATCCTTCCAGCCTCGCTCATTAGATATAACTGGTAAAACAGAACCTTGAAGGTATGAACTAACTGAAGGATTACCACCAATCGCTCCGTCCGAATTTTTAACATTATATGCAAATGGAGGTCCTTCGCCACCTATATAGGGATTAGCAAATGAAGCCATATAATTATTCAAATATGTGTCTGCATCATATGCCTGATGACCCACTACCTGGAACTGAATAAGGTGTATGTGTATAGGGTGAGCATCTTCTGTAGTATTAATCAGCTGCCATACTTCTGTGGTACCTTCTACCGGCAGCTCTGTAACCGGAGCAGTATATGGTGTATTATTTAACATAACCATTTCCGGACCACCAGCACCTTCAACCTCAATTAATACCAATTGTCTTATCTTAGCAGGGGTAGTAGTTAAATGTCCCTGAAAATCAGTTAATTTCACAATGGGGGCACTCCGTAAACTAGCGGGAACTGCACTTTTATCGATCCCGGATTTGGAGAGATCTGCGCTCGAAATCATTTTACCATTTACAACGAATTGCATAATGCGATCCGTTGAACCAACAGTTACAGAATCACCTGTGGGAAATGGAGCAAGAGCGTTATTCATAAGTGTCCATATCGATCCGGGTGCAACTTTGGAGAAGTCGATAACAATATCAGCTCTTTCGGCTGGTGCAATAAATAATTTTGCCCCTGTTTTCGGATCTATTTGTACCGGAGAATCCAATAATCCACCATCCGTACCAATCTGTGTAATAACCGGACCGTTGGCTCCTGTTGCCAAATTTTGCAGCCACATCCTTAAAAAACGAGCGTTACACGCATTAAGAACACGGAAACGATATTTACGAGGAGCAACGCTAAAATAAGGCCATGTTTTGCCATTAACAGCCATTACATTTCCAAAAAATTCAGGTGCCCAGAAAGGATGAACATCCGGATTAGGTGGGTCTACCGGGAAATATAACTGTCCTTTGGTATCAAACATGCGATCTTGAATAAGCAACTCGAGCTCCGGAAGATATGGTTTGGTATTATAAACTCCACTGGTTTTGGCAGGTGCAACTTCCTGAACAAGATCATCACCTGGCCAACCAGGCAGTTTATCACTTACTTCGTCGGTGCCTCTGAGGATGTACATTCCTGCAAGACCGGAATAAACCCCCAAACGTGTAGCAGCCAATGTATGATCGTGGTACCAAAGTGTGGTTGCTTGTTGAGTATTGGGATAGGTATAGTATTGATCAACCCCTTGTTTCCATGCGGGACCTACTATTGCGTACCCAGGAGTAAACCACGAATCAGGTCCTCCGTCGGATTCAGAAAGAACTTCTGCTCCATGCAGGTGCGTTACGGTTGGAACAGGACCAGTATAAGGATCCTTCATAGGATTTCCGGTTACAGTTGGCGCAGCCCACATAAGACTTTGATCAACAGTAAGATTCAAATCTTTATAGGTTTGCCCGTTTAATCCATTCACATAAGTTACATTCACAGGATAACCTTTTTGGGCATCAATAGTATAGCCAGGCCAGTTTGGAGTTGTCCAGGTTTTACCGCCATCCTTTGAAAAGGAATAAGTCCAAAGTTTGGTCTTAGCAAGTTCACATCCCTTGACAACAACAATACCATTATCGAGTACTGTGCCTGTTGACAAGGCTATCTGCTTACTGGGTGCAACTTTTGCAATCAGGTTTCCACCGGTTTTTACATCAACCCGTGCACCTGCAAAATGCGGCATTGGGTCAACAAACTTAGGAATAACATTAGGATCCAATGGTACCTGGTTTGAACCAGGATATTGTCCAAACCCCTGTCTTAGGCTCAAATGGAAAATTGCAATGCTTACAAATAACATTACAGTAGTTAACTTTTTCATAACATAATTTTTAGTTAATAAATTGAAATAACTTGATAAACAAATTAGGGTTTTTTGGATCTTTCAGGGACACATTTAGGCATTAACCTCCTTTCTTGCCTTTAAAAAAGTTAGTAATTAATAAATTGCAACTACAAACAAGATTTCTATAAAAATAATTTTTACAGTAACAAGTTAATTAACAAAAACTTATAAAAGACTTAATGTTGGAAAATCGCCAGGGGCTTCTGTAATTAAACTTTTTCATAACATCATTATTAAAAATGTAAATTGAGAATAACTTGATAAATCGTTTTTAAGATTCTGGATCTTCCGGTGTAACCTCATTTTTTGCAAATAAGACATAAAAAGTCGTAATCCATTCAACTGTACAAATTTTGGATTTTAAAATTTATCTTGCATTAAGATAAAATTAAAATCAAATTAAGAAAGGATTAAGTTTCATAAAAACAGACATAAGCTTTTGTTTTAAAGTATATTGTAATAAATTAACAATACGTTTTAACCCAATTTTACCATAGGAAAAATTATAATATGAGAAGTATTTTATCGTTTTTCTTTAGTTCAAATTAAGTTGGCAAGGTATTTGAGAATTGTTCAGGAAATTCTTAACTTAACTGCTATAAATTTATGGTCAACTCTTATATTATTCGCTTAATATTTAGCAAACAAAATAATTTATAATGAAAAAAATTACCATATTATTCGTACTTGCTATCTTGATTAGCACCTTATCCGCAAATGCTCAATTATTAAAAGATGCAAAAAAAATGCTGGGACAAAAAAGTGCCGGCTTCTCTGAAAAAGATGCCGCCGATGCTATCAAAGAAGCTTTGGTGAAAGGAACAGGGGAAGGCGTTAAATTCGTATCAAAATTGGACGGTTATTTTGGCAATCCTGAGATTAAGATCCCTTTTCCTCCTGATGCAAAAACGGTAGAAACAAATTTAAGATCCGCGGGTATGGGGAAACAAGTGTATCAGGTTATACTGTCTATTAACCGCGCAGCAGAAGATGCAGAAAAAGATGCTGAACAGATATTTGTTGCTGCCATTAAAGGTATGACTGTTAAAGATGCCGTTAATATTGTAAAAGGATCTAACGATGCAGCAACTCAATACCTGAAGCGAACCACATCACCACAACTCAGGGAAAAATTTTTACCCGTCATAAAAATATCATTGGATAAGGTAAATGCCACCAAATACTGGACAGATATTATCAAAGCTTACAATAAAATTCCTTTTGTTCAGAAAATGAATCCTGATTTACCTGACTATGTTACCGCCAAGGCCATTGATGGTTTATTTGTAATGATCGCCAAAGAGGAATTGAAAATACGTAAGGACCCGGTAGCCAGAACAACAGAATTGTTGAAAAAGGTATTTGGAAATTAGCGCAGAGAATTCCTTCGTCACACTTTGGTGAAAAAGGGCTTCCGATAGGCGGTAATTATCGGCAACCTGTATTCAAAGCATTAAATTATTCGCAATTGGAAGAATAGTTTGAAGTAAACCTCAAAATTAGTATAAACGTATGTAACATTCCAAACGCTAATCTACATTCCCAATAAGTACTGATAAACCATCGTCCCTCCCATCAAACCAGTAAAACTTACAGCAACAATTCCTAAAAAATACAATCCAAAAGGAATCCATTTTAACGATGTTTCATCCTTCTGTTTTACCACTAAAATAATTCTAATGGTAGTTCCTACGGCCATAATAATTAAAGTAAACAGAGCACCCATTTTATGACGGTCATAGACTTTTGCTACATCTCCTTCCGTAAGGGGAGTTGTAAATAAGAAACCGCTCGTCAATGCAAAAGCTGCCCCTAAAGTTCCTAATATCATCAGGTACATCCCAGCTTTTGACAAGCAATGATCTTTTTTAAGGAACAGGTACACAGCATCGACTAAAAACCCCACTAAAAGCAGGGCTACAGGAAAATGAACCAGCATGGGATGAAGGTGACTTGTACTAAACATAGCTTTAGTTCTTATGATAACATCTGATCCAATCCACTTCCATGCGCGTTGGAATTTGTGGTGACGTTCCAACCACACCGGAATTCAATGAAATATACATAGAATCGCCAGGAATATTCGATACCTGCGATTTAACCTCAACATCATTAATTTTCCATACCATTTTCTCAGGTGACCATTCCAGCGAAAAAATGAAGTATTTGCCTACAAATTTTGAAGCACTCATAGAAGCAGTATCTCTCTGTATGCCATTAGCTTCTTCGGCTTTTCCCCAAAAAGTACTAAGATATAATTTGTTATCATAGCACTTAAAAATATCTATTTGAGGAACAATACTATCTCCAGATAACCAGAAAGCATGAAGTACTCCATTAGAACCATCAAGTTTAATTTTAGCTTCTATTTTGCCATACTTCGTGCGGAAATTATTCCCGGTACATATTAAACCAGAGGTATAGTTAAAATCCTTGGGCAAAAAACCAACGGACGGAATCCATTCTTTACCATTCACTTTTTCATTGCGGGTAACTATTTTTAAACTGGATCCCATAAATTCCATATTTTTCCCATCGGTAAACAAATGTTGTTCCCCGGGAAGAGCATAAGTATCATGAAGTAAAACTTCGCCCCAAAAATAACGGGTAAGCCAAACATTGCGATTAAGATTGCCCGTATTAAAATCATCCTCAAAAGCAATGCTCCAATTTTTCAGAATATCATACTTAGGTGAATCCTTAAATTTATAATACCAAATTACATTAGCCGATTTTTTTAATGAAAGAAATTCCTGCAACTGACGATATTCATCTGTTTTCTCCCATTTCTTTTTATCCAGTAAATAGTTTTTTTGTTTTCTGAATTCTTCTGAAAGAATGTATTTCTCGAGTTTCTCGTAGTCAGGAATAAGTGTTGATTTTTCCAAACCGTTGAATTCAGCAAGTTCATTGGAAGGTTTAACTTTAAAATAAGTTTTTATGCGTGCAGAAGACGCTAATCTCTTGTACTCCTGCAGTTTTCTGAACTCATCAGTTTGTTCAAAACGTAATAATTCCAATTTCCTTTTGGCCTCATTAAGTTGCGGAACCGAAGCTTCAAGCGCCTGATATTGTTTTAACTCACTGGAATTGTTTAATTTATTATAATCGTACAAGCTTGAACTTTTGGCAAGCTTGAAATAATCCCTATATAAAGCAGATTTCTTCCACTGTTGAAATTCAAAACTCTTTCTATAGGCATCTGATTGTTTAAAATCCTTTGATGTTTTGGCTGTTAAAAATTCATGGGAACCAATAAAACTTTCTCTTTCCTGGTAGGTTTTTAATTCCTGCGAATCCACTAATTTTTTAAAATTAGCGTATTCCTTCGCATGTATAAATTTAAAATAATTTTTATAAACCGGATTTTGCGAAAGTGACTTATATTCCTGTAGTTTCCGAAACTCATCAGTTTTTTCCCATTTCTTCTTATCTTTCATATAATCCTCAACCTTTTTGAATTCGGTGGATTCAGTGAAAGTTTTAAGTGATTCAAAGTCGATAACTTCCTTTGTACCATCCATTGATTTAAATAAAGTATAGGAAGGAGAGACTTTAAACTTATAATAAAATTTTACTTCATGAGATTTTTTCAAACGAAGATATTCATTCTCCTTTTGCTCTTCATTACTACTTTTAAAAATCAGCGTTTGATAATATCGCTTCTTTTCGGCAAACTCAGAAGAATTCACAAATTTGTCAAGATATTCGTATCGTACTATTTCGTCCGATGTGGCTAAACGGGTTAGCTTTTCGAACTCTTTTATTAATTCATCGCGTTTTTTTTCGATCTGTTCAGTCGAGGGGTAAAGCCCCAATAAAAACTTTAATGTAGAACTAGCCATTTTGGATATTAGATTTATTTGATTTAATAAAAATACAAAAATTATCTTCTAAGTTTATAATTGCTTACGGTTTTTTTATACGTTTTGCATTTTTTGATGTTCCATTTAATCAA
>CAYZNC010000147.1:0-14196 GCA_964478555.1 uncultured Bacteroidales bacterium | reverse complement strand
GATTTTATTTTAGGCCATATTTTAGAATTCACGATCACTGGCCTGATGGATATTCATGCGCGATTATTTTTAATTTTTGAAAAACAGTTAGACAAAAAAGAAGTCACGAATAACAAAAAAAACTTTTTGTAATTTCGTGACTTTTTAATATATATAAGGGTATTAGGAGTTTCTGTTGTAATTGGCAATTTGATCCTTGTGTTTTTTAAAGCGGGGGAGGGGCGGTGCCAATGTCCACATGCTTCGCCTGCGGTTTTTCCTGATTTTTCAATAATTCTTTCCATTTAGCATGTTCCGGATGCTTTCTGTTTTCAAAATATATCGGATTGTGACTATCGCGAATGGATTGCTTTGTTGAATGATCATTCCATGCATATAATGCCCTGACCTCATAATCCATGTGATTTAAATAAGGCGTTTGCTCATTGATAACAATCTTGCTCGTGTTGAACATATTATAGCCTTCATGCCGTGCAGGTAAATTAGACCTCGATTTCCATTGCCCCCCTTTGGCATAGATAAATCTGTGCTTAGGTACAAAATAATAGGCATCTATTTCAGGTAAATAATAATACTCTACATGGTTGTACCCCACCGGGCCCCAAATGGGCTGAATTGCTATATTGTTTTCAAATTCAGCGTTACTCATATAAGGAGCCTGAGCAAATGAAGCTGCAAACAAAAAACTACAAAAAACCACTATAAAAATGAGCGTTTTCATTATTTGTGAGTTAATCAACGGTAAAGTTAGGAGTTGTTACGTTGAATGTGTTACACAACTTTTGAAAAGAATTGCATCATTCCCACCTCACCCTTCGTCTTTTATAGTGCGTATAAGGCTTATCCCCGCAATGAAGAATATCAGGCCAAGTAAACTATAAGTGATAAGCGATTTAGTATGTTCGCCCGGGTTGTTTACAAATGATATGGCGGCATAAATAAGACTAATTGTTCCGAGGACTGTTAATAATGCGCCAAATATTCTTTTGATATTCATAAGTCTTGCTTGTTATAATTTGCAAATAATTGTTAGTCTTTTGCAAATTTGATGAGTTCCGAATTAAATTTATGGGTTTCTTCCAGGAATAAGCTATGGCCGCTATTCTCAAATGCAACGATATGCGAATTTGAAATTCCCTTTTTCATTTGTTCAGCCAGGTCAAAAGAACATATTTTGTCTTTTTTGCCATGCATGATCATTGTAGGGATTTTTATTTTTGCGAGGTCTTCTCGCAGGTCGGTGTCGCGTAGGGCGATCAAACATTGTGCCATAGCATGAGACGAAGCGCTTAAGCCAATTCCGTATAACCATTTGCCGATCCCCTCATCTAATGAGGTTTCGGTAGCAGAAAATATTTTTGCGAAATCAGCCAGAAGCTTTGGCCGATCCTTATAATTTAATGCAATTAAGTCATCAACCGCACTTTTTTCAAGATTGTATGGGAAATCTTCACGTTGCGTCCAGATCGGCGCCGCTGCACTTGCTAAAACCAGTTTAGCCACATGAGCACCATTGTCGGATGAAACATAACGGATTGCTATAGCCCCGCCCATAGAAAAGCCAACCATAACGGCATTCTCTATTTCCAGTTTACTTAAAACTTTTTTTATATCTAATGCATGTATATCATAACAGTAGTCACCATAAGGTTTATCAGATTTGCCAAAACCCCGCAAAGTAATTCCAATGACACGGAATTTTTTATTTATCAGATCGTTATATTGGTATTCAAACATTTCATCACTTAAGGGCCAACCATGTATTAATACAATTGGTCTGCCTTCGCCTGTATCAGTTATATGCAAGTGTACATTGGGTTCAACTTCTATATATTCTGCCCTGGCTATGCCTGGCATTGTTTCATTAAATTGAGTTTCCATTTTTTTAATATTAAGATTTTTCTTCTTTTACTTGTTCAATCAGTTCGTTGTATTCTTTTGAAAGTTTGGTTATTTCATGTTCTGTCTTTTTTTCTGTATTAATCACCGCATTGTTTGCTGAATCATGTGATGCTACAAGTTCGTTCACCTTTAAATGAAGTGAAGCTGAAAACCGGTTGAACGATTTTTGAATAATAAATAAACTTAAAAATGCAACTCCCAGAATTACATCCCCAATGATATAATGAATGTCCTGCTGATAAAACCTCTTATTGCTGAGCCAGTAAATTACTGTACATAATGCAATAATAAAGGTTAAGGAGTTTCCAAGTATAGCAATGGAAATGGAGGTAAGTTTTTCAAAACCTCTTTCCATATGCCTGTAAATATTATTCATTCGTAAATCAATTAAATCCAGCTTATGTAAGTTACAATGATTCGCTCATCTGCTCAATCTGTTTACATTGCATTTCGGCACAATCTGCGACAAGTTTAATAGCCTCATTATGAGCCCGAACGGCTATAATTTCATCTACCAGCAGCGAATTCAAGACTTTAAGCAATTTTATATTTTCTTTCATAATAGATATATTTTATTTATGATTTTGAGATAACTAAGGTAAGGGCAGGTGACCAATTAAATGTTATATAACTTTTAACAAGAGTTATATCATTCACACCTTTTGGGAGTTCAGGTTAATTTGTAATTTACAGGATAAGTGTTTCTAGTATTTTACTCCGACAAAAATTAATATAACTGGGAGTGTAACGGTGAGGAATACAAAGACTTTTTCAAAGTCAATTTTACTTCGGGTTACTAAATTATCAGGACACATACTACATGATTCAATACTTACTACAGTGTCATCCAGTGAATAAGTAACGAAAAGTTGCACATATTTGCCTCTTGAATTTCTGCCATTCAACGCTGTTGTAGCAAAGGAGAGCGTTCTGCGGTCGTTTACCCGGTATATATAAGTGAATACGTTGCTGGTATCGGTAATCGCTTTAATATCGTATGGCTGCAGTTTCAATGTATTTTCCACTTCCACTCTAGACATGCCTGTGTGCAAAGCCATTACCTGCTCAAATGTGGAGTACTTGGGCGACTGTACAATGCAGGAAGTAAAACACAGCAGGATAAATAAAATTTTTATGTTTTTTTTCATATTCGTTTTTTGAACTTCTGAACGGGAATTCCACAGTTTACGTCATAGAAATTAGTTATTTCTATTTATAAACTTATTATTTACTTGAAATAATTGTTTTTTTACGTGCTCCAGGGCCTCAACTTTTTTCTGAATCTCCTGTGAATAAAGCACTTTAAGGGTGTTCATCTCTTTAGTAAGCTGTTCGGCTTCAATATCTTTTATTTGAAGACTTTTGTACAGAATAATTTTGTCGGCATTTATTGTTAAAATATGTTTTCTCAAATTATCCTTTTCAAACTGACTACGTTTAATGCGCCATTTATAAATTGATTTAAAGTAAAGCCGCATTATTACAAATGCGAGAATTGTAACAACCACAAATAATATAAATATTTCAATAGTTGCTTCATCTTTTTTTTGTGCTAAAAGAATGATAAATGCGTTCATGATACTTCAATTATGGTAACGTTAAACCGTAGTTTCTTCACTGTTGTCAATCCCTGATTCATTATGGTAAGTACGTGCCTTTCTAGCCTCTATCCGTTTAAGAAATTCTATTATTTTGTCTTTGCCTTCAACGATTTCATTTGCAATAACAGTGCATTCATCGCTTTCTGTTCTAAGCTTAATAACTTTATTAATATAGGATTTGGGTTGCAATCTGTTAAAAATAAAATTATCACGTTTCTCATTAATAGAAGTTGTATTTCTCATGGCTTTAAAGTTGTAATGATTAAGTAAAATTCTGTATCGTAAATGTACACTCTTATTTACGTTGTTGAATTACATAACTTTTGAAGAAAATTATATAATTCACACATTAAAGGAATAGATCATTCTATAGTCTTTTACCTAATCGCGGGCAAGTGCTTCGATGGGATCGAGTTGGGCGGCTTTTCTGGCAGGGAGATAGCCAAATATGATACCCGTGAGAAACGCACAGCCAAAAGCAATGATTACCGGAGAAACAGTGAAAATAACACGCCAGCCCGCTATCGATGAAGTTGCTAAACCGCTGCCAATTCCTACGATTACTCCTACCAGTCCGCCGATAAAGCAAACCATCACAGCCTCAGTAAGAAATTGAAACAACACGTCGAAGTTTCGGGCACCAACTGCCATTCGTATACCAATTTCGCGTGTTCGTTCGGTAACTGAAACAAGCATAATGTTCATCACGCCAATACCTCCGACAACGAGCGAAATAACGGCAATAGCTGCCAGTAAATAAGTGAGCGTGTTTTGCGTTTGATTAGCCGTTGCAATGGTATCGGCCATATTTCTGATGTTAAAGTCTTCTTTGCGATGGCGGTGCATCAATAATGTATGTATTTCCTCTTGTACCATAGTCATATCTGCCCCTGGCTTTACGCGTACAATGATATGTTTGAAAAATCGTTGTCCGAATATGCGTGCCCCGGCTGTTGTGTAAGGCAACCAAACAGAGTTGTCGAGATCGTCGCCCCTTGGTGTTGAGCCCTTACTGCTTAATACGCCGATAACCAGGAAAGGCGCGTTGCCGATGATCACATATTTACCTAGTGGGTCTGTGTTTGCTGGGAACAGGTTTTTGACAACCGTTTGACCGAGTACAACAACCTGTGCATACCTTTTCACATGTTCAGCTGTGAAGAAAACACCAGCTTGTGGCGGCCAATCGTGCACTTGGGTAAAATCCTCACTGGTTCCAACTGCTGTAACCATCAAATCTTGGTCTCCAAATCGAAGCAATGTTGATAACTCGGTTTCGGGGTCAACTAAGGCTGCACCTGGTACACTCCCAATGAATGGTAAGTCTTCCGGCAGGAAACTCACTACAATTTCGCCTGAGGCACGTACAGCTGGGGGACCTCGCTCAATCGTCAGCAGATCGGTTCCCATGGCTTGGATTCGCTCAAGTACGTCTTGCTTAGCACCATTGCCTATTGCCATAAGTGCTACCACAGAGGCCACACCAATTATGATTCCCAGCATCGTCAGGGCTGTTCTCATTCGATTGTTTATAAGCGACCGAAAGGCCATCATCAGAGCCTCTCCAATAACAGCAGAGCCAGGTTTGATATCATTCCCTGTTTTGCCAACCAGAAGTTGTTTTCCAGGGCTAGCATTCGGCTTAGTTTCATCTGAAGTAATGAGTCCATCAGCAATACGGACGATACGAT
Organism: uncultured Bacteroidales bacterium; assembly: GCA_964478555.1. Classification (GTDB taxonomy): domain Bacteria; phylum Bacteroidota; class Bacteroidia; order Bacteroidales; family JAAUTT01; genus JAAUTT01. Next base: position 9,002 of record CAYZNC010000147.1, on the reverse strand, counting down.
GAGCATATGCTGCAATGTTGCTATCATGGGTTACTAAAATAATCGTATGCCCCTGCCCATTAAGCTTCTCCAGAATGGCCATAACCTCTTTACCACCTTCACTGTCCAGAGCCCCTGTGGGTTCATCGGCCAAGATCACAGGCCCACCGTTCATAAGTGCACGGGCGATGCTGACGCGTTGTTGCTGCCCACCGGAAAGCTGACTGGGATGGTGTTGAAGCCGATCGCCCAAACCAAGGTTTTTCAACAAATCACGGGCGCGATCCTGCCTCAGGGATTTTGCCAAGCCCCTGTAAACTGCGGGAACCTCTGCATTTTCGAGCGCACTGAGATCTGACATTAAGTTATAACGCTGGAAGATGAAGCCGAAGGTATCGCGTCGCAATGCAGCTAATTCATCGCCGCTGAGACTGGAAACTTCGACTCCACGGATAGAATATGTGCCGGCCGAAGGCTTATCGAGACAGCCGATAATGTTCATAAGGGTCGACTTGCCTGAGCCTGATGCACCCATGATGGCAACGAACTCACCATTCTGAATTATCAGACTTACGTCTTTCAGCACTGTCAATGGTTCACCACCTGATGTATAGGTCCGGCTAACCTTTTTTAATTCGAGAAGCGTTGTTGGCATTATCGTCCCTTTTGTGCACTCAGTGCGCTTTTTGTTTTCTTCTTTGCTTCGATTTCCCTGATTACAACCAGTTCCTTCTCATAAAGGCCGCTCTTGACCTCTGCAGATATTTCACTCTTGATACCGATTTTGATTGTCCGTACCTCAACTTTGCCATTGGCTTTCAGTACCTTAACCTTAATTTCACTTCCTTCAACGGCATTGCCGATGACGGCCGCAGGTATCAGCAAAACACCTTTCGCCTGTTCCAGGATGATGAAAACCTGTGCCGTCATTTGAATCTTGAGTTCACGTTCCTGATTTGGAATGTCGAATAAAACATCATAAAATACTACATTACTGATAAGTTCAGGGGTTGGTAGGATTTGCCGGACTTTACCATTCCATCGTCTGGAATCACCCAGGATTGAAAAATAAACATCCTGACCAGATTTGACGTGGACAATATCTGCTTCGGATACTTGGGCCCAAACTGTGACGGTGCTGATATCGGCAAGCCGCAAAATATTTGGAGCCTGTTGATTAGCGTTGAGGGTTTGCCCTTCCAGAAGACTGATGGAAACAACTTCACCAGCTATGGGTGCCATGATTTTAGTATATCCAAGATTTGCCTTTGCGGTATTTATTAATGCTTTTGCTTGTTTCATTTGAGCCGACAAGGATGCCGCATCAGCAAAAGCAACATCATAATTAGCTTGTGTGATATCCCTGTCGCTGGCTGAGATAGAATGGTATGCAAAGAGCGAATCGTTGCGGACTTGTTGTAATTTAGCAAGCACAAGCTGAGCTTCTTTCAAAGCGTGTTGAGAAGTCATATTTTCGAGTGTGGCTTTTGCAGAAGTGATCGCTGTTTCCGTCAAAACTGAATCGATTTCAGCAAGCAATTGCCCTTCTTCAACCTGGTCACCGCGCTTTACCTTTAGCGATTTTAGCAAACCGGAGGTTTGGGCACCCACATCAACATATTTGTAGGGCTGTACTATGCCCGCCGCCACTACTGTATTTTCTATATTGCCACGTTCAACGGGCGCTGTTACATAGACTACCTTGGCTTTACCAAACACCCAATGACATATTAAGATGCCCATAATGATGACAAGGATAGCCCCTATCACCTGGATATAGCGTTGCTTCAGGAAGGTCCGTATTTTAGCAGGCCGATCATCAGGAACTACGGCCTCGTTATTAGCCGTTGCTATAGGTGCAATTACCGGATTGGTGCTTATCTTTTCCATTCTTTCATTTTTTCATTTTATTCATCTAATACCTGACCGATAACTGGATTAGTGCGGGTTTTTACCTTGTGATACTTGAATTGAAGGGCTTGCCTAAGTAGAAATCAACCATTTTTGCTTTTAATACATAATCATATTTTGCCTGAATCAATGACATAGACACTTTGTTGAAGTTATTTGCTTCTATAAGAAAATCTGTTGCACTAAGTGCTCCAACGCTATATTTTTTTTCCATATCTAAATAGGTGCGTTTTTCTAATGCCATTTGTTCCTCTGTAGCCGTTAATTTTTTTCCGGCCAACACCTGATTAGTATAAACCGTTTCAATATTTTTCCTTAAATCGTTTTTTGTTTGCTGTTCGTTCCATTGCATATTTAATACGTCTATTTTCGCAATGGCAACGCTACTTTTTATAAGAAAATTATTGAATATTGGCACAGCCAGTGTCAAATCTACTACTTGACTGAAGTTATTTTTAAACTGACCTGAAAAGGGATCGTTTTTTATACTGGAATACCCTGTTTTAATGATTCCACCCAGCATCAATTTTGGAAATCTGCCACTCTCAGCCATTTTTAAACTAAACAGGGAAGCTTTTGTTTTCAGCGAGGCACTTTTTATCTGGGGCAAAAAATTTAAGGAAATTTTATCTATTTCTTCCGTTGACACAGGGATTTCCGGAAATAGTTCCATAAGCTTCTGACGTTCAATTTCGAAATTGTCCGTTACAGGTGTTTCCATGAGTTGCAATAAGATTAACTTATCCAACTGTAATTGATTTTCTGCGCTCACTTTTGTGAGTTTATCCGCTGCCAACTGCGACTGTATTTGAAGCAGGTTTAATTCAGACACTTTCCCAAAATCAACAAATTTTTGAGTTTGATCCATATGGGTATTGGTAGCTTCTACCTGTGCCTGTGCAGCATCTATAGCTTCGTAGTCCATAAGTATTTGCATATAACCGGCCAAAACATAAAGCATAATGTCATTTTTTATTTTTTCAAAGTCCAGCATGCCGGCTTCGTATATGAGTTTGTTTTGCTTTACGGTATTAAGTAAGAGATATCCGTTAAAAAGCGTGACTGAACTGTTTAAGGAAAGATTATTATTTGAAATGTTCCGGTTAGTATATTGATTTGTATAAGGATCCAATGAATTGCCTGAACTAAAGCTATGCTCATCATTCATATTAAGATTAGGAAATAACCCCGCCTTTGATTGTGCAAAATTTATTTTATTTATTTGGCAGGTTAGTTGTTCCTGATTAAGGGATATATTTTTTTTTAATGCTGTATCGATACAGGCATTCAAGGACCATATCTGCTGGGCATTTATTGACAAGCAGGTAAATCCGGCAAATAATGCAATTATTAGCCGTTTGTTTTTTAGATTCTTCATTATTGATATATCAAGAACTAAACTTTTTTTCTGTGCAGTAAGATTTTAAAAAGGTATTACAATTTCAAGATATGAATAATCAGGTATGATCAGCTATTGAAGGTTGGATCTTCTTCTTTTCCTTAATACCAGCCAGAATGTTATTAATCCATTGACGACAAATAAAAAGAGGAGAATAAAAAAATAAAGCCACAACATGAATGCACCTGTCAGGATCAATGCCCCAAATATCATCCAGGGGAGTGGGCCCCAAAAATAGATCAGGTATTTCATGAATGGATTGTTTTTCTTTTCTCTAAGCTTTTTAAGCTCAAATTGAGACATCCATCTATGCACCTTATGTTTAATGGGTAATTTATTGGATGGGGTGAAAGTCCTGAACAGGGCATTATGGGTTCTCATACAATTACCACTGAATTCTCAGTTTGAAACCTATTCGTCACATACTTATCAGCAGCTGTTTCATTGAGCCAGTCACTGCCATCAACGAAATATTTAAACTGATATTCCGCACCTTTTTTGAGGTCGATAGAAACAGAAAACTCACCATCCTTGAGTTGTTTCATTGGTATACTTTCGATATCCCAATTATTAAAATCACCTGCGAGGTTAGCCCGGTTGGCTGAACCGGCCATTTCTTTAGTCAATGTAAAGGTTACTTTACAGACCTTCTTCTTTGCGTCTATTTGTTTTTTTAAGCTCATAACGATAAATTTAAATTTATAAATAATTAATTTTCAATTTATTACAAAGGTGAGATTATATGAAGAATTAGTATTATACAATTCTGGGGTATATTTATATGATTCACACATTAACGAATAATTTACATTTCTTAAAATCTTCAAAATGCCTATGATTATGGAAATATTTTTATTTGGTGTTAATTAATAAATAGCAACCCAGGCCCAATTTAGGTCTGCTGTGCTGAATCCTTTTCAAAAAGTTTTTTCAATTCCTGATATTCCTCTCCTGAGATTTGCCCGAAAACTAATCGTAATTGTAAAATATCGAGGCGTATTTTGTTTATATCGCTTACAGGGATTGGCGTTAGGAACTCTGCATTATTTTCCATTTCATTTTTTTAAATTGCGAATAAATTTTCAATATCCCTAAAGTTGCGTTTTTTAGTGATGCCCACTGTTACATAATTTTTGTGATAAATTGCATCATTCACACTTTCTAATTAGAGTCTGAATATAATGTCGAGTGTCTGAATTAGAATGTTCGTTTTCGAGGCTTGTGAAGAACACTAATTAATGGTGGGGCAATGGATAGATGATGGGGAGTTCATCGATACTGTCATTTGCTGAATTATTTTGAGGTGTTTTTTTGATATTCATCACTTGAACTTTTGTGGGCGCTTTTTCTATTTTAATAAATTGGTTTGCAAAAAGCAATATTATTGAAATCAGAAGTGCTATTGTTGTTAATCGGACCCCCGTAGTATAATTCTTATTTCCTTTTTCGGTGATTACTTTGTTTTTACTATAGGAACCAGTGTTTGCAGCTATTTCATTTAAGAGTATCTCTTTATATGGTTTGGTTAGTAATTCCTGATACTTTTCGACATTGTATGCCTGGTCGAGCGGCTTTGTTCTGAAAATACTAAGCATTAAAAGCATTGCCCAAATAAAAAACGCTATCGGAACAATTGAAACAACTTGAATTATATGAAAAGTACCCACAAGGCTACTCAGGAAGAAAGGAATGAATAATGCCGTGACACCAATAATTGTTCCTGCATAAGAATGTTGCTGCCGGTAAGAATCTACTTGCTTTTCAACAATTTCTTTCGAATTGGTTGCAAAGAATTCCAGGTGTCTTAAGTCTTCCATATTTTTTGCTTGCGGGTTTTTATATTGCCACTTTTGTCCGATTTTCGAATATTCATTTAGACTATATAATAACCCGTTTATACAAGTAACCACCTATCGTTACAAGCGCTGCAGATATTATCGTAAGAACCATATAATCTGTGAGTAATGAAAACCCGGAAGGTGTACCGATCATTAATACCCGCATTCCATCAATCATATAAGTTAGCGGGTTAAAATGGGAAATTATTTTAAGCCAAACTGGCATAATGTCAATAGGGTAAATTGCATTGCTTGCGAAGAATAAAGACATAAAAGCAATCCGGTTACATAAATGGTCTGCTTCATCCATAAGATGTGTCGTCATTAAAATAGTTGTATTGTATTCTTTTTTAAGTTGCAATATATGATCCCAAACTGTTTTACAGGCAATAGGGTCAAGGCCAACAGTAGGCTCATCTAAAAATAGTACCGGAGGACGGTGTAACATGGATTGGGCAATCTCAAGCCTTCGGATCATCCCCCCGGAATATTCATGCACGGGTTTTTTAGCTGCATCATCAAGCCCCATAAAAGCTAAAGAATCTAAAACCCGTGGTTTACATTCTTTTGAAGGAATATCATATAACCTTGCAAATAGTAAAAGATTTTCCATACCTGTTAGGGCGCCATCAACAGAAAGCATCTGTGGTACATAACCAATCACATTTCTTACTTTATTCGGTTGCGTCCTGATGTTAAATCCGCAGATTAAAGCTTCACCTGAAGTTGCGGGGAGGAGTGTGGTAAGCATTTTAATTGCGGTTGTTTTACCCGCTCCGTTGGGACCTAGTAATGCAAAGGCCTCTCCAGCTTCAATATTTAAATCTAAGGAATCAACTGCTATGGAAGAGCCGAATTTTCGCGTTAATTTCTTTGTTTCTACAATGACCATTGTTGATTTTTTTATTTACCCAATTCTATTTGATTCATGTAAGTATTCTTCGATCATCATTCCCCGAAAGCATTACGCACAGACACCAATACATGGTCGCCTGATTTTATCAATACGCCCTCGTCAACAGCCAAATAATGAATGCTTTTTGATTCTGTTTCGTAAGTGAGAATGCAGGGGACCAATTCAGCAAAACAATCGTGTTTTTGCGGTATCAAACCAAAAGAACGTTCACTTGTTTCTGCAACGATGCGGATGACATCTTTAATTTCAGCGAAAACGCTGAGTGGAAGTAGAATTTTTAAGTCCATGTTTTTTTTCAAGAAGGGCTATAGCCCGCAGCCTTATAAGGATTATTTTATAAGACCTGTGGGTTGGTTCCCAATTATAATAAAAGAATTAACGATTATCTAATTAGTGTCTGTCCAGAATGTCCGTTTTCTTTGTTAAGCTCGCCGCAAAAATGCTCATCAGCCAGCTGGCGGACTCTGCTTTTTACGTCTTCGCAAGCCTCAAAAACGTACATTCTGACTCAGACACCCAACTTTATAGACAGACTCTGATTAAAATTTATTTGAGACTATGAAATTTAGCGACGGTCATGATGTTCATGCCCCCCACCACCATCATGCCCCCCACCACCATGACCCTCATGCCCAACAGGGACGAAAGCTATGCACGATGTAAATAGAAATGTAAATGATAATATAAAAATAAGCAGTATATATCTTGATACTTTTCTTGCTTTTCCCTTTTTTGAAATTTCGTCAACCCTGCTTTTATCAGCATGGATGAGAATTATTGAATTTTTCATTTTATTAAAGTTTTTAAATATTTTTTTATTCTGACTGATGTAAAGGTATGTTCATTATTCCCGGGAGTGTTACACAACTTTGGAAACGAATTACATCATTCACAGCTTATGCTTCGTTTTTTATGATGTGGGATAACGAAATCCTAAATTGTAGCTGGATTTAGCTTTTTCCTGGCAAGTGCGCGGGCCTGAATAACCCAATTATCCCTGTCGATGCGATCTGGTGAAATTCCCAGAATCTCGGTGATGGTTTCTATATCTGCAGTTGTAAGTTTGCTAATTTGTTCAAACGTGTATATGTCCAGCGTGTTGAGTCTTTCTTCGATCCATAAGCCAATTCCTTTTATCAATGTTAAATTGTTAGCCTGGTGTTTGTGGGCGACTCCCAAACGGTCGTAGTAAATCAGTCCTTTTCTTTCCCGGATGCGCTTTAGGAGATCAGACTTTTTTCCTGCAATTCGATCAAGTTCCTGAGCCTGCGGTATCCATTCGTCTCTTTCAATTCTACCGGGGAAGTATTCGATTGCATCAGTGACGGTGAGAATGTCCTCTTTTGTAAAATTACCAATCTGCCGAAATGTATAAATATCCAATACATTGAGCTTCTCCTGAATCCATCCGCCAATTCCGCTGATAATGGTTAGATCGTCCGCATCTTCTTTTTTGGCTATCCCTATTCTATTATAGTAAATATGTGGCTTTCTCTGGCTGATTAGTTTTAGCAGCTCAGCTCTTTTGTTTTTGTTATAAACAAGTTCTTTGGCCTGTGCAACCCATTCGTCTCTTTCAATCCTGCCCGAAAAGTACTCAATTGCATCATTAATTGTGTCAATATCCCTGGCAGTGAATTGACTAATCTGTTTAAAAGTATAAATATCCAACGCGTGTAACCTTTCTTCAATAAAAGGACCAATACCGCTGATCATTTTCAGGTCGTCCTTTTCTGCCTCAGTTGCGGTGCCAAAACTTTTGTAATTCAACAAGTGTTTGCGCTGCGCAATATGAATCAAAGCTTCATCCTTTTCATATAGCATTTGTTCGTTTCTTGTGTTTTTTAATATCATGTCGTCTGTTTCACGAACAGCCTCTGCATGAAGTGCTTTAAGCGCATTAACCTCCATGATAAGATGCTTGATTTCTTTGTCCTTTACACTAATACGGTTATAGTGGATGTTTTTATCCTCGGTTAGGTTGACAATATGGTTTTTCAATTCAACCATTTTGGATTCAATAACATTAATGCCCCTTACATATATCGACCTGTAATAAAGCCAGGCAGTTATATACCCGATGATTGCAGCAACCAGTAATAAAGAAAGTATTTCAATGGTTGCTTCACTTCTTGTTTGTGCTAAAACAATTATTAAGTTGCTCATGATTTTATTTTTTTATAGTTATTACTGCTCTTCTGTTATTGGCTCTTCCAGACATTGTATTATTACCTTCCGCCGGTTCTTTCTCGCCCTTGGATTCTATGATAATCTTATTTGCAAACAGACCCTTACTTTTAAAATAATGTTCTATACTTTGAGCTCGTCGATAACCAAGAGCCTGATTATATTCATTGGATCCGATTGAATCGGTGTGGCCTGTGATACTGAGCATCACTTGTGAGTTTTGATTCATATACAAACCTGATTCTTCAACGTACTTATCTGTCTCGGCATCGGCATTGAACTCAGATTTGTCAAATGCAAAGTAGATTACCATGTTTTTAGGGATTGCTGTTTGTACCAGCACTGTAGGTTTTCGTAAGGTGTCACCGGCGACGACATCATGATGGCTGACCTTACCAAATTGCATAGTTACCGGTTCAAAACACAGACCTTTTATCTTACATACGTAGATATAAGTTGAAAATGCCGACCAGCCAAAAAATGCAAGAAATCCAATGGTTAAAATTTTCATTCGAATAAAATTTAGTGATGTTATTGTATTTTATGGACGAGATTATAGTGTATAAATGTACAGTGATACAATAGTTTATGTGTTACATAACTTTAGGGGAAAATTATATCTTTCACACATTTGGGGGAAAGTATGGAAAAGAAGTACTGAGTACTAGGAAAATGATTGGAGATTGAAAGGCGGTTTCGGCTCCGCTCAACCACCGGCTTAACTCAATCAAAGGGTTTCGTTCGTCTATAGGAACTGTTAGTACTCTGCAAC
>CAYZNC010000146.1:0-14206 GCA_964478555.1 uncultured Bacteroidales bacterium | reverse complement strand
TTGATGATGAAGTACAAATACTCCGTTTGCTTGAAATAACCCTTTCGGCAAACGGTTATAAAATTTCCGAAGCAACAACAGGCAAAGAAGGTCTGGCATTGGCAGCATCAATGCAACCTGTTTTATTAATCCTCGATTTAGGTTTGCCCGATATAGATGGTCTTGATGTTCTAAAAAAACTTCGGGAATGGTATCAAAAGCCTATTATCATTCTTTCGGCTCGTAATTCAGAAATAGATATCGTAAAGGCACTTGACAACGGAGCCAACGATTATCTCACCAAACCCTTTCGCACAGGCGAATTACTGGCTCGTATCCGGGTTGCGATCCGGCAAAGTCAGGGCATTGCTGACAATCCTTGCTTATCGTTTGGTACCTTAACCATAGATTTAGCCAACCACATAGCACGTAAGAATGGTGAGATAATTAAACTTACCGCAACAGAATTTTCACTTTTAGCTCTCTTGGCAAAAAACGAAGGAAGGGTATTGACCCATCAATATATTTTAAAAGAAGTATGGGGAATGAGTTATGTCGAGCAAACCCAATACTTGCGGGTATTCATTGCTCAGCTACGCAAAAAGGTTGAAGACGACCCTGCAAAACCTAAATTACTTAACACTGAATCGGGCATAGGCTATAGGTTTGGCAGTTAGTGTTTTATTTTGCGCTAATTCAGATAGAGTAACATTATAAAGTTTTTATTCATTCCATATTCTTCTTAATATTTTCTTTATTACTACCTGATTATCTTTGTGTTTACAGGATAAACTTAAGGTCACTATAAAGCAAGTCTACACCTTTGTTTATCGTTGGGGTTGAGAAAAGTGAACTTTGCTTTACTTGACGGGACAGGGCGAAATCCCTGTCCTTTTACATAAATATTGAAGTGTAGAAATTTCAGATACGAATTGATGTAACAAAACAGATGATTAAATGACCGTAAAAGGGAACATATTGATTATCGTGGATGAAGTAGAAATACGCCGTTTACTTAAAATAACCCTTACGGCAAACGGTTATAAAATTTTCGAAGCCTCAACAGGCCAGGAAGGTATCGCATTGGCATCATCAGTACAACCCGTTTTATTAGTCCTCGATTTGCGTTTACCCGATGCCAATGGTTTTGATATTTTAAAAAAACTTCGGGAATGTTACCAAAAACCCATCATAGTCCTTTCTTTTCAGAATTTCGAAGATGATGTGATAAAAGCGCTTGACTATGGAGCAAACGATTATATCACCAAACCCTTCCGAAAAGGCGAATTTTTGGCACGTATCCGTGTGGCTGTTCGCCAAAACCAGCATATTGCAAGTAATCAAATTTTGAAGTTTGGCCCGCTATCAATAGATGTGGACAACCACATAGCACGTAAGAATAACAAAATAATAAAACTCACGCTTACCGAATTTAAACTGTTAGCCCTTTTGGCAAAAAACCGAGGAAGGGTATTGACTCATCAGTTTATCTTAGAAGAAGTGTGGGGTATGGATTACAAAGAACAAACCCAATCCTTGCGGGTATTCATTGCCCAGTTACGTAAAAAAGTAGAGGACAACCCAGCAGAACCTAAATTACTTTACACAGAATCTGGTATCGGCTATAGGTTTGGAAGTTAGAAAAAGTCAATTCCATTGAACAATCTTCGGTACAGTTGGTTTTTATTTCATCTGGCCTGATAATGCAGTTCGTAACCACGAAAATATAGAATTTTAAATATCAGCAAATTGTGCAAATTGTAATTAATAAAAATTGAGAAACAAAAGTATAAATATCGTCTTTCTTGCATTGTTTCACCTTTTGGTGCTTGTTGTCCCGGTTACCATAAAGGATTCACACCGTCATGCAAATACTTTTGATAATTCTATTGGAAATACATTATCGAAGGCAAAAAGGATTTGTCCGATCTGCCAATTTGAGTTTGTTAATTTTATCCCAAACAAATTAGTCCAGATTTCATTTTTTCAGCCGGTAAGTCCCTTAAAAAATTCGGAACTGGGTTCTCCGGAATTTAGATTATCTTTTTCATCCTTTTCCCACAGGGCACCTCCTGTCCTTTAATTCAACATTATCTATTTTATTATTCTTTCATTTTTTCTATAAAACGATAGGAAGAAAGAATATTCTTTAACAGGGCCATTATAAAGCAAGAAGCTTTGTGGTTTTGCGCAAATCAATTTATATGTTTAATTATAAATCCGAGGAACGATGAAAAAGATATTTAGTTTTTTACTGTTGATAATCGCACTATGCATATCAAAAAATATTTTAGCTTCAAATACAGGTTCATTGAAAACATCCCTGTCGGGAAAAATAACGGAGAAAGAAACCGGTGAAGCTATTGTTGGCGCTACTGTTTCTATTCCTGATCTAAAAACGGGCGCTGTGTCAGACACAGGTGGAGTTTATAAAATTAACAATCTTCCTAAAACAACGGTCCTTGTTCAGGTTAGTTTTTTGGGGTACAAAACAATTATTCAAAAAGTTGACCTTGCAACCACGCAGTCCGTGGATTTTATCCTGGAGCAATCAGTTACCGAAATGAATGCAGTTATTGTAACAGGTACATCAAAGGCTACTGAAATTACTCGAAATCCTGTACCGATAGTAACCTTGGACAGGAGAGAATTACAACAGAACCTGAGTACAAATGTTATCGATGCGATTGCACACCTTCCAGGGGTTAGTGCGGTTACAACAGGTCCTAATGTTTCCAAACCATTCATTCATGGTTTGGGGTTCAACAGGGTATTGACCTTATACGATGGCGTAAGGCAGGAAGGTCAGCAATGGGGTGATGAACACGGGATAGAAGTGGATGAAAACTCAGTCGACAGGATTGAAGTAGTTAAAGGACCTGCAAGCCTTACTTATGGTTCCGATGCATTAGCCGGTGTTGTCAATTTGATACCTGCGCCACCAGTGCCCGATGGTAAGTTGAAGGGAGGCGTTATAACAAATTACCAGACAAATAATGGGTTATATCTTGGATCCGTTAATCTTGCCGGAAACACTAATGGCTTTGTCTGGGGTGGCATAGCGTCCCACAAACAGGCAACCAATTATCAAAATAAATATGATGGAAGGGTTTATGGTACAGCCTTTAGTGAAACTGATTTAAGCGGATATGTTGGTTTAAATAAAGAATGGGGCTATTCACACCTCAATTTCTCTTTATTTGACGATTTACAGGAAATACCAGATGGCAGCCGCGATTCAGCTACAAGAAAATTTACAAAGCAGATAACTGAAATCGACACTTTTAGGCCTATCGTCTCAAATGCTGAATTAAATTCCTACAAAATAGCTACTTTACACCAACACGTGCAACATTACCGTTTGTATTCCTCAAATAATTTCATAATCGGTGAAAACAAATTAGGTTTAACCCTGGGTTATCAACAAAGCGTGCGAAGGGAATTCAGCCATCCGGAGTACCCGGATATTGCCGGGCTTTATTTGGTCCTTAATACATTGACATATGATGTTAAATATTATCTCACGGGACTTGGCGGGTGGGAGACTACTGTTGGCATAAATGGTATGTATCAAAATAACAAAAATAAAGGAACAGAGTTTATCATACCGGATTACAGGGAGTTTGATATTGGCCCTTTTGCCCTGGTGCAACGAACTTTCGGTAAATTAGATATAAGCGCAGGGATCCGGTACGATAACCGTATTTTTAACAATAATGCCATGTACACCCGTCCCAACCCCCAAACCGGCTTTGATATGCAGGTTAGCTCTCCTGATAGTGCGGATCAGCCTTTTTATAATTTCAAGCATACTTTTTCGGGTGTGTCGGGAAGTATGGGTGCAGCTTTTAACATATCAAAAAATTTAATCATAAAGGGTAATATTGCACGTGGGTTCAGGGCACCTAATATTGCTGAAATATCTGCTAATGGGGTGCATCCCGGCACGTTAATTTATCAGATAGGGAATACCAGTTTTAAACCGGAATTCAGCTTGCAGGAAGATTTTGGGATTTCCTACACATCGAATCATGTCTCAGGTAATTTAGAAGTGTTTAATAATAATATTTCAAATTACATCTTCAATCAAAAGTTATTAAACCGTAATGGAACGGATTCAATTATTGTTAAAGGCAACCAGACTTTTAAATTTCAACAATCACAAGCGCAACTGTACGGTGGAGAAGCAAGTTTGGATATGCACCCGCACCCCTTGGATTGGTTGCATTTTGAGAATTCGATATCGGTTATTTATGCTTTCAATAGGGGTGGAAATGGGGTACATCTGAATGACAGCAATAAATATCTTCCATTCATTCCACCGCTGCATACAAATTCGGAATTACGGGCAAACGTGAAAAAAAGGTTTAAATATTTATCCTCTTTATATATCAAAATAGGAATGGAATATTACGAAAAACAAGACAGAGCTTATGTGGCAGATAATACCGAGACCCCTACACCCGGATATGTCCTCTACAATGCCGGAATCGGCACCGATGTAACCAATAGTCGTGGTAAGGTATTGTTCATAATCGATATCCTGGGGAATAATATTACAGATGTTGCGTACCAATCTCATTTGAGCAGGTTGAAATATTTTGAACAGTACCCAAATAACCCAACCGGGAGAAGTGGTATTTACAATATGGGAAGAAATATCAGTTTTAAATTAATTGTGCCATTAAATATGAAATAAACTCAACGGCAAATAAAAAGGGTATCACATCTGCATTGGTATTCGTTCGCACGTTGAATATTAATGATTAGTAAAAATAAAGATCTTAATTTAATAACCCCCGGTGCAGCCGGAGGTTATTATTCAAATTGGGCTGAACAAAAGTAGTAATAGCGATAATTTTAAATAGTAAATATTTTTACAATTATTAAAAAGTAATACCAAATATTAAGTGGACATAATCGCTACTTGTATAACCACCTGACGGATTAACGACCAAAGTTCCTCTTAGCGGTAATGAATAATCCTTTGTAATCTTCAATGCCTTAGTAAGTGTTACACCTAAATTGACCACTTCAAATTCATTTCTGTAGGCGGTATAATAACTTCCCCAGGGGCTAAATCCAAAGAAGAAACTGGCAGGCCCGTATGCATAACCCAACTCAATATAGGTAGAATATGCCTGCTTCAAAGTTTTATCTGTACCGGTGGTATCTTTCTTGTCAAAACCATAAAACATAGTATTCCATGATACACTTAATGGAAATGATGCCGGCCCCGTATATCCTACAGAACCTTCCAACATGTGACCTGTTTCATTGCTGTAATAATTAAAATAAGCTGCTCTGCCTAAATTCCAGTCGTAGTCTGTAAATGTTACTTTAATGGGCCCTCCGGTTACAGCAATGTAAGGATCAAATTCCTTATAGGTTCCATCAAAAGATGTTGAACCCCAAACACCAATTTCTAACATTTTGCATGTGTAAGCCAACGTGGGCTGGAAATTGGGCGTAGGGCTACCAGTTGCCATGGATCCTCTCCACACATAGTGGCTAACCAATTCGGCAGTCACCTTAATATGTGAGGCGATAACCGAATCACTTATTTGACCGCTTACGCTTAATAAAGGTAAAAGGAAGGCTAAAGTGAGAAAAACCGCGAGTAAACTTTTTCTATTTTTCATTTTATAAATATTTGATTTTTTTAAAATAATTTCTGAAATATATTGATGAATAATTAATTTGCGCTGTACAAACTTTAAAAAAAGGTTAATACAAGACCACCGGAAATGATAAGAATACCAGCTACTAGTGTTGGTACACGCAATGTTTCGCTAAAAACGACAATCGAAAGAAACTGAGACACTACAAAGAAGACGGCAATGTATATTCCAAGCATCCGCCCGAAATTCCACTTCGACGAATTAACACACACTGCATAAGAAATCAGGACAATCGCACCCAGGATAAACCATATGATGCGACTGTCTTTTAATCCTGACCTTACAAATGCAACTCCTCCAACTTCAAGTAAAGCCGCAATGATCAAGAAGGCAAATTCACGCATGGCTAAGCTTTTTATGTTGATTGCATTATTCAAATGGTTTGATTTACCCACCAAATGGAATAGGTCCCAGGTGTTCTGCAATTGGTCCGAGTACAGCAATAGGCAGAAAAAGTAGTGCTCCGATAATCAATATCGTCCCGAGCAATAAGAACCCAAATGTGGTTGTATCAGTCCGCAGGGTACCTAACCCGAACGGGCTCGACTTCTTTCGTCCAAGGTATGCCGCCATCGCAATCGGTGCTATGATCGGAATAAACCTACTGATGATGATGACAATAGCCGTAGCGATGTCCCATGCGGTTGCTTCCGGAGCAGGGCTCGGATTGTTATAAAAACCGTAGGACACCCCAAGACCGTCGAAAGCAGAGCCATTATTTGCTGAAGCCGATGAAAATTGGTAAAACATCTGAGAAAAACCATGAGAACCAGGATTGCTGGTTGCTTTCATTCCCCAGTCCGTAGCTGCAAAAAGGCCTGTTGGCAAAAGTATCATGAGCGGATGTACCAGTATTGCCAATACCACCAGCTTTCCTTCTTTAACGCCGATTTTCTTTCCAAGATATTCCGGCGTTCTTCCGACCATCATACCTGCAATAAATATCCCTAGTATGATAAATAGCAGCATGTTTATCATACCTACGCCTTTGCCGCCAAAAATACAATTTAACCACATGCCAACCATGGGCGAAACAGACGCCATTGGGTTCATGCTGTCATGCTCGCAATTCACCGCACCGTCTGTCACATCCACGGTTAATGCAGCAAATGTTGCGCCGGCAGAGGTACCAAACCGCATTTCTTTTCCCTCGAGGTTACCAAGATGCTGATCTATCGGCAGACTTGCCGAGGAAGGTATCAACACGCTTCTTTTTCCGCTTGGTGATGAAGCGCTCGAAATTTCGTAGGTTCTTGCCAATTTCTGACCTGCCAACCCGGGGTTCGGTTTTAGTGTATCAAAATAAACAGACCAAACGATTGTTCCAATCATTAAAAACAGCATCACTGCAAAAATGACATAACTATGCTTCCTTCGTTTCAGCATCCTGCCATACATAAAAACAAGCGCAAACGGGAAAAGCATCATCGCAACGCACGAAAGAAAATTTGTGAGTGCAGTTGGATTCTCAAACGGATGAGCAGAGTTCATACCATAAAAACCTCCCCCATTCGTACCGAGCTGTTTCATGGGTACAAATGCTGCAAGTGGACCAACTACAATATTCTGAGACTTTGCCAAACCATCGCTACCGAGTCCCATAGATGATGGCTCAAGCGTTGAAACCAAATGTGAACTATCCAGCGTCATGGGACTTCCCTGTTGCAGAAATATCACTCCAAGCACAAAAGCAATGGGAAGAAACATGTAAATGACAACACGCCACATATCCAGGAAAAAATTACCAAGATGGGAATCACTGCGCAGTGCCCTGATAATTGCAGTGAGACCGCAGAACCCGATCGATGCAGACAGGAAGAAGTTTGTAAGCCCAAAAAAGATCTGGCTGAAGTTGGAAAAATGCTGATCACCGGAATAATGCTGTAAGTCCGTATTGGTCATAAATGACACAACCGAATGAAATATCGTGCTCGGTGCGAGCAGTGTTTTACCGCTCGGATTCAGGGGCAATAATGGCTGAAGTGCAAGTACAAGGAACCCGAAAATAAAAAGTACGGTATTAAAGATAAGTATTGAGCCTACATACTGTTTCCAGTTTTGAGGGCCATTATTCAATCGTTTTTCGAACCATGCGAAAAACGATATCGGTTTGTATTC
Organism: uncultured Bacteroidales bacterium; assembly: GCA_964478555.1. Classification (GTDB taxonomy): domain Bacteria; phylum Bacteroidota; class Bacteroidia; order Bacteroidales; family JAAUTT01; genus JAAUTT01. The sequence goes on along the minus strand of CAYZNC010000146.1, from coordinate 6,428 downwards.
TCCATTCATTATCCAGGCCAAATATCGGCTCAATGGAAAAGAAAGCACAATCGTTACAATAAGAATCAAAATAGGTAATAACCAAGTTTGTATTAACATTTTACATCCTCCTCTTTAATTATTTTTGTAGCAAACAAGGCGAGCGGGGGGCTTCACGACTTTATTGCTCCATTTATAAACATTATTTTAAACTGTTATCGCGGTGCTCCAAACAGACCACGAAGTTCCAGATTGACACGAAATACGTTAACCATCTTCTCTCCTGCCAATCCATTCAAAGGGGCATACGCATCCTTGTTCAGAATGTCTTCAATCTTTTTATGGACAACACCAGGATTCAATTTCAGGTCGGCAGCCCATTTTGAAGAAACGCGGTCGAGCTGATAGATAGCATTCTGCATGGTGATATCAGGATCGAGACCTGATGCAGAGGAGGTAACCATGTCTGCCGGAATATTCTGTAGTTTTACATTTGGATGATCCTGACGCCACATATCAAAAAAGATGGATTGAATGTCTGAACCGGCATTGACAGGTTTGATTACAGATACAACTTTCCCTTTAGCTACAGAATCCGTCAAAACCGAAAGAAACTTGCCCGGATTGTGATTTGAAAAATGTTGAAAAAACGTTACTGCGAGGTCAGCCGGGGCAGGTTGTGACGTGCCCGGATTGCTTTTAACAAATTGTGCAACGGCATCCGTATGTTTCTTAGCCCAATCCGCAATGTAGGCGGTGTGAAGCGAATCTGTCTTCACCCATGCCTGAGCATCTGATGTATGCAGGGACGCCCACTGAGCAACTATGTGCGAACCTCCCTGATAAACATCATGCTGGAACCAATTTTCGATATCAGATGCAACGAATTGTCCTGATTTTGGACCATCAGCGTATTTCACTATCGGGCCAAGCATGCGTGCAACACGATCGCGAAGGGCATAATTGGAAGCTGCCAAAGCGGAAGAGGCAGATGCCGATGCGTCATAGGAAGCTGCAGACGGACGAGGTTGGAAATATTCGTCCTTGGTAAAGGGCTGAGCTATGAGCAATGAACCAACGGCTTTACCGTCTGCTCCTTTTACAATACTACCATTAGCCTGGAAAGGAAAGAAAACCTGTCCAACTAACAACAATACAAGTGGATAAACTACACAGCAAATACCAACTGCGTATAAAAGAAGTAAAAAACTTTTTGAAATTATTTTAGACATTTTCACGTCCTCCCAATTATTTTATTAAATATTAATTCACAAAATGTAATAATACCATAATCATGTCTATCAACTTGATACCAATGAACGGCAATATAACCCCTCCGAGTCCCCAGTATAACAAATTCCTTTTAAGAAGCTGGTCTGCGCCCATGATGCGATACGCAACTCCCTTGAGAGCAACCGGAATTAGTGCAGGAATTATCAGTGCATTGAATATCACAGCCGACAAAATTGCAGATGTTGGCGAATGCAGATTCATGATGTCGACTGCCTTTAACCAGGGCAGCGTGCCTGCAAAAAGTGCCGGTATAATTGCAAAGTATTTTGCAACATCGTTAGCGATAGAAAAAGTTGTCAACGCACCACGGGTTATCAAAAGCTGTTTTCCTATGTGAACGACTTCCAGTAATTTAGTAGGATCGCTATCGAGATCGACCATATTTGCTGCTTCCTTTGCAGCTTGCGTTCCGGCATTCATAGCCAAGGCTACATCAGCCTGTGCAAGAGCAGGAGCATCATTTGTTCCGTCTCCCATCATAGCCACTAGTTTTCCATCCGCTTGTTCTTTTTTAATGTACTCTAGTTTTATTTCCGGTGTCGCTTGAGCCACAAAGTCATCCACTCCCGCCTGTGCGGCGATGGCAGCCGCAGTTATAGGATTGTCTCCGGTAATCATTACAGTTCGTAAACCCATCTTTCTCAACTGATCAAATCGTTCTTTCATGTTGGGCTTCAGAATATCCTCAAGAGCAATTACCCCAACAACATTGAAATCGTCTGCCACAACAAGGGGTGTTGCTCCTTTCATAGCAATATCTTTGATTATCGCATGTATCTCTTGAGGAACTATACCGTGATTGTCCTGGACAAATTGAAACACAGCGTCGGCTGCTCCTTTTCGTATTCGTCGTCCATCCTTGAAATCAATTCCGCTCATACGGGTTTGTGCCGTAAATGGCACAAACACCGAATCTTTTGGCACAATGATAGTGTCATCGCTTTTCTTTTCATAAAGCTTCACGATGCTTTTACCTTCCGGGGTTTCATCTGCAGCAGAGGCTATTGCAGCAAAACCTGCAAGGTCAGCTTCCTTATATTTTCCCACAGGCACAAATGTAGTTGCATGTCTGTTCCCGAGTGTTATTGTTCCTGTTTTATCAAGCAGCACAACATCGATATCGCCTGCCAACTCAACAGCTTTTCCGCTTTTGGATATGATATTTGCCTGCAATGCCCGATCCATACCAGCTATTCCAATTGCTGCAAGTAACGCTCCAATTGTTGTGGGAATAAGACAAACGAGCAGTGCAATCAGCGTTGGAACATCTGTACCGAGACTTTTAAGTGGCTCGGCAATTCCAATGTATCCGGCCATATACTGTTCAGCATTCCATGCCATCGGCCAAAGTGGAACAACCACGATCAGGAAGATTAACGTGAATGCTGATAACACAAGTGTTAGAGCAATTTCATTCGGACTGCGTTGCCGGATGGCTCCTTCTACGAGAGCAATCATTCTATCAAGAAATGATTCGCCTGCCGTGCTTGTTATCTGTACAACAATTTGGTCGGAAAGCAAGAAAGTTCCTCCTGTCACCCCTGATACATCACTATGCGCTGCACGGATTACAGGGGCAGATTCGCCAGTGATCGCAGATTCATCCACCGATGCAATTCCTTCAATAATTTCTCCATCGCCCGGAATGGTTTGTCCAGCTTTTACCACAACACGGTCGCCAGTTTTAAGATCTGTCGATGAAACCAGCTCAGTTGCTCCATCGGCCTTCAAACGATAAGCAATAGTGTCTCTGCGTGTTTTTCTAAGTGAATCGGCCTGGGCTTTTCCACGTGCCTCGGCAAGCGATGTAGCAAAATTTGCAAACCAAACAGTCAAAAAAAGCCATGCAGTGAGGGCGATGAAATATGTTATCGGCACCTGGCTCACCCGTTTACCTATTAACCCTTCCACCACGTATAAAAGCGTCAATATTGCCCCTACTTCAACCACAAACATCACAGGATTTTTCCACTGTAAGTCAGGGCGCAGCATTACAAAAGACTGTTTAAGAGCAGGGATAACCGTTTTCTTTTCAAACAGCGCTCTGCCTTTTACGCGACGGAGCGGCTTTGTTAATTTCGAAGTATGGCCTTTTGTCCTCTCTTCGACTTTCTGTTTTGTTACGATATCTTCAACCATGATATTAACTCTTTAAAATATTAAACTTAAATCCTATTCATCCACCAAACGGAATTGGGCCCAAGTGTTTAACAACAGGCCTAAGCACCGTAATCGGAAGAAATAACAATGCACCGGTGCCTTACTTAAAACTTTTCAGGTCTTAAAAGTGCAGCGACCAGATAAACAAAGAGAAACAATGCAACAAGAGCTGTTAGATAGATCATTTTTTTATCTCCTTATTCTTTAATTTTTTAATTATATTTTATCACAAGCTTCCAGGAACAGATAACACAATCCCATCAGGAGGATACCCAGAAGAAACATGGCTGGTAGCCAAATTGGAAGAAATACAACTGCTAGTTCCATGATATTTAGAAGTTATCAGGTTTTAACAATGAATTTAATAAAAAGCCCATGATAATAAGGGCAATGATAGAGCCAATAACATAGCTAATGGGGCCGTTACCGGAAGTATTTATTTCTTCAGGCACAACTACCAATATTGTCATTGATTTAAGAAGATTACTTTTTGTCCGTCCATAGTTTAATTTCATAAGGCCGGATATTAATTTCCAACTTGTAAGTAAAGCTCTTTCCGACACTCTAAGTGTGGTTGAGCTATTGTTCCGATAAAATAATGTTGGTTTCATATCGATTTGTATTAAAGACAATACAAAAATAATTGAAAGGTTATAATTATTTTATAAATACCTGATTTGAAGGTATAAAGATTTTATAAAAACAATCTATCTTCTTTTTATTAAGTTTTTATATCCGCTCTATGGTTCTTTATAACTTCTTTATAATTTTCAATTTAAATTTGTAGCATGTTTAAATTCTTTCATAGTATTTAACTTAAAATTATTAATCATGAAACAGATTGAAGCAATTATTCGGACATCAAAGTTTGAAGAAGTAAAGCGGGCTTTGCATGAAATTGAAATCGATTTCTTCTCTTATTGGGAAGCAAACGGTGTAGGTAATGAAATCTATAAATCCAGCCGCATATACAGGGGAGCAATAGTTGATACAACAAATATTCCCAGAAGCGTACTAACAATAGTTGTTCGCGACCGGAACTTAAGAAAGACTGTTGATTGTATACTGAAGGCAGCAAATACAGGAGAGATAGGCGACGGAAGAATTTTCGTTACTAACGTTGAGGAATCCTGGAAAATCAGGAACAAAACAAATGGGGAGGATACTTTAAAGGGCGAACATGAAATGGATGCGATTGTATCGGCAATAAATTGATATACTGTAAGTTTTCTGTTAAATGTGTATTTGTTTTTCGGGTGGAATTGTTGAAGGCTATTAAACAACTCCACCTTTTTTATGTCTTTATTAGCAATTAATAAAAGCCACATATAAGCCACATATAAGTTAGATTTAAAATAGTAATAATTCACTATTATAAGGTCTGTCTTATTAGTACTTCATTACTATAATTATTTACTTGTATTTATCCATGAAAGATAGTCTGTTCTTAACACATGAGCGCAAATGATCTGTTTGCATATCAAATTAATTCACACAAATTATCTGCGTAAATCCGTGTGAATCTGCGGTTAAAAAATTGAATTCCGGTTAAATTTTAATGTGAGAGATCACACCACAGATAACGCAGATTAGAACAGAGAAAAATTAGAAATGACACACGAAGTGCATATGACTATTCAATCTTAATCGGAAATATTACGATGGGTATCCCAAATTTGAAGAATCTTTTTTGAATTGAAAAAATGGTATGGTTATGAAGTAATTGCGACATGTAGAAAGTCTTGGAAAAGACTAATTGCCCACCGAAAAATGTAGGATTGGCAAGCTTTGGCATAAGTTTTTTTACAATCCTGTACACTTCATTCACAGGGTCGGTTCCTATGGTCCAGACACTTTTGCCATAAAATCCGAATTGGTTGGCTATCGTAACGTACTTTTGACCGTCCTCCTTTACCGAAGTTTTAAAATGTGCCAATTCTTCCGACCCCCTATATATTTTGGAGTTTATAATGCCTATCCTGATAAAAATGAAATTCTTATAAATTCCCTTAAAACTTTCGTTGATCCTCAAAAAAGTATGCAGCCCTGTACCGCCAAAGCCGCTTACCAATATGATAGCTGTTTTTTCATCAGGATTAAATGCTACGGTGCCATAATAAGGCTTATTGCATTTATCCAGTGCAATTTTAAGATCTGAATAAGCCCTCAGACGAAGTTTCTGCAAACGTGTAGTGGTGGTAAAGTAATGCCGTTTTATGTTAACTGCTAGTAAGATGAATAGTCCGGTAATCACTAAGGTTATCCAACCACCTTCTCCGAATTTTATAATGGTAACCGAAATCAGAATAAAAGAAGTTAAAATGAAACCTATTCCATTAACAATAAGTTTTCTTTTCCAATGCTGAAGTTTTCCTTTTACCATCCACCAGTGTCTCACCATTCCAAGCTGGGAGATGGAAAATGTTATGAATACGTTGATACTATAAAGAACCACCAATAGCGCTACAGAACCCTTCGAAATGATCATCAATATAATAGCCGCAGATCCCATCAATAATACGCCGTTCATAGTCACTAAACGGTCACTGAGTGCTGCAAATTTTTTAGGAAACCAATGATCGATAGCCATATTTGCCATAATCCTCGGTCCGTCGATAAAACCTGTTTGTGCTGCCACAAATAATAAAGCGGCTTCGGAAATCAGCGTCGTCATGATAAAACCACTTGACCAGAATTTCCCCCAATGTGCAGTCACACTATCCAGTAAAACAGCATTTAGCGTTTTAGTAGGACTTATTTGAACATTATATAGCGCATAAGCCACCATCAAACATAATACTAAAAAGGACAAAGATACAGCCATTAATGTCATGGTTCGTCTGGCAGTCAATACCTTTGGTTCCCGAAGGATTGGCATCCCGTTACTCACTGCTTCAATACCGGTAAAGGTACCTGCACCCATGCTATAGGCTTTTAGTATAACAAATAAAGTTCCGAAAATACCCACTTGTGAAACCGAAGAATTCCATTGGTGA
>CAYZNC010000145.1:0-14215 GCA_964478555.1 uncultured Bacteroidales bacterium | reverse complement strand
CCACAAGGGTTTTACCACTTCCGACATCGCCTTGTAATAATCGGTTCATTTGTTTACCGGACCCCAGATCGCGACGAATTTCCTTAAGTACACGCTTTTGAGCATCGGTTAAGGGAAATGGCAAGTTCTGGTTATAAAAGGTAGTGAGATATTCGCCCGATGTGTGAAAATTTAATCCGTTAAATTGGGTTAACCGCGAATTTTTTTGAAATAATAAGTCCAGTTGAATAAAAAATAGCTCTTCAAATTTCAACCTGTATTGTGCCTTACGCAGCAATTCCTGACTTTGTGGAAAATGAATGTTAAAAAGGGCATCCTGAAGTGACAAAAAATGAGCTTGTTGAATAATGTATGGCGGAAGTGTTTCCGGAATCTCCCCTATGTTTTGCCATAAGGTATTCAGTAGCTTTTGAATGATCCTGGAAGTAATAAAATTACTTTTTAATTTTTCAGTGGTATTATAAAAGGGCTGAAGTGAATAGGCAATGCTACTTTCAAATTTGATGGCCTCTTCGAGTTCGGGATGTACGAAATTTATTTGCCCGTTAAACACAGAAGGCTTGCCTAGCATAATATATTCAGCATTTACCTTTAGATTCCCCAAAACATATTTGACACCTTCAAAAAAAATAAGATCGATGGTACCCGTATTATCTTTAAACTTGACAATTAGTCTTTCCTTTGGCCATTTGCCCTCCTTCTTAAAACCCATTACGCTGCCACGTAACTGAATATAAGCAACGGTAGTGTCAATTTGACTAATGGTATATACTTTCGATCTGTCAATATATTTGAAAGGATAATACAATAGCAGGTCTTCAAACGTAAATATCTGAAGTTCCTTATTAAGTAGTTCCGCCCTTTTAGGACCTACTCCACTAAGAAATTTTATATCCTGATTTAAAAATTGATTCATCGCTTTCCCTCAGACTTCAAATTTAATAAAGGGATTTTACTTTTTCATTGCTTTTGCGATCTTTGCATTTTTTAAGGAAGCGCATGAATTTCTTTTATCCTAAAATAGCCTTTAACCTTTTAGCTTATAAACTATACAAACCACATCGAAATGGGGGTGGTATCCAAACTCCTTTTTTGTTGAATTTTATTACGGAAACGTTTCATAAAAATGAACTAAAAAATCAAAAGACAGATTGCATTGAAAAAATCCGAACCAACTTATCCAAAAACAGGAATATTATCTCAATTGATGATTTAGGGGCTGGTTCCCTGAGTTTACATAAAACCAACAGGAAAGTTTGCGATATTGTGCAAATTTCTTCAACAAAAGCGAAATATGGATTGTTACTGCACAACATAATGAAATTTTGTAAACCCGAAATTGTTATCGAACTAGGCACATGTCTCGGCATAGGCACTATGTATCTGGCATCGGGTTACGAAAAGTCGACGGTTTTTACGGTTGAAGGTAGCACTTCGCTTGCCTCTTTGGCAGAAAAAAACTTGCAAGAGTCGATGCTTCAAAACATTAATTTAATACAGGGGAATTTCGACGATGTTTTACCAAGGCTTCTCAAAGACAACGGCAGATTTGATCTGATGTTTATTGATGGTAATCACAGAAAAGAGCCTGTTTTAAGCTATTTTCACACTTGTTTGCCATTCGCCCACGATAATTCGATCGTTATTTTTGATGACATTCGCTGGTCAAAAGGAATGTTTGAAGCCTGGGAGGAAATCTGTAAAAATAAAAATATCAAACTGACCTTAGATTTGTTTGAATTGGGTATTATTTTCTTTAGCAAAAATTTAAACAAACAACATTTTTATATTTATTATTAATGTTTGGTCTTTTGAAAAAAAATGAGTATTTTATTTAATCAACAAATATTAAAGGTCGAAGATGTTTTCACTTCTGCAGTGCTGTGTTTAAAGTCAGATACCTTCCTGTTTGTTAGGATTTAACCAATAATTTTGATGACTGTATAAATTGCGAATAAGTGCCATGCAGGTGCTATAAAATATATTTAAGCATGAAAATCTACACAAAAACAGGTGATTCGGGAAAAACTTCGTTGATCGGAGGTAAACGGGTTCCCAAGTATCATCTAAGGATTGAAGCTTACGGAACAATTGACGAACTAATATCGTATATTGGTTTGATCAGAAGTGGGGAAATAGACTTCAACTGCAAGGCTGACTTGCTTGAGATACAGGATAGACTGATGACATGCGCGGCTATTCTTGCAGCAGACTGCGAAGATTGTAAAGTGATTATACCTGAATTGAAGGACACTGATATAGTTTCGATTGAAAACAAAATAGATACCATGGACTCCGAACTGCCTGCCCTGCGCAGCTTTATTTTACCGGGAGGACATGGTGTAATTGCTTATTGTCATATTGCAAGGACAGTTTGCAGAAGAGCAGAAAGAATAATTATTCGTTTGTCAGAAGAATTAATTGTTCCAGAAAATGTGATTAAATATATCAATCGATTAAGCGATTATCTCTTTACTTTGGCAAGAAAATTAGGAAAAGATTTAAACATTGAAGAAATTCCATGGCATCCAAGGTTGTAAATTCAAAAATAATTTTTAATTTCACGCATCTTTGTGAAATATATGTTGTTAATTATTAAAACGTTAGCTTTATGTACTGGACTTTAGAACTCGCCTCAAAATTAGAAGACGCTCCGTGGCCTGCCACAAAGGAAGAGTTAATTGACTTTGCCATTAGATCAGGTGCACCTATGGAAGTCATTGAAAATTTGCAGGAAATTGAGGACGAAGGAGAAATTTATGAAAGTATAGAGGACATTTGGCCTGATTATCCGAGTAAAGATGATTTCTTTTTCAATGAAGATGAATATTAATGAATGCAGGGAGCAGTTGCTCCCTTTTTGTTAACTACCATTTAAAGATATCAAGCCATGATTTGGGCCGGTCATCTTCTAACCATTCGAAATCTTTTAACTTTAAATCATTTCCAGTTAATTCCTGAGGTGGGTGAAAAATACCAGCCACCGATTTTATATAGGTAATTTTATCAAGGGAGACTTTTTCAGGTTTCCCTTTCTTTTTGAAACGCAATGTTATATCTGTGCTTTCGCATTTTTGAATACCGATGATGGAACCTTTATCCCGTGCAAAATAGATGGTTTGGCCATTGCCAACAACAAACATATGGTGCAATTCATTTTTCACAAAATAGCCTGTCATGTTCCGTCCTCTTATTTGATTATAGCGAATCGAATCATCCTGGTTGATTATAAATGCCGAGTTAATCATCTCCATCCTTTCCAATACATTATTCTTTGTAAATAATGTGATATGCTCGGCCTTCATCTGAATTGCTCCCGTCCAAAGAACCGGGCTGCCCAAAAATTGTAGCGTGGAATCCTTGAATGAATAATACATGGAATCACATTTTCCCTGAAGGTCAGATCGAAAAAACTTAACGTGATGACACGCCCTGACAAATTTAAAAGTGTCCACTGAGGTTACAAAATCTGAGCTATCTTGATTACCCGCAATGGTATCTGTGGGGGCTTTGAACGTTTCATCTGAAAGCGCCATAACCTTTTTTTCAACATCTTTATCTTTGGATTTTTTCTTTTTTGAGCCTCTTTTGCTTTCAGTGGTCGTTATGTTTTCAGCTGTTTCTTTTATAATTTTAGTGGTATCGTTATTCAGCGCCAGCGAATCATCCACAGCATCGTTGATTCTTTTTTTAGTTGCCACTGTGAAAACCCCTGAAAATATTGTATCGGCATGAAGATAAAGCGAGTCGTTTTTATCAACCTGTATCATCACAGCTTTCTTGGTAACTAAGGCGCTTTTTTTGTTTCTGTCGTACGTGGCATAGTTACCTCTTACGACAATATTGTTGGAAGTATCCACAGTTTCGATGTGACCAAATGCCTTTCCTAATCCTGATATTTTTTCGAAATACAAGGTGTCGCCTTTAATAATACGACCGCTGTATTTTAACCATGCATTCTGACGAAACGAGGAAATATCATTGTTTGTATTATACCATCCTTTTTCACAATAGATAGAGTCATTTTCATTACTAACAATGATGGTAGGACCCATAAAATCAACAATCTTTGTTCCCGTGTTATAGTTCATCGTATCTGTATGAATTACATACTGAGGATTAGTTACAACAACATCTTTTTTAAAATAGGATTGCTTGGTATATTTATTATAAATTCCCTGATTACTTACAATTTTGTTTTGGCCGCTTTCAATGGTACCTTTTGTGGGGTAATTTGAAATCCCGGTATTCATATTATAAAATAGCGACTGTGTTTTAAGTGTAGCACTATCATTTATCAGTACTACGTTCCCGGTGATATTGGCAATACGATCTTTAGCTATATAATGAAGTATTTTGCCGGTTAGGGACGTATTACCTTTATCGGGTACAATGCGTATATTGCCAAATGCGTCAATATCTTCTGTATTATTATAAAAATAGGCACTGTCGCAATACATAGTTGCGGAACGATCAATAAAAACTACATTGCCTATTAGTCTGTTGGCATCCAAAGCAATTTTTTTATCGTATTCAATAAGGTTTGCCTTATAATTGATATGTTGTTTTTGAGCAGAGGCAGAGAAATTAAAAACAAGCAGAAAGAATACGAAATAAAATCCGATATACTTAAATATATTTGTCCACATTAACATAAATTCAAGTGATTAGTCACAGCGTCCGGTATTTTGGTAATGTAACTAATATATAATTATGAATAGTTTAGATTAATTTTTTCTCACCATAAATTGTTCATGACTCATTTTTATTGAAACACATAACAGTATCAAAACGGGTCGATTATTTTCCGGCTTTAAGCCATTCATTTGTACTAAAAGTGCAGTTTTTGAACTCTTTATCGATACTTATATAGGTGGTTTTAATTTTTTCAACAAACCAGTTATCGAGAATCGAAGCCCTTTTATTGCTTTTGGCCATGTCCTGAATAAGGTCATAGTCATCCTTCAAATTAGCTTTGTGAGCTGCAGTTTGCGATAGTAATGTAACAACCTTAAAAAACACTTTGTTATTCTTATCGCGGGATTCATAAGGCGCAGAAACTTCGCCCACCTTAAGGTTTTTAACAGCATAATAATCGGCAGGTGCAATTTGTTCCCTGGTAAATTCGGTAGCCCCTGTTGCCGGATTAACCAAAAGTCCACCATTGAATCTTGTATCCAGATCCATCGAATAAAGTTTTACGGCTGCCTCAAACGTTTTGGACCCATTACGGATTATATTGGCTACACTATCCAAAATGCTTTTTACTTTAACTACAGCTTCAGGATCGGGTTTGGGTTTCAGAAGTATTACCCTGGCGTTTACTCTGTCGCCAGAACGTTCTATCAACTGTATGATTAAAAATCCCAATCTGGATTCAACAATGCGCGATACGTCTCCCGGTTTACTCAGTGCAAAAGCAGCTTTCGCATAATCCGGATCGTCAAAATCAGCTTTAGACGTCAAACCTGTTTCACCACCTTTTTTTGCTGTACCTTCATCTTCCGAATAAAATGCCGCTAATGCCGCAAAACTCTCACCTGCTTGAATTCGTTTACGTAAATCGAGCAACTTGTCCTTTACTTCAAGAATGGATTTCTCCGAATATGCCGGATACATTGCTAGCTGAGCAAACTGGAAATGAGACTCAATCGTTGGTATAGAGTCCTTCGCTAATTTATTGTAGAACGATTTCACTTCTGATGGCGTAATTTTCATTTTCTCTACAATGTTTTGTTGCATCTTTTGCACCAGTAACATCTCATGCATCGATTCGCGAAAATCCTCTTTTATTTGACTAATGGTCTTATTGTATTGTTTTTCTATTTTTTCTACGGATCCTACCCTGTTGATTTCCATATTAAGCCTGTTGCCGAGTTCAGCATCAACCTGCGATTCCGGAATTACAATACTATCAAGCATTGCCTGGTTTACTAAAAGTTTTTGTTTTAATAAGGATTCGAAAATTTCACACTTCAGATTTGTATAATCACCCGCTCCCTGAGCACGTGCCTGGACATATCCATTTTCTACATCCGACTGTTTTATACCCTTACTCCCAACGGTAGCCACTATCTGATCAAGAATAATCGGCTGCTGAGCATTGAGCGCAAACGATACAAAAATTAAAAAAATTAAAAAAAATATGTTTCTATTCATTATTTATTTTTTTTCAAGATTATAGATTGCAAAATTGCTGTGGTCTTGAGCATCATTGTATATTTTATTTTCAAGATCACTTAAGAATTTAATTTTACGCTTACTTAGAATGATATCCTTTATTTGTGATTTCACCACCATAAACGGAGGTATGGCCCCTTTTGAATTATGTTCTTTGATGTAGACAAAATAATAATAATCCTTATCTTCCTGTTCAATGTATTGATTATCCTTTAGAAACTCATCTTCATTCAAAATTTGTTTAGGAATTTCGCGCTGTACAATGTCAAAGTTTACCCAGTTGTCCTTAAAATAATCGTACTTATCTGCATAATTATGACAATAACTATCGAGTTTTTTAATATCATCATGTTCATCTGACTTATACCATTTTCTTAAATTGGCAATATCAGGAGCTGCCTTACGCACTTTGATATAGAGAGCTTTGACAACGTTGTAATCAAGCACAAAGCTTGCTGTGTTTTGGTTAAAATAAGTTTCCAGTTCCTCATCATTTACCGCAGTATCAAGCTTTTCTTTAATCATTTGATCTTCGTATTTGTATATGAGTAATGAAGAACGGTATGCTTCTATCTGTTGATTAATATCGAGCTGTTCAGCTGTAATGTTAAGTTCAGCCTTATTCACAACCAGCTGGGTTTTAATCCAAGTTGTAATATAAGACTGCGCAAGCGCAATACTATCGTCTTTTGTTATCTTTTGAGGAAAAATACGCTGAATATCTGAAAGGTAAAGATATTTGTCCAACACTTTTGCCACAGGTATCTTTTTTTCACTTGTTTTTCTACCGCAACACACAATCGCTATAGCAAGCAAAAGCAACAAACTACCATAAACAAATTTTCGTTTTATGCCAACCATATTTTAGTGCGTATCTTTATATTTATTAGCAATTTGATGAAAGAGACCATCGTTCACTACAACTTTATATTTAACATTCAATTCTTTAATCCAATTTTCTTCTATATAGTTCTGATAATCGGCAGTGATAATACCTCTGATATCTTCTAATTTTTTTGGTTCGGGAGCACGAACACCCCTAACAAATGCAAAAACAACCTTATTATTTTGCGTCGAAATACCAGAAAAGCCCTGTTTCCAAGCTATTGAATCAATAAATTGGTTTTCGCCTTTGGCAAAATATCTTTGTTCAACCTTTACACAATCGAACCCTTTGGCAGAATCGCAGATTGCTTTTACCAACTGATCATCCGTAAATAAGTTATCCTCCTGAACAGCTATAAATTTCTTTATTTTTTCAACTTCATTTTTTGTTTTACAGGTGAAAACAGCTGCATCAAGTCGTTCGCCCCATGCAGGTTTAGTACTTAACTGATCGAAATAGGTTTGCAGGCCGGAACTGTCTCGTGACGCTTTGGTCCAAACCATGGCATCCATGATATCAAAAAGTAAAATACCATCATGATATTCTTTAATGAGATTATCAAATTCAGCATATTTAAGCTCCAAATGGTCGTTTTGGTATGAAATAAGTGTCTGATTAACAAACGATTTAAAAGACTGGTTCATATAATCTTTCAAATTTGCTTTCGGTTCAGGGAAATGTGTGGATGCTAAATATTCCCTGAAATCATTTCCGGTGTAAGCACGTTTTTCAATAGTCAGCAAAGGTTTTGCCAAAGTACTTGCCGGAAGATTTATATTTCCATGATAAATGGTACTATCCAAGGTATAAAAAGAAGCAAGATTTTTTTCGTTTATCTTATGAGGGTATTCTTTTTTCAATTTTTCCACGTAGTGATTATTAATTATTTCAGCACGATCACTTTGCAGAACTTTAGTTTTTAAATCATTTTTAACCTGATCGAATTTTGGAACTTCATGCTTGTCTATTAACTTTAGGATATGCCAGCCAAATGCAGTTTTAACGGGATTAGATATTTCCCCTTTAGTTTTGAGCGCAAATGAAGCTTCCTCGAACTCAGGTACCATGCGTCCGGAGCCGAACCAAGGCAGTTCGCCACCCTTATTGCCTGAATTTCTGTCGTCAGAATACAGGCGGGCTATTTGCCCAAAATCGCCACCCTTTTCAACAACATGGTAAAGAGAATCAATTTTAGTTTTGGCATTAGTCCAAATGCCCTCATTGGAGCCCTGTGGAACAGCAATCATAATATGTGCTATTTTCACTTCTCCCGGCGAAGGTCTTTTATCATTTACTTTAACTATGTGGTAGCCAAACTTTGTGCGAAAAGGCATTGATACTTCACCCACTTTTGTACGGTAAGCTGCATTTTCAAAAGCATAAGAAGGTATGCGGAATGCACCAACATATCCAACTTTACCTTTATTTTGTTTTACGGAAGGATCCTCCGAAAATTCCAGGGCTAGTTTTTCAAAAGGTTCACCTGCCACCAGCTGTTTGTGTATATCAAATATTTTTGCATAGGCTTTAGCTGTATCAGCTGGTGTAGGGCTTTCCGGTAACCGGATCATAATATGACTCACATTCACTTCATTTTCGGTTCTGTCATAGGCTTCCGAAACCAACTTATCAAGCATATCATTATCTGTTAGATATGACTTAGCTAGCTGATTGCGATACCCTTTTAATTCGTTTTTAAAAGAAGAAAGTGTGTCGATACCGGCATCGAGTGCAGCAGTAACTTTAAGTTCAAATTTCAGAAATAATCCAAAATATGTTTCAACACTTTGTTTTTCGGAAGTGTTGACATTGTAATTTTTATTAAAAATTCGTTCAAATTCACCACAGGTTACTTTTCTATTGCCAATAGTAAGCAAATTATCAGTAGGTGAGTATTGTGCGGAAACGAAGGATAGGCAAACAAATGCAAAAAGCAAGGTGAAAGTAAGTGATTTCATAATTTATAATTCATTGATTAATTTAACATCAAACGTATAGACTTGAAAAATATTATCTGCTATAATTAGGAGCTTCACGGGTAATAGTAACATCATGCGGGTGACTTTCTATAATCCCCCGACTGGGTGACCTTACGGGGCAAAACCTCCGAATATGCTGGAACTAACAATACATCATCGAATGTTAACCCCTCTCCTGCGATCTTCTCTTCAAGAAATGACATATTTCATCGATTTTTTAAAATTAAATTGCGCCAAATTACAAAAAATAAGGATAAGGAAGCGATTTTTTAATTTTTTTTAGGAAACGCTTCTTCCCGTCATACCTTAAATATCAGATGTAAAATTGTATGATCTGAAATCATTTATAAATCCAGTTTTCAAAATCAATAAGCTGAATATAAATTAATACTAAAGAATTTTAATAATTTAGGGTTTTCAGATTTTCGGCAGCATGTTTGATCAACCTATACATGAAATATTGCAACAATACTGGGGTTACCAGGAGTTTCGGCCTTTACAGGAAGAAATAATAAATGCTGTGCTTAACAAACGTGATACACTGGCTCTGATGCCAACAAGTGGTGGCAAGTCAATTACTTTCCAGGTTCCTGCCATGGCATTAGAAGGCATTTGCCTGGTTATTACACCGCTTATTTCACTGATGAAGGATCAGGTTGAAAATCTTCTCAGATATAAAATTAAAGCTATTGCTATCCATTCGGGAATGACGCGTGATGAGATTGATGTTGCATTAAACAATTGTATCTATGGAGGAATTAAATTTCTATACCTTTCTCCGGAACGTCTCTCCACTGAAATTTTTAAGATCAGGATGCAAAGTATGAAAGTTAACCTTATTGCTGTCGACGAAGCACATTGTATTTCGCAGTGGGGTTATGATTTTCGCCCTTCTTATTTAAAAATTGCAGAATTACGCGAATATTTGCCCGACGTTCCGGTTTTAGCGCTCACAGCCACGGCCACACCTAAAGTTGCAACCGATATTATGGATAAACTCCGGTTTAAGCAACCAAACTTACTGAGCACTAGTTTTGAAAGAAAAAATCTGGCCTATGTAGTCCGGCAAACTGCAGATAAACCGAATCAAATGCTGAGTATCCTTAAACGTGTTCAGGGATGTGGCATCATCTATGTCCGCAATCGAAGAAAGGCAAAGGAAATTGCATATTTTCTTAAAAAGCAAGGTATTTTAGCGAACTATTACCATGCCGGTTTAAATGATGAGGAACGAGCGGTGCGTCAGGACCAATGGAAAAATAATGCCATAAGAATTATTGTTGCCACTAATGCATTTGGCATGGGTATTGACAAACCGGATGTACGTTTGGTGATCCATAATGAACCGGCTGATTCTCTGGAATCATACTTTCAGGAGGCAGGACGTGCTGGCCGCGATAATAAGAGGTCGTACGCCATAATGCTTTGCGATGAAAATGACAAAAACAAACTTGAAAAGGCAAGCGATATCAGTTTTCCTGACTTATCCGTAGTAAAAAGTATTTACCAAACCCTGGGTAATTATTTAAAAATACCCCTGGGAGGCGGTAAAGAACTAAGTATGGATTTCGATCTTGCTAATTTCTGCAATACCTTCAACCTCGACCTTATAACAACTTACAATAGCCTGAAAATTCTCCAGAATGAAGGTTACATTGAGTTCAATGAAGATGTTAACAATCCTTCGAAAGTACATTTTTTGGTGGGCCGGGATGATTTATATAAATTTCAGGTGGCTAATGCCTCATTTGATGCATTTATCAAACTGATGCTTCGTTCTTATGCAGGCTTATTCACCGATTATGTGTCTATTGATGAACTAACACTTGCAAAAAGAGCCAAAATAAGCCTCGATACGATCAGACAATTTTTAAGTAAACTGAATTCATTGAAAATCATCAAATATATCCCTCATAAAGATACTCCACTTATAGTTTATACAGAAGAACGATTAGATGATAAAACGATTTATATTTCGCCGGAAGCATATCGCAACCGTAAGCAAACCTATGCTATCCGGATTCAGGAAGTAGTCCGTTATGCATTTAATTCGGATAGATGCAGGAGCAGCACATTGCTTGCATATTTTGGTCAAAATAATGCACAAAACTGTGGTATTTGTGATGTGTGTATTAAAAAAAATGAACTTGGGCTAACTTACTATGAATTTGAACAAATTAAGCAGTCAATCACAGAAAAATTAACAGAATCGCCGCAAAATATTGAGGTATTAGTGGAATTTCTTAATTTTGCAGATGAAAAAGTGATTAAAGTTATTCGTTGGTTACTTGATAACGACTATCTTTACTATCAGAATGAGCAAACCTTAGCATTCAAAAATTCGTCTGAAATTAATTGATTAATAATGGTTTTACGTTAATCTAAGAATGTAAAATATGGAAAAAACAAAGACCCATAAAAAAAACGAAGGCCTCGAGCTTGTCAAATATGGCACTGATTTTTGTAAACTCATGGAAAAGGCAGATAAGATGCCCTTACATGAATTACTTGATGGAATCTCAGAATCGCTTATGACGATTTATCAAAAAACATTTACCATCCCCAGATTCAAAACTAAATACGAGAGTGAGACCCAGAAATTTCTCACCGAAAAAAAATATAATAATATACGGTTAACCATCATGAGTCTCCTTGAAAATAAGGACGAGTATACTGAAATTCTGGATCCTAACCGTCCTACAAATCAAAATATTTTTCAGGCAAGTCTTTCAGAAGATTTGACTGATATTTACCAGGATCTTTATGATTTTGTTCAATGGTATTCTATTGGAACCTTTGAGAGTGTAAATGATTCTCTGATTGAATGCCTCAATAACTTTGAAAAATATTGGGGAATTAAGCTTTTAAATGCATTACGGGCCATTCATGTAATCAGATATCTAAAGAAAGATGGTACTATTTTCCGCGATCCGCTGAATGATGAAGATGACGCATTGGTAAAAGACCTTGATAATGAAGGCGAAATGGATACTGACGCACTAGACGAATTTTTGAAAGAAGAGTTATAAGATGTTTGCACCGAGCATTACCAGGGATGAACTCCATAAATTACCCACAGGACAATTCAATGGACACATTCATCTCATAGAAGACATTTCGCATATCAGTGATATTTGTAAAGGTTTAGCCAAAGAGACCATACTGGGCTTTGATACTGAAACCAAACCTTCTTTTAAAAAAGGCAATTCGAATATCGTTTCTCTCCTTCAATTGGCTACCTCAGATGACGCATACCTTTTTAGACTCAATAAAACAGGGCTTCCGAAAACCTTAATTAAAATATTATCCGATCCGGCTATTTTAAAAGTGGGCATTGCAATCCGCGACGACATACGTCATCTGGCATCAGTATGTGATTTTAAAGCTGATGGATTTATTGAATTACAGAATTACGTTAAACAGTTCGGAATAGAAAATAGTGGCTTGTCAAAATTGTCGGGCATTATTCTAAACTTCAGAATTTCTAAATCCCAACAATTATCTAATTGGGAAAATGAGGTGCTTACCGATGCTCAAAAGCTCTATGCTGCCACTGATGCATGGGCTGCCTGCCAGATTTATAAAACATTAATACAGTTGCAAAGCCAAGTCTCGAATGATTAAAATTCTGTTAAAGCCAGGCAAAGATCAATCAATCCTAAGGTATCATCCATGGATATTTTCCGGCGCTATTAAAACCATTGAAGGCAAACCCGCGGAAGGCGAACTGGTAATCGTATATTCCGATAAAAATGAATTCCTTGCTATTGGTCATTATCAGATCGGGTCAATTGCGGTGAGAATAATTTCATTTGAAAAAGTAGTTATTGACTACACCTTTTGGAAAAATAAAATTCTTCAATCTTACCAATTACGAAAAAATCTCGGATTGACCGATGACAATAACACCAATGTTTATCGTCTCGTTCACGGAGAAGGAGATGGTTTGCCCGGATTGATTATCGATATTTATAACAACACAGCCATTATGCAGAGCCATTCCATTGGCATGTATCATGTAAGAAATGAAATAGCCAGGGCTATTACAGAAATATATAATGAAAAGATAACCTCCATTTACGATAAAAGTGAAGCAACTTTACCTTTTAAAGCAAATACCGGGGCTAAAAATGAATTTATCTCAGGCAGTGGCCAACCGGGAGAAGTGTTGGAATATGGTAACCGGTTTATGGTGGATTGGATTGAAGGCCAAAAAACAGGTTTTTTTATTGATCAACGCGAAAATCGCAAATTGGTTGAGATGTATGCAAAGGACCGTTCGGTCTTAAATATGTTTTGCTATACAGGAGGTTTTTCGGTATACGCTTTGCGGGGAGGTGCAAAATTAGCACATTCTGTAGATAGTTCCGAAAAGGCAATCGAACTTACCAATCAAAATGTAGCACTAAACTTTTCCAATGCCAGGCACGAAGCTTATGCTGAAGAAGCTTTCAATTATTTAAACAATATAAACGATCCATATGATTTGATCATTTTGGATCCTCCTGCCTTCGCCAAACATCAAAGTGCCTTATCAAACGCTTTACAAGGTTACAAGCGCTTAAACGCTAAAGCCATGTCTAAATTAAAGCCAGGAGGTATATTATTCACCTTTTCATGTTCGCAGGTTGTGAGTAAGGATCAGTTCCGCCAAGCCGTATTTTCGGGAGCCACCATTGCAAAACGTAACCTCAGAATTCTGCACCAGTTAACTCAACCAGCCGATCACCCAATCAATATTTATCATCCTGAAGGGGAATATTTGAAGGGCCTGGTATTGTATGCCGAATAGATAACGGAAGTGTGACCCCAAACCCCTTGAGAAGGGGCTTTTGGAACTCTTGTATCCCTTACTATTTTTTTAAAAAAAAACAGTAAATTTTATTAATTGTCTAAGAAATTTTTAAGATGAACTAGACTAAGCCCTCCTGTTTTTTTAGGAGGGTTGGGAGGTTAAATATAATATATATCACCTCTAATTCTCTGCCTCTGAAACCGATGAACCGGATTGAGGACTTTTGAACACTGGACCTCTGTGGCTTCGTTGCTTGTCGAGCCAAAAAACAATTGCTATTATTGCTACCAGTGAGGTAAGAGAACTAAGTGCAGTATCTATGTAATCTGTAGGATCAGGGGACAGATACAACTGACCAAAATCAACATAAATAAG
>CAYZNC010000144.1:0-14233 GCA_964478555.1 uncultured Bacteroidales bacterium | reverse complement strand
CTTCTGCCAACAATTTTAGGCTTCATTTTATCAGGTCAAACGCTATTTGGACAAACTAGTTGTGAAAGTTCAGCTATGAACTTTCAGCCTACTTATGGAAAACGAAATGTACCATCCGGTTTACCTTCTGCCACAAATCCCCCTTTTGCTTCCCAAGTTACTAACATCAATGTAACTTATGGCGGTAAAACTGTATCTGCAATGAGTGACGCGTTATATACTGCATTCGTTCCAAACCAAAATTTTATATTAAATTTTAATTCAAGCAATACAGTAACGATGACTGTTACCGTTTATGTAACATCATGGCAATATACTACAGGCTGGATGACAACTGGGAGTAGCACATCAACCAATGTTTATACAATTGAGCAACAACCAACTGCTACGTTAAATAATTTGACGCCTGCTTCTTTTTGTTCAAATGTAGGTACTGTTTCTTTGTCAGGAGGTAGTCCATCGGGATCTGGTGGTTCTTATTCAGTAGATAATGTATCTGTAGGAAGTTCATTTGATCCATCCAATATGACTGTTGGAAGTAATCATTCAGTATCTTATACGTATTATGATCACATTTGTCCTTCCACCACCTCTGCCTCCACTCCAATTACTATCATTGCACCTGCAACTGTGAATATAAATGGCGCCCCAACTAATAATAATATTTGTGTAAATGCAAGTTCCATTACATTAACGCCGGATCATAGTCTAACCGGAGGACAATTTTCTGGGCCTGGTGTGAGTGCAGGTGGCCTTTTTACCCCATCTCCATTGATAGTTGGAGCAAATGCAATTACATACTCAGGTAAGGATCAAAATCAATGTACAAGTACTTCAAATCCTGTAACAATTAATGTTAAAGCTTTACCCTCGGTCGGTTTTGCTAATTTTAGTGTTTGTATAGATAGAGCTGCATTTACGCTTACTCAAGGGTCTGGCACTCCTCTCGGAGGTTCTGGAGTATATGGTGGATCGGGTGTTACGAATGGCAATGTTTTTACAGCATTAACAGCCGGTGTAGGAAATAAAACATTAACCTATACTTATACCGATCCATTTGGATGTGTTGCTTCAAATACTAACACAACTACAGTTAATGCATTGCCCGTTCCCTCTTTTCCGGATCAGGGACAAATTTGTGTAAATGGGTCGCCAAAACTATTAACCGGAGGTTCAGCAACACCTGCCGGAGGAACAGGAGTTTATTCCGGACCTGGAGTGAACCAGACGACCGGGTATTTCACACCTGCATCGAATATGGCTGGCACACAGCAAACAGTTGTTTATACTTATAAAGACCTCAATGGTTGTGTTAATACCATTAATAGTAAAATTCTGGTTAATGCATTAACTTCCCTTACCATGGATACCGCAGCCGTATGTTTAAGCGCTGCTCCTGTTACTTTATCTACTGCCATGAAAACGAATCATACCGGCGGTACTTATTCAATCATTGGAAATACCACCATTATTACAAATGGAAATTTTTCTCCATCCATTGCAGGAACTGGTTTAAAAACAATCACTTATACTTATACCGATGCAAATCAATGCACGAACATGGTTAACAGTACCATGCGAGTTCGTGATGTGACAGCTCCGGTAACACTGGCAAATGTGGCTCCAGTATGTATGAAGTCTAATCCATTCGCACTTACCAGTGGTTCTCCTGCCGGTGGAATTTATTCCGGAACGAATGGCATCATTAATGGTACTTCTTTTGATCCATCTAATTTGACTAATGGATCATATCCTTATTATTATACTTATACTGATGCATCCGGATGTTCAAAAATGGTAAGTTCCAACTTAACGATTTTGAATAAAAATAAACCTGAAATACCTGCCGTATCCTTTAATTCGATCATGTGCAAAGGTTCTGATCAGGTGTTGCAGGTTTCAAATAAAGGCACCAATACGGTTCAATGGTATGATAGCAATAATTTATTATTGGCAACTGCTGCAACTGATACAATCAAAAATATTACGCAGGATTTAACAATTAACGTTAAATATACCGATGCCGATAATTGTTTTTCGGACATGAAAATTATTGCAGTCCTCCTGGACAAAGTCAAAGCTGATTTTTCTGTTTCATCAGCATCGGTTAAGATTGGTGGTACCGCCACTGTTACGAATTCGAGTACCAATGCTATCAGTTATAATTGGGTCATGAGTGGAACCTCAGGAACTGAACAAACACAAAATGTAACTAGCCCAACATTTAATTTTAATATAACCGGCGCAAAAAGCATTAAATTGGTGGCTAGCAGCCAAAATTGTAAGGATTCTGTAACTAAAACCAACATTATTACCGTAACACCACTTGCTGTTAGTAATTTAAAGGGTTCACTTATTAAGGTTTATCCGAATCCTGTAAAAGAGGTCGTTAATGTAGACCTCACCGGTGTGAATAAAGACGTTGCCATTCGCATCTTCAGCCTTGATGGCAAAAAACTGGTTGAAAAGCAGATTAAAACTGCTAATGGCATAGAATCAATAGACGCTTCCTATATGGCCTCAGGAATTTATATGATGGTGGTGACTATCGATGGCGATACGGTCACTTTTAAACTTGAAAAAAAGTAGACCTTAGTCATTAGTATTTAGATATTAGTAGGTAGCCGGTAATCAAGAAGAATTTTTTTACTGGCTACTTACATTATTGTTGTTTCTAATAAGGCTAAAAATCTTCGGCAATTTTAATAAATGACATAAAACGTCAGCATTGCGTCGAATTTAGCAAAAAACTAATTAAGTATTGCGGGGTATAACCCATCGTTTTCAAACCAATTTGTGCAAGCAAAAAAAAATAATAATTTTGCAGACGTTTTGACTTTTTGCACTTTAGAAAAAACTGTAACATCACAAACCTGATAAATTCAACTACTGTTTAACCGTATCCTATGACTAACCTGAAAAAAATCCTGTTGCTGGTAAGTTTATCTTTCATTGTATATTTTTCCTCCAAAGCCCAACCTGTTGTGAGGGTAAGCGGAACAAACTGTGTGGGTTCCACCCAGGTATTCATTTTCGAAGGCAGTTGCACGAGTATACAATGGAGTGTTGTTGGCGATTATACAATAGAAAGCCCAACGACCACCGGATATATGCTAAGTGTACATTGGAATTCACCTCAATACGGAAGATATGTAACCGCAACCACAAGTGGCTGTTCTGGTCCATTAGCAGGTACATTTTCTTCTTCCTCTTTTGACATTGCGGATACGGTTACACCTTCCGTTAGTATTTCTCCTATAAGTCCGAGCATTTGCGTGGGAGATAATTTGATATTCTCCGCCACTGCCAAAACCTTAGGTACACCTTCGTTTCAGTGGAAGATTGATAATGTTGATCAGAGTGGCCAAACGGAAACTTCTTTTTCATCTGCAGGTTTTACCAATGGGCAGTTAGTGTCGGTTACCATGAATTCAAGCAGCACATGCCAGAAGGGTACGGTTGCCAATTCCAATGTCGTTCAGGTTGTGGTTAATGCTCCTCAACAGGCGAGCGTGGTAATCAATGGCAACCCAAGTTTATGTGTCGGAAATGTTGTAAGTTTTACAGCTACACCAACCAATGGTGGCAATTCACCACAATACCAGTGGCAGGTAAACGGAAGCAATGTTACTAACCAAACCGTGGGTACTCCTATTAATAAATATGTACCAAACACTGCTTTAAATAACGGAGATGTCGTGAAATGTGTGTTAACTTCCAGTGCAATCTGTATTGCTCCTCAAACCGTTACCTCCAATATCAAAACCATGGTGAATGTAACTATACCCGATTTACCTGTTCTGGTGACATACAATTCCGTTATGTGCAAAGGTTCCAGTCAAGTACTGAAACTTGTAAATCAAGGAACTAACACGGTTAAATGGTTTGATGGTAATGACTTTTTATTGGGAGTTGGCGCTATCGATAGTGTCAACAATATTGCCCAGGATAAAACAATTAAGGTTCAGTATACGGATCCCAATAACTGTATTTCAGATAAAAAGAACATCTCAGTGCTTACGGATAAAATAAAAGCTGATTTTTCCGTTCCATCGGCAACTGTTAAACTCGGAGGAACAGCCACGGTTACGAACCTTAGTGCAGACGCATTTACTTATAAATGGACCATGAGCGGGGACGAAGGTGTTGAAGAAACTTTATTCAGCCAAACCCCTGTACTTAATTTCAATATCCCAGGTTCGAAAAACATTAAATTAGTGGCTACAAGCCTGAATAATTGTAAGGATTCCCTCACCAAAGCAGGCGTAGTAACAGTTGCAAAAGCATCGGGAACAGAGCATTTAAAGGCTTTAAATATTAAAGTTTATCCAAATCCTGTACGGAATTTTATCAATATCGATTTTACCGGTCAGCGGAAGGACGCGGCAATTACAATTTTCACAGTGGCGGGTGTAAAATTGATGGAAAAGCACATTAAAGCAGCGAATGGTATAGAAATAATTGATATATCATTGCAACCTGCAGGGAATTATTTGATGGTAGTTACGGTGGAAGACGCTTCCGCAACCTTTAAGCTTGAAAAAAATTAGCTATTTTGTTGTTGCAGTTAAATTTTTCTAAATTCGTTTGAATCAACCACTCAGCTACCATGAAAAAGTTATTCGTTCTGTTATTTGTTTTTTGCGTTAAAGTTAATGCTCAAAACCACACTGGTGGAGAGATTCAGCTTCCTGTGTATCCTTCGTTTAATGAGATGGCCTCGGTATTTTTTAGTCGTTATACCTTGCCCGCTGTGGATTATCCAAAGGAATATTGCTTTGCTAAAAAACCGGATGGATGGCATATCATGGTCATTGATCGAACGAGCGATAGGAAGACAATCGAAGATTATTTATTTTGGGATCGTTCGAAAAAACAATATTCACCCGTATACTTACCTCACCATAAGGAAGATGAAATAGTTGTGATACCTAAAGAATACGATATCTGGGATAATAAGTATTTTAATTCTATTTTACCATATTGGGGATATGTGGGATGGGAAGCTGATGTAATAAATGATTACGAATCCTTTCCAAACCCGTCCGATAGTGTGTTAAATGCTTTAGCCCGTGCATATTGCAGCTATGCCGGAAACCTTTTGGCGAATAATTTGGGTTTCTCTGATACTGTGACCAGATTTAAAATCAAGGATGGATTGAATTCCCTTACCACGGACCAATTAAATACATACAGGAAGTATGAGCACATGGCAATAGATACTTATAAAAGACTCAGCAAATTGAATCCAAAGTTTGAAAATTTTGTTGCAGACATTCAAACAATCTATGCTAATGAAATTATGAATTGTTTTTTGACGCTTCGGTATTTTCAAAATGAAGCCGAAGCTCATAAAGAATTGAATGAGGATCTGTATGACCCTTTTAATAGATCATTAGCTAGAAATTATCTTGCTTCGTGTGATTCTAATGCAATTATTTTTACGAATGGTGATGGAGATACTTATCCGTTACTCTATGTTCAGGAAAGAGAAGGTTTTCGTAAAGATGTTTTACTTGTAAATGTAAGTTTATTAACATCTGGCAGATATATGAATCATTTGTTTTATAAAATTGGACCATCTGATCCTTTATCTGTAAATCTCGATAAAAAATTATACCAAAAGGATGTCAAACCATATATTTATGTTATCGAAAAAGACGGAGTTAAGAATCCTATGGAAATTAAAGAGTTAATCGATTTCATAAATTCATCAGATACCGCTACAAAGTACCAAATCGATGGAAAATATTACGACTATATGCCAACAACAAGTCTAAAAATAAGTGTTAATAAGGCTCATTCATTACTTCACAAAATTGTGGAGCCAAACGATTCTAGCCAAATTGTATCACAAATAGAATGGAAAATTAACAAACCTCAGGTATTATATCAAAAAGATTTGGCAGTTTTAGACATTATTTCTTGTTCAGACTTTCAAAGATCCATTTATTTTACTGTTACTGTTCCAAATGAATGTTATCTGGGATTGGAAAAATATTTTCAATTAGAAGGACTAGCTTATAAATTTGTTCCTATAAAACATGAATATAAAGATAATGAATATGGAAGAATAAAACCAATACAGCTATATCATAGACTAAAAAATGAATTTAAATATCCTAATTTGAATGATGGTTCGATAGTCGTTTCAGAAAACCTAAAGAGAATGACAATGAATTATAGAATTCAATTCGCAAGGTTAGCGTCGGCATTGGAAGACGAAAATAACAATGCGAAGGCCGAAGATATTTTGGATTTTTGTGCTCTAAAATTTCCTTCAAGCAAAGTACCTGCAGATTATTGTTGTATTCAACAAGCCAGGTGTTATTATAAATTAAAAAAATATATGAAGGCAAATCAATTGGTTAACGAAATTTTTAATAGATATACAGCTGATTTAGATAATATTAAAAAAGGTATTTCCATAAATAACGAAGACGGTGAATATAAAAAACAGATGGGCTTGTATGTGTTGCAGGAATTATCGAAGTTAACAGAAACTTACAAACAAAGTCAATTGCACGAAAATATAAAAAAGAAATTTGAAGAATACAATTGATCCCTTGTCGCAACCTGCGGGAAATTATTTACTGCTTATTAGATAGTATTTCCCAGGAATAACGAAAACGGGGAAAGAAAAAGCACTACTCGTATATTACTATGCCCTAATAATTAGTGATTTGCAATTGATGGGACAATTTTACATGGATTTAGGACAAAATTGCAAGAAGTAGTTTTAGTGAAAATATAATTTGGCTAAAATTTAGCTAACTATATTTTTAACTTAATTAACTTTTTATGAAATAACCCAACCTTAAATCATGGCGATAGTAAGTGCGAAATAGGTAAGAAACCCAATGTTAATTTACCTCAAAAAAAATCTTCATTTTGATGTCAACCAGCTATACCTTTTTCAGGTCATAAGTATACAATCACGGTATACGATACTTTTTTTATAGTATCTCATTAGATTAGTGAAAGATAAGTTGCTGCACGTAGATTAATTGAAATCTACTAGTTGAGGGTAAGAAAAACATGCGCAACAATCGTCAGGTATAAATTTCTATTTCGAATGGAATAGATGTGAGAGCTATGGCTATTAAGTCAGAAATTCCAAGCATCTGTTTTGTGGCGACATGCTAACTTTTGCGAAAGCACCGGAATGCAATATTTATGCATGTTAAGGATAAAATTAAATTCCAGCATCAACTTGGTGATTCTGACGGTTAAGAAGTAATTACCAAAACACTAAAATGATTTAGCTAATAGTTGAATATGAGCAATAAACCTATGTATAACCCTAATTAATTGCCTATGATGAGATAATAAAAAACAAAAGAAAGAAAATTACCCTCAAATTTTCACTAAAAATCTATTAAAAACCAATAATACTGATTGTTAAAATTAACAAACTGATATTACTATGTCTAACATTTAAAACTATTAAAATCTATGAAAAATTCTATTTTTTCGAAGGTTTTCCTGGATAAGAGAAAACTTACCAAACCAATTCTATTTATATTCACCTCATTACTCTCGGTTATTTTATCATTAAATATGAGTGCCTCTGTTTTAGATAATAACCTTACGGTATTGACATTGAAACAAAGCCTCCAGCAAATAAACATTAAGGGGGTTGTAACTGATGCCATTACCGGTGAATCGTTAGTTGGCGTTAGTGTTATTGTCCAGGGTACCACTCTTGGCACGGTTACCGATGCAAAGGGAAAATATTCCATTGATGTTCCAAGCCAAAGTGCTGTATTAACTTTTTCATATATAGGATACACCAAACAGGAAGTTTCTGTTGGAGCACAAGCTACCATCGATGTCAAACTTGTAGCTGAAACTCAAAAAATTGACGAAGTTGTTGTTGTAGGTTATGGTACATTAAAGAAAACTTCTGTAACGGGTGCTATTTCCCCGATTTCTTCAAAAGAAATTACACAATTATCGGTTGCCAGCGTTCAATCCGCACTTCAGGGAAAAGCCGCCGGGGTTTCTGTTGTTAATAACGGTACTCCAGGATCAGCGCCTATCGTTCGAATAAGGGGTAATGGCTCCATCAGTTTTGCAGCCGATCCTTTGTATGTGGTAGATGGTTTTCCCACAGGCGATATAACTGCTTTTGACAGTAAGGATATTGAATCCGTGGAAGTTTTGAAGGATGCAAGTGCAGCTTCTATTTACGGTTCACGTGCAGCTAATGGAGTTGTGCTGATTACCACCAAAAAAGGAACAAGGGATGGTAAAGTACATATCAATCTCGATGCTTATATTGGAACCCAGAGTATTGCAAAAAAGCTTGATCTTTTAAATACTACCCAGTATATAGCTTTTGCAAATGCTTACACAAATGGCAATTTACCTCCACGTTTAAAAACTGGCATGGACGATCCAATTTATCCTGGTGCCACCCAAACATACCGGCAAACCAATACCGACTGGCAGGATGCTATGTTCCAAAATGCACAGATTACCCATGATAACTTATCGTTTTCATCGAGTTCGGATAAATCCACATTCTATGGTTCAGCTGGATACTTTAAGCAAGATGGTGTGATGATTAATACTTCATATCAGAGGGGTAATTTTCGTTTTAATTCCGAACATGCTTTAAGTAAACGGATCACTGTAGGTCAAACGGTCTTTTATTCCTATGGAACGAAATTGAACGAAAAGCAAACCCAGGGTCGGCCAAATGTTATGCATATGCTCCGTTCACTGCCATATTTGCCAGTTACAACTCCTGACGGAGTTTTTGTTGATGGTCAAACAACTGCTACGATAAATGGTGGTTACAGGGCCTCTGATAGTCCGGTTGATGGTTCTGACGCTGATAATCCTGTTAAAATACAGAAGCTTTATGGTTCGAACACTACAACCGCGAAACTTTTTGGAACTATTTACGGTGAACTTAAGTTGACAGATTTTCTTAAATTCAGGACTACCGTGGGATTGGATTATGCCAATATCACCAACAACATTGATAATCCTATTTATTACGATGGTTTTAATTCAAATGGTGTAGCTGGAGTTTCCAAGGAACGCTATGAGAACACGACCAAGCTTTTTACCAATCAGTTAACCTTAGAAAAAAAATGGGCTAATCATGATCTCAATGTTATAGCAGTTGCCGAGCAACAGCCCTATACCTCCAACCATATGTACACTTTTGGTAATCTGACAACCAATGATTTTTCAGAATTGAACGGGTTAACCAACATTAATGCAGTGGGCGACAAAAATCAAAATGTATTGGTTTCTTATCTTGGTCGTTTAAACTATACCTTTAAGAACAAGTATATTTTAAACGCAGCCCTACGTTATGATGGTTCTTCAAAGTTTGCTACGGGCAAAAAATGGGGTACCTTTCCCTCTATTTCTGCTGCTTGGCGTGTTAATGAAGAGTCTTTCCTGAAAGATTCCAGGGACATCTCAGAACTGAAGATCAGGGCAGGTTATGGAATAGTTGGTTTTAATGGCATTGGCAATTATGACTGGCAATCTATCATACTTAACAATACACAGTATGTACTGAATAACGCTGCTGTTAGCGGTTCTGAATTCAATGCACTTGCCAACAAAGATCTTACCTGGGAAACATCAAAAATGACCAACATTGGTTTTGATTTGGGATTATTTGGCAATAAGTTTACACTTTCCGCTGAATATTTTAATAAACTCACCAGCGATTTAATACTTGCTGTTCCTTATGCTCGTTCCATCGGTTATTATGCTCCTGCAGTTGCCAATATCGGTGAAATGAAAAACTACGGAGAAGAGTTTGAATTAAGTTATCAGATCAATGCCGGGGAATTAAAATCCACCCTGTCAGGCAATATGTCATTCATTCGCAATAAAGTGACTAAGCTTACCAATCCTGGAGCAACTATTGATGCTGGTTACAACCAGGATTACGGTGGTTATAACTTTACCAGAACAGTGGTTGGACAGCCTGTTCAATCGTTTTATGGATGGAAAGTGGATCGTTTGTTCCAAAACGCAGCTGACGTAGCTTCTTCCCCTGTTCAACAGGGAGCTGCTGCCGGTGACATCAAGTTTAAGGATATCAATGGAGATGGCGTGATTGACGGTAATGATCGTATATTCCTGGGAAGTTACATGCCTAAGTTTACGTATGGTTTCAATTACAATGCCACTTACAAAAATTTTGATTTGGTTGCCTTTTTCCAGGGTGTTTATGGAAACAAAATATACAATGGCACCAGAGTGGTTACCGAAGGTATGTTGCGACTTTTCAATGCAGGGACAGCGGTTTTGAATGCATGGACTCCCACAAACACTGGTACAGATGTTCCCAGAGCTGTTAGCGGAGATCCTAATCAGAATGTACGTACTTCAAACCGGTTTATTGAAAGTGGTTCATATTTCAGGTTAAAAGTATTGACTATCGGATATAGTGTTCCCCAAAAGGTGCTTACTTCTCTGACTAAAGGTAATTTAACTGGTTTACGCATCTATGTTTCCGGTCAGAACCTTCTTACCATAACAAAATATAAGGGTTATGACCCTGAAGTAGGATCGCTGATACCCAATTCAGGTAGTAACGGCGCTCCTGGCAGTGCAGGTTTGTTAACCAATGGTATCGATTATGGTTTTATGCCAGCATCACGTACTATCTTGGGTGGTATTCAATTCAGTTTTTAACGATAAACGACAAAAAATTATGAAAAACATATATAAAATAATTTTTTTACTAGTCCTTGGCTCCCTGGGCGCCTGCGACTCTAAATTAGATTTGGTAAATCCCAATGGAACTACCGTAGATAACTTTTATAAAACAGAGGCTGACCTTAATAATGGTTTGGTTGCAGCATATGGAACCGTGCAATCTGTTCAATTGGTCGCCAGAGAATGGTTCTTTGTAAATGATTTAAGAAGCGATGATATGGCAACCGGCGGTGCTCAGTTGGAAGTTCCGAGAGCTCAGCTGTTAACCGGTACCAATGACCCGGCAAATGCAGTTGCTGAAGCATTTTGGAATGGCTGGTACGGTTTAATATTTAAATCCAGTGTTGTAATCGATAAATCAAAGGGTGTAACCGGTACCAATGTTGCAAGGATTGTTGGAGAAGCTAAATTCCTTCGTGCTTGGGCATATTATGAATTAGTATGCAATTTTGGCGATGTTCCTTTATATACCACCTATGTTACCAGTGTAAATGGAGCTAAAGCCCGTGCAAAAGTTGCCGATGTGTATGCATTCATCATCACTGATCTTACGGATGCTATTGCAACTTTACCTGCAACTTATTCCGGTGGCGATATTGGTCGTGCTACTAAAGGTGCGGCTCAGTCCATGTTGGCAAGAGTTTATATGCAAAATAATGATTATGCAAGTGCTAAAACACAGCTTCAGGCTGTAATTGGTTCGGGTGTGTATTCTTTAACTGATAAGTATAACGATAATTACCAGGAGGAAACCGAGTACAATAAGGAAAGCGTTTGGGAAGTTGGTTTTCAGGATAATGGCGGCTCCAATTTTGGTTGGGGTGGTGGTGACACCAATGGCGATGGACTCAACGGAGAAACCACCATCCATAATCAGGAAATTAACCCTCTTACCTGGGGTAACCTGATCCCATCAAGAGGCCTGTTGGAAGAATTTGAATCTACTGATGTAGCAGGGAATACAAAAACGGATCCGCGTTATCATTATTCATTTTATCAGACGGGTGACACCATCGTTTCAGGTATTTTAACAGATGCAAGTTTTAACATTGCTTCATCAGTGGTTAGGGGAGCTGCGGCAAAAAAGGTTGGCTGGAGAAAACATACCCTTCTCTATAAACTTAACGTACCTTACTACCCGAGTGGTAATAATGAACGCGTTATCCATTATTCTGAGGTGCTTTTAATGATGGCTGAATGCCAGAATGAGACTGGTGATCCTGAAGCAACTGTTCTTGGTACACTCAATCAGGTTCGCGACAGGAAAGATGTGAGCATGCCACATTATCCTACCGTAAACTATCCTACAGCAACCAAGGATCAAAGATTTAGGGCTATTGTACACGAAAAACGTGTAGAACTTGCCGGAGAAGAAATCAGAAACAGGGATATTCTGCGCTGGAGAGCACAAGGTAAAATACCAACTATCGTACCTGAGCCCATCAGCTTTTTTGCAGCAAAATACGCGCTTCTGCCAATTCCACAAAATGAAGTTGATAGAAATCCTAATATCGGACAGGCAAACCAAAACCCTGGTTACTAGACCTGAAATGAAATAACATTTGCTAGGTTAGAGCAAAGGTTTATTAGTTGATGTAGTTTTTATGAAGCTGTCCCGCAAGGGGCAGCTTTTTAATCCATCTCCAATTTTTTCGATTCGAAAATAGATTATTCAGATACCCGAAAATGACAACTTTTAAAAGGTAAGATCCAGCTTACACTTTATCCGTAGCATTCATCGTAGAAAGTTGATTTTATTATGGTCAAAAAAACTGATACGCTATATTTTTAAGAAATCCGTCTTTAAATTAATATTAACTAAAATTGATCAGCTATGAGAAACTTTACACTTTCACATGTGAATAGGGTTCTTATTGCCCTATTAGTTGTTTTATCCCTGGGGACGCAAAAAATAGGCGCCCAGCAATACAAGAGTACCAGCCCTCCCCCTGTCTTTCCACCAAGCAATGTCAGCCACACCCAGGATCGGGACCAAATGATGTACCAACTTGGCATTACTTTTCCCACTAATCTACCCGTCAGAAATTTAGATCCGAACAGGCCACCTGATGCATATCCTTTGGATCCAAATAATTTAGACGGCAACTGGTCGGATTCATTAGGTACGGGTAATACGATCCAAAGAACCGACTGGGGGCTTTGGAATAATTACCATGACAATAAAGTAGGCGTTTATACTCCTATAGACCTTTTGAAAATGAAAGATGGCACAGTGGTCACTACTGCCGATCAGTGGTGGAACCAACGCCGTCCAGAGATCGAAAAAGACGTTAAGCAACAGCTTTGGGGTGTTATACCTCCGGATAGTATTCTGCCGAAGGTCACCTGGTCGGTGGTTACTACAACCGGTGTAAGCGGAGGATCTGCCTACATTCAAAAGGCAATTACAGGAACTATTGATATATCACGCTACCCATCCGTTAGAAACAGGCCAAAAATTACAGCCACCCTTATGATCCCTGCAAATGCAAAAGGGAGGGTACCCGTTATGGTTGTTTTTGCAAGTGCCAGTTCGTATTATAATGACTGCGCTGCTCATGGATGGGGAGTATGCGGTTATACCAATACAGATTTACAACCCGATGACGGAGTCGGGCTTACCAGTTATTTAATAGGTTTATGCAATAAGGGTAACTGGAGGACACCTAGCCAATGGGGTGCACTGGGCGCTTGGTCATGGGGCATAAGCAGGTTAATGGATTATTTCAGTACCGATGCTAATGTTGATTCAACCAAAGTTGGCGTTAGCGGGCACTCGCGTTATGGGAAAGCAACCATTGTAAACATGGCTTATGACAAACGCATCTTCATTTGCTATCCGAGCTGTGCAGGAAGCCTGGGATATAAAATTATAAGGCGTCAATGGGGGCAGAACCTTGAAAATTCTTGCTGGGACCAGGAATATCACTGGATGGCCGGTAATCTGCTCAAATGGGGCGGTCCGCTGTATGATGGTCAGTATATGCCAAGGAAAGTAGAAAACCTCCCTGTTGATGGGTTCTCGTTGCTTTCACTTTGTGCACCGCGCCCTGTATTTGGTAATGATGGCCTAGATGGAACCGAGCCAGGCGATACATGGCAGGATTATGAAGGGGCGTACTTGTCCATGATCACGGCAAGCCCTGTATGGAAACTGTTGGGCAAGAAGGGCCTTATTACCAATGATCCTAAACCAATAATGGATTCTGCTTATATACAAGGCGATCTTGCTTTCAGGTGGCATCACGAAGGTCACTTTGATTCTCCAGATTGGCCTTCATTCTGGAGATTTTCTGTTAAGTACTACAAACCGGCTTACCTGGTAACCTCCGCAGCATCATTTGGTGTAGCCGATACAGCCAGGAAAGCATCTTTTACCATTACCTCTGATACAACATGGACTATTACCGGGCCATCTTGGATTACCATCTACCCCTCCAGTGGAAAATATAACGGGACGATATCGCTACAATTTCCACGTAACCTGACTAATGGAGATCTCACAGATACCATCAAAGTAAACACACCGGGTATT
>CAYZNC010000143.1:7925-14267 GCA_964478555.1 uncultured Bacteroidales bacterium | reverse complement strand
TTAGTAAACTAATAGTTTAAGATCAATTTTACGATTTGAGAAAAATGTTAAAAGCCCTTTAAATTCTAAAATTGCTGCAATCCTGAGTTTGTTTTTATGAAGGTCGTTAGTTTCGATATATTTATCGATAACTTTGATTAAAACAAGTTGGTTTTCAGTTGTTAATTTCAAATCACCGTATTGGTCAATGACAAGGCCGGTTGAATGCCTAAAGGTTTCAAAAATTTCAAAAAGAAAGGTATACTGGTTGTCATTTAGTCCGAACAAATATTCATCATTGTCAAGTCGGTAGAAGTCGAGGGCCATAAGAGTACTTATTTTTAGATAAATATTGTCAATTTCAGTCTCCTTAAAATTCATTTTTTGTCATCCGTCATTGGTCGGTATGATTTGAATCCTGAAAGAGTTTGGAACTCTGGCAGGGTGGTTCGAGCAAGCTAAAAACCTGAATAACCCGCTGAGACTTCATATTTCCCAATTTTACAAAATTCCTGAGAGATATTTAATTATCTCTGCCGATGGCATAAATATCAGCTGAGCGATCAATGTTCCGACAATTCTTGCCAATACCATGTAAACAATATACCTGCGAAATAATGATTCTTTGCATTTGCCCAATACAACCTCATCGGTCATTATAGATAAAAACGGATCA
This sequence comes from uncultured Bacteroidales bacterium, assembly GCA_964478555.1. Classification (GTDB taxonomy): domain Bacteria; phylum Bacteroidota; class Bacteroidia; order Bacteroidales; family JAAUTT01; genus JAAUTT01. The sequence continues at coordinate 13,612 of CAYZNC010000143.1, read as the reverse complement.
ATAAAAACAAACATTAAAATGGTTGCAAATCCATTAATCACGGATGATAAAGTACTTGAAGTTGTGCGTAAATCGGGATTCAGATAACCGGCGTATAATGATGCCATCACGCCCACTGTTATGATGGCAACTGCAACAACATTCATGATAAAAACTTTCCAGGGAAAGTTATCCTTTAAATCAATTTGAGCAACATTCTTTGCACTAGGAACAACGAGACTTTCCTTAAGGTACGTAATGCCACCCTTAGTAAATCCATAAAATATAACCTTGGGAACCGATTTATAAATACTAAACTTATTTACGGCAACAGACAAAAGTCTTTGAAAAGTTGGTATTAGCAATCCACCTAAGATAGTGGCAATGGTAGCTGAAAATATAATCAACCGGAAATCCCACAGGTTACTTTCAGATCCCAATTTAATATTTTTCTCTATCGAGCTTGCCAGCAATGGTGCCTGAAATCCATTTGCAGTCCTTGATATCAGAACCAGGATGTTAAATAAAGCAAATGAAATCGCTATTCTGCCAGTTCGAATTCCAACAATTCTAACAGAATAGGATAATGTTGTAATCAGATTTATCAAAAAAGTTAAAATGATTACTAATAATAATATCTGAATGCTCATGATTAGTGCGAGTCGATGGTTAATGGATAATTACTATCTGCTTTTATGTTCAATTATTTGTCATTGCCATGTCAAAAATAAAACTATTTTGCTTATTATGAAGGAGAAACAGGAATAATTTTAAATGTTGGTTAAGCTTGACGCGCTTAAGAAATTTTTGCTGCTTCCCAACCAATCATGGCTATCTTTCTGGAGCTTCCCCAATGATATTGGCCGAAAATTCCTGTCGATTGAATAACACGGTGACATGGAATCAGAAAAGCTACAGGATTGCTGCCAATTGTTGTACCTACGGCCCTTGATGCCTGCGGGTTATGAATTTGCTCTGCAATATTTCCATAAGTGGTTAATTCTCCCATTGGGATTTTAAGCAGGGTTTCCCAAACTTTAAGTTGGAATTCGGTTCCTTTCAAATGGAGTTTTATGTTGTTAAGGTCCTTCCATGGGTGGGTAAATATGTAAAGTGCATTTTGCTGAATGAGGTCAACTACTTGTTTGTAACGGGCATTGGGAAAATTTTTTTGCAAAGCTGTGAATGCTTCCGTCGCATTATCGGCAAAGGCCATGTGACAAATTCCTTTAGAAGTAGATGCCACCAGGATATTGCCAAACGGACTTTCTGCATAACTATAATTAATAGACAAATTTTCACCACCGTTTTTATACTCACCCGGAGTCATGCCTTCAATAGTGATGAATAAATCATGTAAACGACCTGTGCCTGAAAGCCCGGTTTCACATGCCGCATCGAACAAAGTTGCCTGCTTATCTTTCAAAATATGCTTTGCATATTCAACACTTGTGTATTGTAAGAATTTCTTGGGACTTACACCTGCCCAATCCGTAAATAAACGTTGAAAGTGATACGGACTTAAATGAATCTTTTCCGCTACTTCGTCAAGGTTGGGTTGTTCCTTGAAGTTAGATACGATATAATCGATTGCCTGGGCTATACGGTCATAATTGATGTTATTTTGTTCTTTCATTTTGCTCAAAATTTTATGCGTCAAAGTTCGAAAGAAATTTGAAGTCATAAAACCCGAAAATTGCTAAATATAATAAAAGACATAAGCGGCAAGAACCAAGATTCAAGACAAAACAAAGTATCACAATAACTTAAAATTTCGAAAGTGTAAAGTAATTTGAACGTTTATTTTTATGTTGAAGGAGGCGTATTATTTTATACGTTTGATCTAATTTGATTTAAATTGTAGTAACTATTTCATAACATTATTCCCTGGTAACTTTTATGGTTGCCTTATAATCCGTTTGTTTGATACTTGTACCGGTCAAAGGGTATGGACTTAAATTAACCAATTCTATGTTGTAACCATTTATAATGGTATCAGTTTTAAAGGAAGGAAGTGTATTCAAAATAAAACGAACGCTATGATTGTCTTTTAAATAGATAAATCTCACTTCTGCATTTCCAGCCCAAATACAAAGCGCATTCCCTGGACATCTGGAATCATTTACAACGGAATCAAGCGTTATAATTAATCCCGACTCAGCATTATTTTTGGTTTCTCCATATTTGAGTTCAAAAGGCTGATCAAAAACAAATTGGGTATTATTCTTTTCTTTTTGACAACAAACGGTCAGTAAAAAGAAGAAAATCGACAGAACTGTTAAGGTTTTCATAATCTATAGAATTTATTCTTAGATGGTCTAACCCTCATTTTGGTTGCTTTAAATCTGCAATTAATACGATTTTTTCTTGAGTATTCGGAAAACTAAAGAGGCTGCCTGACTAAAGATCTACATTCTTTCTTAGGCAGCCTCTTTTAAATATATTTAGAGACCAATTAAGCGACTATCTCTAAAAAGATTAGTCATGCTCTTCATTCCGTATTACTCAACCACCAGCTTATATGTTTTTTTATGAGCTAATGTTTGAATGGTTACAAAATATAATCCCTGCTTAAGTAATCCTCCGGCATTTATTACAACGTTATCATTGACAATTGTTTGCTTGTAAATTACTTGTCCCTGTACATTGCTTATTTCTACCAGTTTAGGTTCATTTGCAGAATTTCCGAATTCAATATTCAGCGTACCATTTTTGGCAACCGGGTTCGGATAGATGATGTCGGATCCATCGTTCAAATTCAACGATGCGTTTTCCACCGGACTGATCGGTTTAGCAGCATATAAACCACGACTGCAATATTTTGAAATATCAAACCCGTCGGTAACAACCTTGGCAGATTTTAAAGTAGTGGCATACCACTTCGTGTTAACATCTGCAGTGGCAGTGACACCTGTGCCAATTTGGAGACGGTAATCGTAATGAGCAGTACGCGTGCTTTCTCCATTGTAGACATAGTCGGTATTACAAATAACTGCAATAACCACGCTGTTTGCCGGAGCTTTATCAAGACGTAGGCTGCAATCTCCACTGGAGACAACTTTACTGTATACTGCGGTTCCGTCTGTTGCGCGGTAACATAACTGACAGGTCATGTTGGCTCCAATTGGCTGGAAATTAACGGTAACCGTGGTGCCACTTACCTTCAGCGGAATTTGATTGGCGCCCGACCATCCTGGAGTAGTACGGTTTTCAGGAGTAAGGAGGCCACTGCCATTATTGGTAGTTTTAGCATAAGGAGTAGCAATCCAGGCAGCAGGAGAAAGCCATGAAGGTTGCCATTCAGCTCCAATTGACTGTCCAAAATGAGCATCGAGTAATACCTTGAAAGCACCACTCCATTCCTTCATGTCCAATAAAGCTTGTTTAGCACGGTATTCTGTGATTAAACGACGTAATTGTGCATCACCTAAACCAGCTGCCATACCTTGTAGTACACGACCCGGACAGTTCTTCCAAATCCATGCTACACTACCCACACCGAGAACTTCACCCAGGAAAGTTGGGAATCCGTTGCCATACTGATTACCACCCAAATAGGTGCGCCATGTGCAAAGCTGTGCTCCACTACTATTGTTCATATTAACACCCTCAGCCGATGGACCACCAAAACTGCCGTCCTGTAACCAACCACTATAACATTCGATAGGCATGAAAGGCGCAAGGAAAGTACAACCATTCAGGTCGCCCATTCCGGTGTAATTACCACTTTGTTGCGAATAGGACTGTTGTTGTAACCAAGTGTTTCCGCCTTCCTGAAACCAAGCGGCTTGTTTAGCACCCGGTTGACTTGCCAACACACAATGTATACCTTCATGAATCATAGCACTCATTTGATCATTTCTATCGCCATAAGTACAAGCAGGGTCGTAACAATAAACAGGATAGTATGAAGCCAGTACAATAGGATATTGGCCAATACCACTTTGCCAACCACCCAAATCGGTATTAGCGGCGTTGTCGGTACAAAGTCCTGAACCATAAAGGCAAATGGTACTATAGTAACCGTTTAGAGCACGTAAATCAGGTGACCAGCCCATAACATCGCGGAAATATGCAAAATCTTTATTAAATCTGGCCAACATTGGGTCAATTGCAGCGCTGGTAACCAACGAATTTTTATTGGCTCCCCAACGGAAACACCACCACTGCGAAGATGTAGTACCAACTACTCCTGAGCAGTCATTTAATACGGTGGTGGGAGCAGCAACGGTCCCATATTCATTCTTAAAATTATAATTCAGTGTAGGACTGTATGTAGGCCATGTGTAGGGATCGCCACCAACGGTTGTACCTGAGGTGGTTGTAACCGACGTTGCGCCGCTAGCAGCAGAATAGTTGCCAGCTGCATCATATGCTTTAACAGTAAACGAATAAGTAGTACTAGCTGCCAAACCAGTTACATTGGCTGTATTGCTACTCACTGTTGTAATTGCTGTTCCGTTACTTAATACCTGGTAACCGGTTACGGCTATGTTATCCGTCGAAGCCGTCCATGAAAGAGAACATCCGCTGCTGGTAATGTTGCTTGCAGTTGGCGTACCCGGAGTTGTTGGAACTTGCGTATCGACAACACTGGAAGTTGTAACTGACGTTGCACCACTTGCAGCAGAATAATTGCTGGCTGCATCATATGCTTTAACAGTAAACGAATAGGTTGTGGCAGCCGCCAGACCAGTTACATTAGCTGTATTACCACTTACGGTCATAATCGCCGTTCCATTTCTTAGTATCTGGTAACCTGTTACGGCTATGTTATCGGTAGAAGCTGTCCATGAAAGAGTGCATCCACTGCCTGTGATGTTGCTCGCGGTTGGCGTACCAGGAGTTGTTGGTGCTTGAGTATCGACTGTACCACCATTTACCGTTACCGTAAAGTTTTGAACAGTTTTAGCACCACAAGTATTTGTATATGTGGCAACGTAGGTACCAGCTTGAGTGGACTGGATATTACTTACCGTTATTTCGCGGGTGGCTGCGGTAAACCCTGCAGGACCACTCCAACTCCATGAACCACCACTGGCTGGTTGTGGCCCAAATTTTACACTACCACCAACACTTAATGTAGCGGAAGCAGTTTGAGTCCATGCGCCAGCATTTATTTGGGTGTAAGGTACTATACTTGTAGGAGCACAACTACTACTACTGTTGTCCCATACCCTCCATTCCAAAATACCCGTTGATTGGGTGGTGTTCAACATGGAAATACGGAATTTGTTTGTGGTAACACTACTGATGTTTAGAACATTCCATGCATCTTTTACTTTAGGTACTGTACCACAGTTTACCCATGCACTACCATTCCAGTATTCAACATATGCTGTTGTGGGGGTTAAAACGCCACCAGCATCGTCAAACCAATAAACTTCAGTTTTTGTGATGGTGTAGCTCGAAGACCAGTCATATTCAACCCACTCTATGGTATTAGGATTGTTCCAGTTACCATAAGCTCCGGTAGATTTATCGTTGGAGTTGGCGGGACTGGAATTGTTATTTACAGCACTCAATGTTTCCCATGAAGATACATATGAGGTTGAAGCCGTTGCCGTTAGGGCGATATTAGTTTGTGCTAACGACCTTGTAGTTATTGAAAAACAAAAGCTTAACAATAAAAACGTCAAAACTAAAGATTTAGACTTTTTCATTTTTTTTTGGTTAATTTAAAGAAGCTGGCTTATATCATAATTAAA
>CAYZNC010000143.1:5065-7915 GCA_964478555.1 uncultured Bacteroidales bacterium | reverse complement strand
CGAGCCGCTAAGACAACCTCTTTTTGGTTTATAAAGTTAATTGTTAATAATAAATTCTTGAATTACTTTTCCTCTCCTACGGAGCTTTGCTGTAGATTGAGAATAATAGAAGTTTACTTTTCATAGGACTAATTTATAATTGTGAAAATTAAATTACTGTTTACAAGACGCTTTCATATTATTTCGAAAAATTTGATCAATTAATTCAAATATTTGCCATTAACCCAGTTACTATAATAAACTGAATCTCATTATTTTATTCTCAAAATATTCACCGACCAGGGTTTAAAAGCCATGTCAAAAACAGGCATGCAACCCTTTAATACTTGTTCCTGCGGAATATACTTTTGAGGGCTTTCAAGCGAATTTTCCACATCCGCCGATTCCGCAGATAGCGTAATGATTTTTCCTTCAGGATGAATACTTTTAACACCATTGATTTGAATGGTGGTGCGATAGGATTTATCAGTAGCATTGACAACTTTTATTATTATTTCTCCGGTTTTTTCGTCCTTTCCGGCAATACTAAAGAAACGGCAAGGATCTTTATAAGTCATCAGGAGTTTACCATCCAGATAGCATTCTATGGATGTGTTTCCAACCTTAATTTCAACATCGTACCAACGATTCGTTTCGATGGGAGCTTCGAGATTTGCCGGCTGAGTTACCATTGCATCTGTGCCATTGATAACCATTTCAAAAGCACTAACCTTGTTCCACCATGCTCCAATATGAGCCCGCAAATAATTTTTATTATCCCTGATGGCAACGGGTATCATAAAAGCATTGGGTCCACCAGTCTTACGAGCTTTTAACTTTAATGTATAATTTTCAAAAATTTTATCTTTTAACACTGCCATGGGCCAAGCCCCTTCCATAGTTTGAGCAAACGCACTGTCTTTAATCATCCAATTTCCACCATTTGTGTCCCATTCTCCCCTTCGATTAATGAAATCAGACGAATACAGAACTTTATTATCCTTAATAACCTGGATATCTTTAAATTCAGCATATGTATCCCACGTGCTTATCCCTATTTTGCCTCTAAATAAAGGAAGGGGATCTTCCTCTTGCATTCGCTCAACATCCGTCTTTAAATTAACCGTTGCCCTATTCTCGTTCATCATCTTTATGGCATAATACGAAATACGTCCAAAACTACGGGCACAATCGAATTTTATCAGATTCACATCCCAATCGGGTTTATTTATATTTTCCAGTAACGGTGCATAACTGGTCATCTTAATGAGATCTGAATTGCGTTCAAACATCAGAATAGAAGTAGCATCATTAAGCGCTGCCATCATATTTCCTTTGCCAACTCCTCCATTACAGGCATATTCACCAATGTACATATACCAGTTTTTTCGTTCGTACTGATCGTACCAGTCGTGGTAAATCATTGGCCAATACAAGGAATTATAAGTATGTTCATCGGCAATGTCCAATTTTTCAATGGCATTTAAAGTAGTTTTATTAATATGAGCTATGCCCATGCTTGCAATTACTTCCAGTTGAGGATATTTCTCTTTGATGGCTTTATAAAATATATTAAATCGCTCACCATAACGTTTGCCGACCTGTTCATTGCCCACTTCTACATATTTTAATGGGAAAGGGGCAGGATGTCCGTTCTGGGCGCGAATGGCACCCCATTTGGAAGTTACCGGTCCAATGGCATATTCGATTGCATCAAGTTCGTCTTTTACTATCAGATTCAATCCGCTGTCGGGAATAAATGTTCCACTACGAAAATCGCATGAAACCCCACAATTGAAAACATAAAGTGCATCCGCTCCTATATCTTCACAGAATTGTAAAAATTCGTGATAACCGAAACCGTCACTTGACCAATAACCCCAGGGACTGTATGTACCTGGTCGCTCTACAACAGACCCTAATGTCCTTTTCCAATTAGGGGCACTTTCCACGCAAATACCTTCCGCAAAGCATCCGCCGGGCCACCGTATAAAAGCCGGTTTTAGACCTGCAAGCAAGTTTGCCAGATCCTGACGCATACCGTTAGGCCGGTTTTTGAACGTTTTGGCAGGAAATAATGATACAAAATCGAGCCACACGGTACCTTTTCCTCCAAAAGACAAATAAAATTTAGCTTTTTGATCTGATTCGATTGCTTTTAGCGTGCATTTGTATTCCTCCCAGTGGTTGGTATTTATCTTATCGAACCTGTAACTGGCCAGCACCTTGCCATTATCCGATTCGAGAGAAATGGTAACAGGACTTTTAAAGTTTTCACTTGTTCGTATATAAAAGGAAAGATTATAGACAGCGCCCTTTTCTACTTTTATTCCCCAAAAGCCCTCATTAATTAAAGTTATTCGCCCTGACGGATCAAAGCTGCTGATATCAACCTTCAAAGAATGAGGAGTAGCGTCGTTAAGCGGGTTTTCAGTGGTTAAGGATATTTCTGCTTTACCTGCACCGGTAACTTTAAGTGACCATGCCGGCCAATCACTTTTTAATTCCCAGGGCATTTTCCAATTGCTTACTTTCGGTTGTATGGAAAAATGAGGAGTGCGAGGTGGAATAAGCCATCCGGAATCAAGTCTGCAACCCTGAGGAAGGCGACATTCTTCGAATCCCCGGTTTTGAATAAGTTCGGCATATAAACCGCCTTCGCCACCGTGATTTATTTCTTCGAAGAAAATACCATGTAAATTAGGAGATACCTTTGCTTCCATGGTGTTCACATCCACTGTAATTTTCGCATCCTGGGCGGACAGAATACAGATGGACAGGACGTAATTTACTAAAATGAAGTATAATTGTTTCATCGTTAATTAATAGTTAGTTGTTAATTGTTTTGCCCTTCGACTTCGCTCAGGGACC
>CAYZNC010000143.1:0-4965 GCA_964478555.1 uncultured Bacteroidales bacterium | reverse complement strand
CCTTCGACTTCGCTCAGGGACCGGCTCCGATTTCTTGAACTGAAGAAAACCGGTGGTTGAGCGAAACCACTTTTGATGCCGCCGGTGGTTGAGCGCAGTCGAAACCACTTTTACTGTTTAGTCGAAACCTCATTCTACTACCCATTCTATAATACCGCTTGAATTATCTTTAGGAAGCCGCACCTCAAGTTTTATTGCATTTGTTAGCACTTCATCAAAAAGTAAAATATTGTATTTATCCTTTTCAACGCCATAAGTTCCTTTAACTTGCACTTCCTTCCAACCCCCATCCGTAGCTTGATAAAATAATTTCCATGACTCGGGCACACGACAGCCACCAAAAGGACCATCATCAAACCAGTAAAGTTTGACTTTTGATACTTTCTCAGGTTTGGCAAAAGTGTATTGGACCCATTCTGTAGTATCCTTTTTAGGCCACCAATGGTAATAAAGATTCGTCTGATCATTGGAACTCAAGGGTTCAACCTGATCGTTCAGCGCTACTAACGTTTTAGTATTATGTGATGCACTAATTTTACTAGTGTAAGCAATGGTAGGAGCAGGAAGTGGACGTGTAGAAGCAGGTTGGGTTGCAAACCAAACCACCATTTCACCCGGCCCCCGGTTTGCCCAGGCATAATAAGGAATGGCCAGAAAATTCGAAGATGATTCTTCAATTTTATTGTCCATGGTGCGTTTTGCACTTTTAGCCTCGCCTGTAATAATCTCTATACCGTTGAGAATCTCAGGCTTGAATTCAGTTTTTAGCACAGTGTTATTATCCAATATCAGGTTCAGCACATGCCCGTCTTTAATATCTGGCCATTCGGCACAATAAATAATTGGGCCGCGTTGTAAAGCAATTTTACCACGATCGGCAGTTATTTTTTCATTGGCAATAATCCTGCGCACGGGCATAGGTAAATTGAGGCTTATAACATCTCCTTTTTTCCACTCTCTTTTGATTATGGCGTACCCGTTCACCATTTGGTACAGAGCCGGTTTCTCGTTAACGGATAGTGTAAATAAAGTTTGGTCTTGTGTTGCAAAAGTATATAAATCGCTTGGTACAGGCTGATTTTGTGCCCATCCTGGTATGCGAATTGCCATTTCAAAAGCTGCTGATTTTACCGGATTTATTTCAATTTCAACGTTTCCATTCCACGGGTATTCGGTTGTTTGTGAGATTCCGAGCTTACTGCCATTGAAATCAATAATGGCTGTGCTCCCTATAAAAAGGTTAACATACAACTTTTCCTTATCTGTGGCATAGATATAACCTGGTATGGATGGCACAAAACGGCATAAATTGCTTGGGCAACAGGCACAGCCAAACCATGCGCTTCGTGAGTGTTGACCCAAAGATTCAAGTGGGTTGGGATAAAAGAAATGATCGCCACTTAGTGATACACCTGATATCATGCCATTATAGAGCGTACGTTCCAAAATATCGTAATACTTCGAATTACCGTGCAAAAGAAAAAGACGGTAGTTCCAATAGATTTCTCCAATAGAGGCACAGGTTTCGTTATAAGCTGACATATTGGGCAGGTCGTACTTGGGCCCAAATCCTTCGTAGCCACCCGCTGCGCCGATACCTCCGGTAAGATACAACTTGTAATCTACGATATCATTCCAAATCATGTCAATGGCATGCAGGTATGCCTGGTCTCCTGTTATAGCAGCTACATCTGCCATCCCGGAATACATATACATGGCCCTCACCGCATGGCCAACAGCTTCTGTCTGATCAACCACCTTTTTATGGTCCTGACTGTATTCGGTACCTTTTCCGCGAATATCCAGGAAATATTTAGCTAAATCCAGATATTCCTTTTTACCTGTAACCCTGTACATCTTTACCAAACCCATTTCAACAATCTGGTGACCCGGCTCATAGCTTAATTTGCCCGGACCAAAATCTTTACACAATAAATCGGCATTTTTAACGGCAATGTCAAGCAGTGTTCTTTTTCCAGTAGCAAGGTAATGAGCGGTGGCAGCCTCATATAGATGCCCGCAGTCATACAGTTCATGGCTTAATTCAGGTTCTTTTTCCCATCGTTTAGTTCCTGACCATGCGTGCGGATGTGCCGGATCAATGGTTCTGGCAGTATATAGGTAACCATCAGGTTCCTGGGCTTTACCAATATAATAAATCAGGGTGTCGATCCTAGCTTCCAGGTTTTTGTCGGGAAAAGTCTGCAATGAATAACTGGCACCCTCAATGATTTTGTAAATATCAGTATCGTCAAACGGGTATTCAGTAAGGAATTTGCCTTCCTTGAGCTTCCCTGCAATTTTAAAATTATCTACCCGGCCGGTTCTATAGCATTGATCCAAAGCTATGGGAATGGTAACTTTATAATTAAGCCTGATGCGGGGTGCCCAAAAATGATCATTAACCTGGACTGCAGTAAATGGCACAGGTTTTATAGGATAATCTTTGGGCTTTTCCTGGCTAACTACAGAAAAAGCAGATAAAACCAGCAAGGAAAAAGTGGTTGAAAGTTTAATTTGGAGCGTTTTCATATATTGTTCATTACTCATTGTTCGCTGTTCATTGTTCACTGTAATAGTTAATCATAGAAATTATAGCTTGCTCATTAACTATCCTGTATACATTATCTTTTTCCATAAACTTATGCATGAGCGACATGATGGACGGGCGATAAAGACCTTTCGACCGATAGTTGGCACCTTCAAAAACACCAATTTTGTCTCTTAAGGGATGATTTAGGACGAAACTGTCAATTTCCTTATTAATTCTATTCCGCTTTTCACTATAATCAGCCTGCACTTTTTCAAGCTCTTCTTTTGTTGCACCCGATTTATTAAGTTTTTCAATAGTAGCATCCCTTTCATTACTGACTAAATCTAACTGGTTATTGAGGCTATCGAAAGTAGCTTTTCCCCATTCTGTAGGGACTTTAATCCCTGGTGAAAGATATTTTTTCCATTTTACATTACTGGTATCGAGCAGGGCAGTTATATTAGGCTCAAGGGGCTCAACGCCGCGGATGTAAGTATCTTCGTAAGCCACAGGTTTAGAATAATATTCATCTGCCAGGCCTGCAAAAGCATGTCCGAACTCATGCAGAAATACATAATCGCGCCACACAGAGCCAGTATTGAAGACAGTCTCCCAGTTATAGATTCCTCCACCCCCATAAATGTCGCTGTTTACCATAATCAGAATAGCATCGTACGGTACCTCGGCTGCAACGTCTCTAATACTTTTGTTATCATCTGCCAGACAATATCTGTCGAGATCGAAATAATTGAATGTGGTGTTGAATCTGGTATTTTTATAGATTCCTTGTCGGGGCTCGTCCGTACCACTTTCTTGGGAGGGTGTAAATATTCCTGAAATATTAAAAAGCTTGATTCTGCTTTTATATGGCTCAATACTGAAAAACAAATCGGTATAATATTTAAGATCTTTTTTGAATTTATCCAGTTCATTTGCCCGGTATCCTTCGCTTAAGATCACCAGATCGACATGTTTATGAGGATCCCCATTATTCACTATGGTTATTACTTCATCGTTTTCCCGTTTAAACGTTTCCGTAATGATGTGATAATCGGTAGGATTAATTGTAAATGTATCAACCGGCGAAAGAATATTGTACTTGTCTCTTTTTTCAATAACTACACGAACAGGCTTTTTAGGAAAAGGTATGAGAACCGATTCATGAAAAGTACGTTTTATTCCTTTTAAAGCGGGCTCTGTTGTTTGGTATTCGGCAAAAATGGTGTTGTACCCCTTTGAATATATCAAGGTGTTCAAGTTAATGTCATACACCTTCGCTTCATAAATCCCAAGCTCGAAAGGCTGGATACATTTCTTTGGATTTCCGGCCCAGTTGCCTTGTTTGTAAATCTTGTCCAAAGTAAATATTTCATCCTTTGCGTCACCAGTATGATAGTAATCGATACGCAGGGTTTGATCGTTAAAAAACTGATCAAATTTTACCTGGGTTTGAGAAAAACCCAACATTGGCATAAAAGAGATGAACACTACTACTACAAATGTTTTCATGACATTGAATTAAAAAAATGTATTTCGACAATTTTATCTATATTATTTATTTTAACCTCCCAACCTTCCTAAAACAGGAGGGCTTCAGCTACGTTGGCGAACCCACATCCTAGACTGTTGTTCAACTCTTTACAAATTGAATAAGGAGATTCCTCCCGCTGGTCGGAATGACAGCTACTGTATATTAAAGAAGAAGGGAATGGCCTTATGTTGAGTTGCGTAACAACAACATCCGCTTCGCCATTCTTAATGTGTTTCATAATATACAATTTAGTTCTGCCCACTGCTACCTTTAATAATCCTGCATCCAAATATTCTTCCGGCTGTTCTCCCCTGATTTGCTTCAACACGAACGGTTATTTTGGATTTATCCTTAATCATTTCCACAGGTATTAAATATTCGAAATCATAAAATTTACCAGTTTTGCTGCCCTGCCAATCTACCGAAATAAGCTTAGTCCCGTCGATTAAGATATCGAATTTGCGATCTTTATCGTCACCGATATAAGTAAATAGTAACCTATTTGCAACACCCTGCTGCACCTTCATTTCAAAAGAGAAGTAATTATCGGGTCTGGCTTCACGGCCCATGCGACCTAATGCATCGGAAACATATGAACGCTCGCTAGCTTGCAAATTATGGTCCCGTTCCGGTTGCATTTCACCTATACGGAAATTATCGATGGTATGTTCCTCTATTTCTTTTTGTCTTTTTTTCTCAGCCTCATATTCAGCTTTTCTGGCATCCCAATCGGCATTGGTAAAGAAATCGAAATACACGCTATAATATTGATCATAAGTTTTGTAGAAAGGCTTTAGTTGAAGATCCAAAGGCTTTCCGATTCCTTTTGTCTGAAAGGCCAGAGGCTCACTCAAATCGGGTTTCGTCCAGTCATTGACATTATAATTATCAGTTAACAAAA
>CAYZNC010000142.1:0-14312 GCA_964478555.1 uncultured Bacteroidales bacterium | reverse complement strand
ATACACCCTGGAAAGAGCAGATATACTTTTAAATATAAAACCTTATGATTAAATACTTTGCATGTTTATGTTTATTATTTAGTGGATTGCAGTTGGTAGGAGCCCAGCCAAAACTGAAGACTATGGCTGATGTGCCTGGCTTTAAAGCACATTTACTTACAAGTACGCAAAAAGCAAAATCGATGGAATGTGATTTTGTGCAAAAAAAATTCCTTGAAGTGTTAACCGAGCCTGTTATTTCAAAAGGGCATTTTTGCTTTAAACGCGAAAATTTAATTCGTTGGGAATATATTTCCAAAGATCCCAAGTCTAATTATCTGATTGTCATTAATGGTGATAAGATTTTGTTAAAAAAAGCCGCTGAAAAGGCAAATGTGATCGATACCAAGTCCAACAAACTTTTCAAGGAGTTAACCGATATGATGATGAGTTGCTTTAGTGGCAACATAAATGCTATAGAAAAGAAATATACGATTCAATATTTTGAGGATGAGAAACTATATATGACAAGGCTTGTTCCTATTGACAAGAATGCTGGGGCTTATCTGAAAAATATTGATATGTACTTTGATAAAAATGACATGACCATTTCCAGGTTGATCATGGCGGAGCCTTCAGGCGATTATACAGAGTATAACTTTACCAATAAGAAACTGAATATGCCCATTTCCGATGAACAATTCAAAGTTAATTAATTGAACAATTCAGAAAATAGAAATCAGGAGATACGGATACGCAAGATCATCCGGGCTTTTATACATATTGGTTTGTTGCTTATGTGTATATTATCGGCTTGTTCTTCAACGGCGGGTTTAAAAAGTTCCGGCCGAACCGTGGTGCGTAGGAACGAGCTTTATCTGCCCGTCGATAAAACTGAAAAGAAAATGGCATGGTTTAATATCTCTATTCAGTTTTTTAAAAATGAACAAAGCGGCCAGTTACTGGTAAAGCAAACTAATGATACCACAACACGGGTTCTGTTTACGACGCCGGTAGGATTTAAAATTTTTGATTTTGCAATTACCCCTTACGATTTTAAAATACTTGCCTGCATCGATCCTCTAAGAAAGAAAAAAATACTCCACATCATGGAGAAGGATTTCAGATTAATGTTTTACGCCAATGATATCTATAAGTCTTCCAAAAAATATACCGGGAAAAGTGACACTTCCATGGAAGTGTATAAAATACGGTCATTGGGGAAATCCTATTACTGGATAAACAAACAAAAGAAGGGGTTATGCAAAATTGACAATCATACCTTCCCTATTGGTGGGGCTCGGGTTAGTTTTGATTACGCGGATAGCTCGTTATTACCAACCATTCGACTCAAACAAAAAGGGATCAAATTAAGGTTTGAATTGGTGCCTTTTAATGCTGAGTAATTATTAAATAAATAAAATAGTTATTCACTTCACTTTTAAATACGTATAAGCCATTTGGAGGCCTCTTATTTGTCTGCGGATGTGATTATATAATTCTTCATAGTCGCCCATGGCGTATTTCAGAAAAGTAGAAGCCTGTCCATAAACGGCAGGTAAGCGACTTTTTTTAAGCAGGTAATAACCGTCGAGATATGAAGTAATACCCCCACTGATAATAATTTGTTTACAAAGGATATTCTTTTCCTCATCAAGTATCCCGTTAGTTGCTTCAAGCATTTGGTAAGCGTCCATGCCGACCAGCGTCAAAGGTTCTGGAGATTCCAACGGATCATGTGTTTCGGAGTGCCGTAATA
This sequence comes from uncultured Bacteroidales bacterium, assembly GCA_964478555.1. Lineage (GTDB taxonomy): Bacteria > Bacteroidota > Bacteroidia > Bacteroidales > JAAUTT01 > JAAUTT01. Next base: position 12,574 of record CAYZNC010000142.1, on the reverse strand, counting down.
TTTCCAGCTTCGTAAAATTTGTTCCACCAAAGGCGCCGAATTCGATTGCTGCAAGGGGTAATCTTAGCAATTCATGCAAACTTAAGGGTCCTATGCCATGCCCGACTTCTTTAACTATTAATGGCAGTTGAATTTTATCCAGTAATCGTTTAATGGTTTCAATGGGAGGGTATTTAATTATTTCGCCTTCCGGTTGAAACCATTCTTGCAAGGGATTTACATGTACAATGAGTCCATCGGCCTGCAAACGCTTAACTAAATCTGTAATTTTCACGGATTGACCATGCTCAAGTAATTGCTCAATTTGGCAAATGCCTAAATTAGCAAATAGTGGAAGCTCGTCACCTATTACATTGCGTACATCAAAGTCGGCAAGGTGAGCGTCATTGTCAAGGAGGGAACGACATGAACCCAGGCCCATCCCAAAGCCAAATTCCTTACAGGCTCTAGCAAGGTTATGGTTGATTTTTGAAGCAAGTAATGTTCCTCCTGTCATGCTCGAAACCCAAAGTGGGACACGGAAAGTTTTTCCTAAAAAAACAAATGGAGATAACTCGCCGGCAGGATGTGCAGCCAGCATCGGCTCGTAAAAAAAACGGTTGTCCAGTTCTTCCCGTGTTGTTTGCGATTCAAACGCAAGTGCTATATGATCTTTTTTACGGTCTTTCATAAAGCAAAGATAATACAAAATATAATTTGCTATTAGCTATTGGCTTTTAGCTGTTAGCAGGTTAACTTTAAACTTTATACTTCCCACTTTGTTTCTTTCATTTTCTGTTTTTTTAGTTACGTGTAAAACTTATATTGTTAGTGAAGTTATTTTGACAATTTTAGTACTTTTGCCGTTGAAGGAGAAGACATAAACGGAAATGAAGGATTTTTATTCGGTAACCCCTATTACTGCTAAGGATAATCGTGAATATACATTCGGTATTTTGTTAAATAAAACACACCGGATTTATCACGGACACTTTCCTCAACAACCTGTTGTTCCAGGTGTATGTATGATGCTTATGGTAAGGGAATTAGTTGAAATTGCCATGGAACGAAATCTAATGTTTAAAGAGGTAAGCAATATTAAGTTTCTGTCGTTGGTTGACCCTGCAGTTAACAATGAACTAATGATTAAATTAACCATCGATTCGATTGAAGGTGGTTATAATGTTAAAGCATCTATAGAATCTGCCGATAAGCTATTTTTTACAATTAAAGGTAATCTCTCTGCCATCATTACTTGTCCGGCCCAAGGCGGAACTTCTTCCGAAGCAGACTCTTCAGTAGTTGGTAATTTAGAATTGGAAGGCTAATGATGGATTCTCAGATTTGCAGGAAAAGGCTTCGTAATCTTAAGTGTTGTGTGATCATTCCTACTTATAACAATGCTAAAACCATCGAAAAGGTTATTAATGCTGTTCGTTCGTATTCGGATGACTTGTTGGTGGTAAATGATGGATCAACCGATGCAACTACTGAAATTCTACAACAAATCGATAACATAACCCTTGTAAGTTACCCCCAAAATAAAGGAAAAGGGTATGCTTTGCGTAAGGGATTTGCAAAGGCTGACGAATTAGGATTCGAATATGCCATCACCATTGATTCAGATGGACAACATTTTGCGGAAGATATCCCTTTGTTTGTTGAAAAAATTGAAGCGGAACCCGGCACGCTGATAGTAGGGGCGCGAAACATGAGCCAGGATGGAATCCCTGGTAAAAGTAGTTTTGGATACAAGTTTTCCAACTTTTGGTACCGTTTGGAGACAGGTATTAATTTACCTGACACCCAATCGGGTTTTCGCCTATACCCGCTTAAAATTTTATCGCATAAACAATACTTTACCAGGAAATATGAATTTGAAATCGAAGTTTTGGTAAGGGCGGCATGGGCTGGAATTCCGGTGACTGCAGTACCTATTAAGGTCTTTTATGCTCCAGCCTCCGAACGAGTTTCGCACTTCAGGCCTTTTCGTGATTTCGGAAGAATTAGTGTGTTGAATACCGTATTGGTATTTTTGGCTTTCGCTTATTTCCTGCCGTTCTCATTTTTCCGTAATCTTACCAAGGCGAAAATTAAGGAATTTATTAAATATAAACTGATCGACAGCAGTGATTCCAACCTTAAACTCACGTTTTCAATAACTTTTGGCGTTTTTATGGGTATTGTTCCAATTTGGGGGTTTCAGATGCTGGTAGCTATTTTTTTTGCATGGCTGCTAAAGCTTAACAAAGTAATTGTAATTGCGGCAGCCAACATCAGCCTTCCACCCATGATACCCTTTATTTTATATTTTAGTTATCTTACAGGGGTTTATGTGACTGGTTCCAAAATTAGTTTAAATTTTTCTGAGATTAGTCTTCATGCTATGAAACAGAGTACAGTCTGCTATATTTTTGGTAGTTTGATATTTGCAGCTTTTATGGCGATTGCTATGGGCGCCATTTCATATGTTTTACTAGGAATATTTCGTAAAAATAAGGTTTAATGGCTTCAATATTTTTATTCATCTATAATTTTTTCACCAAAAGACCGGTCTTATTTAGGATTGGAGTAGTTGCCGTTTGTTTATTGGTGGTGTTTTATGCCGTTCAAATTCGTTTTGAGGAAGATATTACCAGGTTTATTCCAAAAGGAAAAGAAGTTGAAGAAATTAATGAGGTGTTCAAAAATCTGAACCTCAAGGACCGCCTCGTGATTGAAGTTTCGCAAAACGATTCATCCCGGGTATCAGATCCTTCAAAAATTATAAGTGTAGCTGATACTTTTGTTGGTCGCTTGAATGAAGGGTATAAGGATTATATTTCGAAAACATTTTACACTGTTTCTGAAGCGTCCTATTCTGAAGTGTATGATTACATCATTAATAATCTTCCGATTTTTTTAGAAGAAAAAGATTACGTGAAGATCGATTCTCTTACAGCTGAGGCGACTATTGACAGCACGATATGCCGTGATTCAGCTAACCTGACGAGGCCAACTGGCTTCATCTTTAAGAAATTTATCATTTCAGATCCGCTTCAAATTGGTGTATTAGCAGCAAAACGTCTGCAATCGTTACAAGTAACACAAAATTACGAGATCGTTGATAATCATCTGCTTTCAAAGGATCATAAGCATTTAATAATCTATATAAATCCGTCGCATCCGGCATCAGAAACCTCGAAAAATGGAAAATTAATTGATGGATTAGATGAACTGATTGCCAAGTTAGCCAAATCTGTTCCATCTGTTAATATTACTTATTATGGGTCTCCGGCAGTTAGCGTTTGTAACGCAAGGCAGATAAAGGCCGATACCATGCTCACATTGACCATAGCCATCATCGTAATTGTTTTATTTATCAGTTTTGCTTTTCGGAAGAAGTTTATTTCAATAGCCATCGTTATTCCGGTAATTTTCGGCATTGTATTTTCATTAGCAGTGATGTATCTGATCAAAGGTCAGATTTCTGCAATGGCTATTGGTGCCGGATCTATAGTTTTTGGTATAGGGTTAAGCTATTCACTACATCTTTTTAATCATTATAAACACACCCAATCCGTAACTGATGTTATTAAAGATCTCACAAATCCAATGACTATAGGTAGCTTTACTACCATAGCGGGTTTTCTGAGTTTATTATTTGTAAGTTCAGAAGCGTTACAGGACTTTGGTTTACTATCAGCGCTTAGTCTACTGGGTACAATTTTATTTTGTTTGATTGTGATGCCTCATTTTCTAAAACCATCAAAGGGAGACATTCACCAACATCATGAGGATTTTGCCTTTTTCAGATTTATTGATAAAATAAGCACTTACAAATTTGAAGGAAATTATTGGATAATCATTTTAGTAGTCATCATATCGATCGTTTTTTGGTTTACTTCCAAAAAAACAAGTTTTGATAGCGACATGATGAATCTGAACTATACCACTGAAAAGCTTAAAAATGCCGAATCAAAACTTAACCAAATAATAGGGGACTCAATTGTAAAACCGGTATTTTTGGTTACTACAGGTACTACACTTGATAAAGCCTTGCATAATCAGGCTATTATGGAGGCAAGCCTTGATTCATTAAAACAGGTAGGATTGATTCAGCGCTATGCCAGTCCCCGTTGCATACTTATTGCTACAGACGAACAGCGCATTAGAATTAACCGGTGGCAGCATTATTGGACAACTGAAAGAAAGGATTCTCTTAAAAAGCAATTAGTGGAAACCGGAATGAAGCACAATTTTAAAGAAAATGCTTTTAGTTCATTTTTAAAGTTATTGGATAAGCCTTATCACACAGTTAATGTGCTCGAACAACCTCAATTACAATCTTTGCTGAAGGATGATTGGATTAATACAACCGCAAAAAGGGTGATGGTGATTAGTTTTGCCAACCTTCGGCAGACTGATAAGGATTTTGTTTATAACAAATTAGCCAAAATCAACAATACGGTTGTTTTTGATAAACAATACTTTGCTAAGAAGTTCATTAATATTCTGAATGTCGATTTTAATTTTGTTCTTTACACTTGTTCGTTGTTGGTTTTTATCACAATGCTACTATCTTATGGCCGTTTGGAACTAACTATCATGACGTTCTTACCTATGGCCATAAGTTTTCTATGGATATTAGGTATCATGGGCCTTTTTAATATTAAGTTCAATATTATCAATATTATTATTTCAACTTTTATTTTTGGTTTAGGTGACGATTTCAGCATTTTTATCCAGGATGGTTTACTGCAGGAATACCGAACCGGTAAAAGCCTTCTGTCATCTCATAAAAGTGCAATATTCCTTTCAGCATTCACTACCATTGTGGGAGTGGGAGTGTTGATTTTTGCAAAACACCCCGCGCTTAGATCCATTGCTACTATTTCTATCATTGGCATGTTGTCAGTGGTTTTAATCTCATACACAGTACAGCCTCTTCTTTTCAAGATATTTGTGAGCGGTAGAACACGCAAAAAAAAATTCCCCTTTACTTTTAAGAGTTTCTTTCTTACGATTTTTGCGTTTACCTATTTTGTATCCGGGTGCTTTACCTTGTCAACTATTGGAATTACCATTTTTTGGGGACTCCCGCTTTCTAAAAGAAAAAAGAAGCTAATATACCATTGGGTGCTGCAAAAATTTCCAAAATCACTGGTGTATATAATGTTCAATACAAAAAAGAACATTATAAATATCCATCATGAAGATTTTTCCAAACCTGCTATTATTATTGCCAATCATCAATCATTTTTAGATATTCTTGTGATGTTAATGATCAACCCGCGATCTATTATGGTAACCAACAAGTGGGTATGGAATTCTCCATTTTTCGGAAGGGTTGTGAAACTTGGCGGTTTTTTCCCTGTTGAAAAAGGTGTGGAAAACGGCATTGATTATTTTAGAGAAAGAATAAAGGAGGGCTTTTCAATTATTATTTTTCCGGAAGGTTCGCGGCAGCCCGATTGTGACATAAAACGCTTTCACAAAGGAGCATTTTATCTTGCCGAACAACTTCAGGTCGACATTGTGCCCGTTGTTATTCAGGGAAATGGCGATGCTATGACTAAAGGAGACGACTTTTATCTTAAGAACAGTTATCTTTCATTAAAAATACTTAAACGCATTACGCCTGACGACAAATCATTCGGCGATACTTACCAGGAGAGAGCAAAACAGGTCAAAGACTATTTCAGGGAACAATACGACATTTTTAAAATCGAATGCAGTAACCGGTCTAATCCGTATTTCCGGTACAAACTCATTAAGAATTACATATATAAAGGACCGGTACTGGAGTGGTATCTTCGCATCAAACTGTGGATGGAGAGGGATTATGAACAATTTCATAATCTGATACCCCTCAGGGCGTCTGTAGTTGATATTGGCTGTGGTTACGGATTTATGTCCTATATGCTTGGGTTTATGTCTGAACACCGGGTGATTACGGGCATTGACTATGATGAAGATAAAATAGATGTTGCAAACCATTGTTTTTCTAAAGATGAAAGGTTTAATTTCATTTGTTCTGATGCTTTGACATTTTCGATATCCAAAAGTGATGTATTTATCATTAGCGACATGCTTCATTATGTGCCATATGAACAGCAACAGCAACTGATATTAAGGTGTATTGAAAATTTGAATTCCAAGGGAATGCTCATCATTAGGGATGGTGATAGTAGTATGCAGCAAAAACATCGTATTACAAGGCTCACGGAAGTTCTTTCAACGCGACTGTTCGGATTCAACAAAACGATAGGGAACTTGGCGTTTACTTCCAAAGAAAAGATCTTGAACTTGGTTGCGGGCCATAACATGAATGTAAATATAATTAACAACGATAAACATACGTCGAATGTAATTTATGTCATCACGAAAAAAGACTAACCTAACCTAAACACATGGAAAAGAAGTTATTAGTTATCTATTATTCCCAAACCGGACAGCTTACGGATATTGTAAAGTCTGTTACCAAACCAATGTCGGAAACTAATCAGGTTAAGTTGTATTTCGAAGAATTAAGACCAAAGCCCGCATTTCCGTTTCCCTGGAGTGCCAATCAGTTTTTTCAGGCGTTCCCCGAATCTATAAAGGGGATTCCCTGCGAATTAGATACTATAAGCGTTTCTCCGGATGAAAATTTCGATTTGGTTATCGTAGCTTATCAGCCCTGGTATTTATCTCCTTCCATCCCTTTTCACGCATTTTTTCAAAAAGAAGAAATTAAAAGGTTATTGGCAGGCAAACCCGTGATTACTATTATCGGGTGCCGTAACATGTGGACGATGGCCCAGGAAAACGTTAAAGCGTACATTAAAAATGCCGGAGGCAAACTTGTAGGGAATATTGTACTTCGGGATAAAGCACCTAATCTGTTAAGTGTTGTTTCCATAGTAAGGTGGCTGCTGAAAAATAAAAAAGAAAGGTATATGAAAATTATCCCTCCCGCAGGTGTTTCTCCACAAGATATTGAAAATGCCGGCAAATTCGGAGAGATAATTTTAAGCGCATTAAATAATAACACTTTGGATAATTTGCAGGGTAATCTTGTGGCTGCCGGAGCAGTAGATGTATTGCCCTCGCTTGCCATGATTGAAAAAAACGGTAATCGAATTTTCAATATTCTGGGATCCTGGGTACTTAAAAAAGGCGGCTATGGAGATCCAAAACGAAATGGCCGGCTCACATTTTTTAAATATTATCTTTTCGCGGTTATTTATTTAATATCCCCTTTTGGTTCTTTAGTATTTGCAATAACAAGCCCATTTAGAAGGAAGGCGGTTAAAAAGAAAATAGCCTACTATCAGTCTGTTATTTAGACTGATTATAACGATGTTTTTTTTTGAAATAAAAATATCCAAAGTATTTTTTTTAGCTTTGCGAATTTATATAACTAATACAGAAGCTGTAAGTTTTATTTTATGCCGAACGAAGTATATATTACTAAATTAGCTAAGTTTCTTCCCAATGAGCCTGTTTCCAATGAAGAAATGGAAGATTATCTTGGCATGATTGATAACCAACCGTCTAAAGCACGAAGGCTAGTATTAAGGAATAATGGAATAAAAACCCGGTATTATGCTTTAGAAAAAGGTGGAAAACCAACACATACTAATGCTGAAATTGCGGCAGCTGCGATTGATCAATTGTTCGATAAGAAATTTACCCGCGAACAGGTGGAATTACTGGTATGTGGCACAGCCTCGCCAGATCAGATTATGCCTTCTCATGCGTCAATGATCCATGGAATTATTAATGTGCCAAGTATTGAAATTGCTTCTTTTCAAGGGTCATGCTGTGCCGGAATACAGGCTTTGAAATTTTGCTACCTCTCCATACTTTCGGGAAACACAAAAAATGCTATATGTGCTGCGTCTGAGCATCTTTCTAAGTGGATGCTTGCCAAATATTTTGAAAATGAGTCAAAGAAAATCGCATCGCTCAAAGACAATCCTATGATTGCTTTTGAAAAGGAATTTTTGCGATGGATGCTATCAGATGGGGCAGGAGCGGCCTTAATTGAGAATCAACCAGGTGATGATTTATCTTTAAAAATTGAATGGATTGATATTTGTTCTTATGCCAATCAATTTGAAACTTGTATGTATGGCGGCTCGGATAAAGATGTTAATGGGAAATTATTAGGATGGGCTGAATTTGAATCCGAAGATTGGTTGCATAAATCAATCTTTTCACTTAAGCAGGATACACGCTTGTTAGGTGAAAATATAGTAAAATTAGGTGGGCAATTTCTGAAAGACATTCAAATAAAAAGAAATTTTGATTTGGATACCATTGATTACTTTTTACCCCATCTCTCATCCGAATTTTTTAGGGAGAAAATATTAGAAAATTTGATTGAATTGGGCTATAATATTCCTCTTCATAAGTGGTTTACAAATCTTACCAGGGTGGGAAATGTAGCTTCTGCCTCAGGTTTTCTTATGCTCGAGGAATTATTTAACACAGGCAAACTTAAAAAGGGCCAGAAAATTTTAATGATGGTCCCTGAAAGCGCACGTTTTAGTTATGCATATGTGCTTTTAACGGTTTGTTAATGGTGATTTCCGGCTTTCTTTAAAATAAAAATTATGAAAATAGACGAAGTTCCTCAAGATCAGGGATTCATGATAGAGGGGAAAATAAGGGATGTCTGTTATGCGGTTGACGAAAATGGACATTATACAAAAAAACTGAGCACGGGTTGGAATCCCAAGAATGAAGCAATGGTAATGGCTTGGGATGTTGTGTATGAGCGAGTTGAAGATGTCCGGAGTAAAATTTTGGCCGGAGAACTGAGTCCTATTGCATTTTATATGGAGCTTAATGTAATGGATACCTCAATTCTTGCCGATTACACTGGAATATCCAAATTCAAAGTGAAAAAACATTTGAAAATGAAAAAATTTAAAGAACTGACTATTGAAGTCATTGAAAAATACGCAAGTACGTTTAATATTTCGGTTGAGGAATTAAGGGATGTAGAGAAAGTGAGGGAGTATAGGCTGTAGGTTATTAGACTATAGGCTAGTCCGTATAAACTGCTAAAAGTCTACAGTCTAAGCACTTAAATAGAAATTTTAAACTTATAGAATATTCGAGATCATTGTAAACTTAGAGCTTTTGAATTGGCAGATGATGTAGCTATTATGACTTATAAAATAACAAGAGATTTTCCAAAAGATGAGATATACGGATTAACTTCCCAAATGAGACGAGCCTGCGTATCTGCACCCTCTAATATTGTTGAAGGATGTGCCTGCGAAAGTCAAATAGAATACGTACGGTTTCTTGAAATGGCATTTGGTTCTTTAAGAGAATTGCATTACCAGTTCGGATTAGCTACCCGGTTGGGATATATTGAAGAACAAATTGCCCGTGATTGTGATATAAAATTAACGGAGACTGAGAAAGTCATTGGAGCATTGATTCGAACCTTGCGCCAAAGCTAAAGACTATAGGCTATGGTCTACAGCCTAAAGTCTAAATAACCTAAATTACTTTTTGATGAAGCTCGATTTTCAACATAATATGGCCGCCCATTGCGAAAATGGGGTAACATCCAACCTCCTGAGATTTCACGGAGTTAGCCTTAGCGAACCAATGGTATTCGGGTTAGGTTCGGGATTGTTTTTCTCGCATATGCCTTTTATCAAACTTAATGGAATGGCTGTAACTTCCTTTAGACCATGGCCTGGTGCAATATTTAAAAGGGTTACAGGGTTGCTGGACATTCATTACAATCATAAGAAGTTTAGTGGCAATAAGCAAAAGGCAATGCAAGAACTCGATAGTATGCTTGCCAAGGGCGTACCTGTTGGAATGTTGGTAGGTGTATTCAATTTGCCCTACTTCCCAAAGGAATACCGTTTTCACTTTAATGCACACAACATAACCGCTTTCGGCAAAGAAGGAGATAGCTATTATATCAGCGATCCGGTAATGGAAAATGTAGAAACACTAAGTTCTGCTGAGCTTCTAAAGGTGCGATATTCCAAAGGCACATACCCACCTAAAGGGCGCATGTATTATATTACAAAAGTGCCAAAGGATATAGATCTAAAATCGGCCATTGTTAAAAGTACGCGTAAAACGGCAAAAGATATGCTTACAATTCCAATACCCATGTTTGGCGTAAAAGGAATACGTTTTCTTGCTAAGCGGGTTAGAAAATGGCCCGAAAAGTTTGGTCCTAAAGATGCTGCTCTTAATCTCAGCCAGGTAATCCGTATGCTCGAAGAAATTGGTACAGGTGGAGCGGGGTTCAGATTCATTTATGCTGCTTTTTTACAGGAATGCTCGGAAATTTTAAATCAACCATGGCTTAATGATTTATCCAAAGAGATGACAGAAATTGGGGATAAGTGGCGCGAATTCGCCTATCTGGCAGCGCGGGTTTTTAAGAAACGCAACGAAGGAGAAATCACGTACGATATGCTTGCCGATATACTTTTAACAATAGCCGACAGAGAAGAAAAAGTTTTTCAACAATTAAAGCAAATTAAGCTATGACAACCGATGGCATAGCCATTCAAATAGAAAACCTGACAAAAATATACAGGGGCAATACAAAGCCTTCACTCAACCATATTTCACTCTCCATTGAAGAAAATGCCATTTATGGATTACTCGGACCCAATGGAGCTGGCAAAACTACCACCATAAAAATCTTATGCGGATTGCTCTCTTTAACCGAAGGTGAAGTGAACATTGGCGGATATTCTATAACTCACGATTTTAAAAAAATTAAGAAAATTATAGGTGTGGTGCCTCAGGACATTGCTCTTTATCCTACTCTTACGGCTCGTGAGAATCTCTCCATTTTCGGAGGGATTTATGGTTTAAAAGGGAAACCGCTTGCAAACCGGATTGAAGAGTTATTAGTGATTTTTGGTTTGGAGAAAAGCCAGCATCACCGGATATCAAAATACTCCGGTGGGATGAAACGTCGTATAAATTTGATTGTTGGCTTATTACATCAACCTCGTATACTTTTTCTCGATGAACCCACGGTTGGCGTTGATGTACAATCCAAAAAGGTAATTCTTGATAACCTTCTTGAAATCAATAAACAAGGGGCAACTATTATTTACACTTCTCACTATTTAGAAGAAGCAGAGAATATATGCAGTAAAATTGCTATTATTGATGAGGGAAAAATTATAACCGAGGGTAGCCCAAAGGAACTTATTGCGTCGGGGCAATCATTTGCAGACCTCGAAGATGTTTATTTACATCTTACAGGTAAAAAACTTAGAGATTAATAACGGATGCAAACGCTTTTAAAACTTATATATAAGGATACTTTATTGCTGGTCCGTGATATAGGCGGTTTGGCTATGTTGTTTTTGATGCCGGTTACATTGGTGCTGATTATGACTTATCTACAGGATACGACTTTTAAGTCTATCAACGAAAGTGGAATACCGCTGTTGTTGCTTAATAACGATAACGATTCCCTTGGAATAACCATTGAACGCCAACTGGAAAAGTCGAACATGTTTAAAATTTCCAGAACCATTAACGGCAAGCAACCTACTGAACAAATGGTTGAAAAAGCCGTGGCTTCCGGTAATTTTCTGATTGGGATCATTATTCCTGCCAATACAACAAAGACCATTCATAATAATGTGAAATACAATGTATCTCTTGCTTTTGCAGGAGTGCAGGCCGATCCTCGTAAATGCGATTCGGTTCGTTTTACCATTTTTATCGATCCCACAACCAAAGTTTCTTTTAGAGAAACTTTATTGAGTACGGTAAGAGAGTTTGCCTCAAAAGTGGAAAATTCCATAACGCTTAATGAAATTACCCAGGAAGTAAATAAACGCGTGATGATGCCGGTTTCCAACTTAGGCATGGCTGGGAAAGGCACAGTGTACTACAAAGAAGAATATGCCACCTCCGGGGGAAATCATAAAATTATTCCAAATTCTGTACAACACAATGTGCCCGCATGGACGCTATTTGCTATGTTTTTTATCGTTATTTCTTTCGCCGGAAATATGATCAAAGAACGGGAGGACGGAAATGTATCCCGGTTGCTGACAATGCCCTGTTCGTATTCAGAAATTCTGATCAGTAAAATTGTTGTTTACATGACTGTTTGCCTGTTACAATTTATTTTAATATTGCTGATGGGTATGTATGTGTTACCACTTATTCACTTACCATCACTTGCAATTGGAGGATCGTGGTTTGTGCTCATGTTTATGGGTTTGGTTTGTGCTTTGGCAGCTGTTGGTTATGGCATAGCCATTGGCACGATTGCACAAAGTCAACAACAGGCTTCTATATTTGCATCATTATCAATTGTAATTCTTGCAGCAATCGGAGGAATATGGGTTCCGGTATTTGCAATGCCTCCTTTTATGCGGCATTTAAGCGTACTATCACCGCTTAACTGGGGATTGGAAGGGTTTTATGATATTTTTATCAGGAGTGCCAATTTTATGACTATTTTGCCACATTGTGTCTGGTTACTGTTGTTTTTTGCCGGATGCCTGGCGATATCCATCTATTTTCATAAACTAAGGCGTGAATTTAATTAGCCTCACCCCAACCCCTCTCCTGAAGAGGCTGTGTAAAAATTAAATATTTTAAG
>CAYZNC010000141.1:2083-14441 GCA_964478555.1 uncultured Bacteroidales bacterium | reverse complement strand
AACGTTGTTCGATATAAACCCTGATGATTTCCGTGAGTCGGGTATAGTATTCCTTTCCTTTACTTTGTTGCCATAATTTTTCGGTTCTGAGCTTATCGAGTTCACGTAATGCGATCACATGTGCCGGTTCGATAAGTTTCCTTGCTGTAAAGATTGGCTCTTTTCGAAATTTCTTTATCAGGAACCAGGTAACAAAACCAAGAATGATTACGCCCACTCCGATCAATAGGTACAGCAAAATTTCAGCAATTGTAAAAGGGGCATCGTAGGGTGGCTTGATATCATGGATATCTTTAGCATTACCTACCGGAACAGTCAATACTATTAAATATAGCTGAGCGGTTCGAATGGTATCCTTAACGGCACCCATTTCGAAGGGAAATACCAAAGGTGCTACATAATGGTAACCGCTATCGAAACTGGTCACTAATACATCCTGCTGTATGTGCAGATTGCCGTTCTTAGGCACGGTATCAGGTCGAAAAACCTTCACCACTTTAATTTTTGAGGCGAGGGTATCTGCAAAAACCGGAAAATGCACTTTTGCATCTTTGGGTTGGTCAACTTCAATGTGCAGTTTCACCTGATCGCCTATGAGTATCGAAGTGGAATCAAAACGTGCATTAATTTTCAGAATCTGAGCATTAGCAGTCCAACCCAAAAGTATGGTTGCTATTAAAATCAGAAATCTGAATATTCTATTTAATAATAAACCTATCATCGTTGTTTAAACAATTTGATTAGTGGTTTCACATAATCTTCATCTGTACGGATCATCACATTATCAACGCCACGCTTTGCAAACATTTCTGTAAGTAGAGCCTGATTTGATTTCCACCATTTCATATATGATTCGCGAACCGACCGGTCTGAAGTATCAACCCAGGTTAGTTCTCCGGTTTCTGCATCTTTTACCTGAACTAATCCCAACGAAGGTATTTCAGCTTCACGATGATCATAAATACGCAATGCTACAAGGTCGTGTTTGCGATTTGCGATACTAAGTGCGTCCTCAAATTTGGTGTTGATAAAATCTGAAATAACAAACGCAATACTACGTTTTTTAATAGCATTGGTAAGGTAACGTAACCCTTCGGATATATTGGTTGTCTGATGTTGAGGTTCAAACTCAATCAATTCACGAATAACCCTGAGGGTATGTTGGCGTCCTTTTTTTGGTGGAATAAACTTTTCGACCCTGTCCGTAAAAAGAATAGCTCCGATTTTATCGTTGTTTTTAATGGCAGAGAAAGCTAATACAGCAGCAAGCTCGGCCATTAAAGTTTTTTTAAGTCGTTGACTGGTGCCAAAATGATGCGAACCGCTAACGTCGATAACCAGCATAACAGTCAATTCCCGTTCTTCTTCAAATATCTTAATAAAAGGATGATTGAAGCGGGCGGTAACATTCCAGTCTATATTCCGGATATCGTCGCCGTATTGATATTCACGAACTTCGCTAAAAGCCATTCCTCTACCTTTGAAGGCACTATGATATTCGCCAGCGAATATTTGATTCGTTAAACCCCTGGTTTTTATTTCAATTTTTCGGACTCTTTTTATTAATTCGGCAGTTTCCACATTCTATTTTGTTAATTTGTAGCGATATTAATAGTTATCATATCCTTCTGTGAGTCGTTTGTGATCGATCTCCTTACTTTTTGAGGTGATAATGCTGAAAACCATACTTCCTGTGCAATATATTCCTTTTCTAACGCAATTTTCGACAGTCCGATAAGTTGTTGTGACCCAATCAGGAAAGGTATTATCAGCCAACCTAAAAATACCAATCTGATCCTTGACTGATTTGCATTGATGATTAAAGATACTGTGCAATATACAATAATCAATATTCTTTCTAGGGCACCTCCACAGTGTTTAAAATTTCAGTAATAATGTCAGTGGAAGTTATGTTTTCAGCCTCAGCTTCGTAAGTCAAACCAAGCCGGTGGCGCATCACATCAAAGCAAACTGCACGTACGTCCTCAGGTATAACATAACCCCTACGTTTGATAAAAGCAAAGGCTTTGGCAGCCATCGCTAGATTGATACTGGCACGTGGAGAACCTCCATAGCTGATAAGATTTTTAAATTTCTCCAGCTTATAATCCTGAGGATAGCGGGTGGCAAAAACGATATCGAGGATATAATGTTCGATTTTTTCATCCATATAAACATCTTTAACGATATCTCTTGCCTTCATAATATCGGCTGGCTTTAGTATACGAGAGGCAGATGGAAATGTCTTGCTGAGATTTTGACGCATAATAATTCGTTCTTCTTCCATTTTCGGATAGTCAATTACCACTTTTAACATAAAACGGTCTATCTGGGCTTCCGGAAGAGGATAGGTACCTTCCTGCTCAATGGGATTCTGTGTAGCCAGCACTAAGAAAGGCTTTTCAAGTGGATACGTATGTTGCCCTATCGTTACCTGCTTTTCCTGCATAGCCTCCAGTAAGGCACTCTGAACCTTTGCAGGAGAACGGTTGATTTCATCAGCAAGTACAAAATTTGCAAATACCGGTCCTTTTTTAACCGCAAACTCTTCGTTTTTGGGACTGTATACCATGGTACCAATGAGGTCGGCAGGTAACAAGTCAGGCGTAAATTGAATACGACTAAAACGCGCATCAATAGTATCGGCAAGAGTTTTTATTGCCAGGGTTTTAGCTAATCCGGGAACCCCTTCAAGCAGAATGTGACCATCGGAAAGTAATCCGATCAACAAGCTATCAACCAGGTGTTTTTGACCAACGATAACTTTGCCTATTTCCATTGCAATAAGATCAACAAAGGAACTTTCTTGCTGAATTCTGTCGTTTAGCTCCTTTATATTAACTGTTTCATTCATAATAATATAGGTTTTGTTAACGATTTATTTTTTTATAATTCCAATTGGAATTGTTGGATACCGTTTTGGATGCCGAAATTAACTTTTTCTGAAATTTTTGCATGTTAAAAAAAGTTAAAGTAATGAACAATAATACACTTTTGTTAAACGGTCTGTTATTTCGGGGGGAGCGTAATATTAGATTTTCAAAACCCTTTTTATCCCGCAACAATTTCAGGTTTAGAAACCAACAAAAAATAAATTAAATTTTATCAACCTAAGCAAAATGCATACTTTTATATCCAAATTAAACGGCTTTGTTATACCGATATTTCATTCATTTAGGATATAAGGGAACTTATTATCACGGATGGCAGATCCAGCCAGGAGTTATCACTGTGCAGGAGGTGCTTAATCAACATCTTTCCTTACTGTTGAAGGAAACAATTCAAACTGTTGGTGCCGGAAGAACAGATGCGGGCGTTCATGCGTCTTCTTTTTATGCTCATTTCGATTGTACACTGAATCTTCTTGAACAGAACCCCAAATTTATATATCAGTTGAATTCAATTTTACCCAATGATGTGGCTGTTTACAAAATTTTGGCTGTTCGTGCTGATGCACATGCGCGCTTTGATGCTATCTCCAGGACGTATTTATACCGCATCTGCCAGGTTAAAGACCCTTTTAATCTGGAATTTGCCATGTCTTTTAAACATTCTCTCAATATAGGTGCTATGAATAGGGCTTCCGAAATATTGAAAGAATATACGGATTACAGTAGTTTCAGTAAGTTACACACCGATGTGAAAACCAACAATTGTAAGATACTTGACGCAAAGTGGGAACTTTCCGGCAATGAATTACATTTTACGATTAAAGCCGACAGATTTTTAAGAAATATGGTAAGAGCAATCGTTGGAACTTTAATTGAAGTTGGGATGAATAAAATTTTACCGGAAGATATACGATTTATTATAGAAAACAAAAGTCGCTCATTAGCTGGTAGTTCCGTTAAAGCGCATGGATTGCATTTAATACAAATTCAATATCCCGATGAAATTTTTATGCATATATGATAAGCTTTTTAACAAAATTTCTAATTTTAACTACTAAAAGAAATGAATTTTTCAGTTACATTTACATTAAATCAATTAGATGAATCTTGTAACTTATGGCTATAGAAGCCGTAGAAGCTTATAAAAACGGATAACACAGAAAAAAGTAAAACTTAATGAAAAAAATTTATTCCATCTTATTAATCATTTCTTTTGTTTTTTTCTTTTTTAAGACGTATGCACAAACTTCTGTTGCTGAAGCACAGGCAATTTTCATCTATAATTTTACACGTTTGATAGAATGGCCGGCCGAATGTAAAGCTGGCGATTTTGTAATTGGCGTCTATGGCTCCGGAGACGTTTTTTCCCAACTTAACAATTATATGACAGGAAAAAAGGTAGGAAGTCAACCAATCAAAGTATATAAATTCACTTACATTACTGATATTACGAAATGTCATATTTTATTTGTATCTTTAAATAAGTCCAAAGAAATGGCAACTATTATGGGAATTGTCGGTGCAAATAGGACATTGGTAATTACTGAAAAACGGGGATGCCTTAATGAGGGGGCTGCTATAAATTTTCTGATTGTAGATGATAAACTTAAATTTGAATTGAAGATTAGTAATGCTTCAAAAAGCGGGCTTAAAGTTCATTCAAACCTGGAGGCTATGGCAATTGTTAATCAATAAGATTAGTATTTTAAAATCAACCTAAATATGTTTAATAACCTTAAATTAACCATCGGACGAAAACTTAGCATAGGCTACGGTATTTTGATTTTGGCACTTTTGGTATATGTATTTTTAACCATTTATACCACCAGAAAAAATGCTCAATTAAATAAAAATATTACTGAAATCTATATGCCTTCAGAAGCCAATTTGAATAAACTTTCCAATTTGATTCTGAATTCCAAGATGTTAATAAAAAACTGGGTCTTCATTGATAAGAAGTCAGACACCCCGGATAAAGTCAGGCTAAAAAATTTACATGAAAAAGATTTTCCGGAAGTGAAAGCCGAGCTTGATAAACTTTCCGATTCCGAACAATGGAGTAAAGAAGAAAAAGAGCAATATCAGCGGCTCGTTAGCATGATTAAAGATTCATTATTTGACCAGCATAACAAAATAATGGGCAAATTGAAAGAGTTTGCCGATTATAATGATGCAACCAACTTGTGGAGTGTTACCAGTGTAGTTGAAGAAGGTGGCGATGTAATGAAGATTACGGATCGGGTTCTTGAAGGTTTAGATAATCTAACAAAAACACAAACGAAAAAAGTTTTGGACGCACGCGAGGTTATGACTTCTTCGTTTAATAATTTTCAACTACTGGTTATTATAGCTGGGTCAATCTTTATTATTATTGCCCTGTTAATCGCATTTTTTACGGTTATATCAATTGTTGGACCTTTGCGTAAGGGTGTTCAATTTGCAAAATCTCTTGGAAGTGGCGATTTGATGAGCACAGTGGATGTTAATCAATCGGATGAAATAGGAGAGTTGGCAGATGCACTCCGGGAAATGGTCAATAAACTCAGAGAAATTATAGTTAAAATAATGGGTGGAGCCGAAAAGATTGCTGCAACGGGTCAGGAAATGAACAATCGTGCTTTACAGTTATCACAAGGAGCTTCAGATCAGGCATCTTCTACGGAAGAGGTATCCTCATCCATGGAAGAAATGGTTTCCAATATCCAACAAAATACGGAAAATGCCCAGCAGACAGAAAAAATTGCGCTAACAGCCTCATTAGGCATTAATAATGTTAGGGTAGGAGCAACGGAAAGTGCAAATTCAATTAAAGCTATCGCAGAAAAAATTTCCATTGTTAACGATATTGCATTTCAAACCAATATTCTTGCCTTAAATGCGGCTGTTGAGGCTGCCCGTGCTGGCGAACATGGTAAAGGATTTGCAGTGGTGGCGGCAGAAGTACGTAAACTTGCGGAAAGAAGTAAACTTGCTGCCGATGAAATTCAGATTTTAGCCAAAACAAGTGTTTCTACTACCGAAGAAGCAGGAGCTGCCCTTTTCAATATTGTTCCTGAAATAGAACGTACAGCTAAACTTGTTCAGGACATTGCAGCGGCAAGTATGGAACAAAATACAGGAGTAGATCAAATTAACAATTCCATACAGCAGTTGAACCGAATAACACAGCAAAATGCAATTGTTTCCGATGAAATTTCAAAAAATTCCAAGGCTTTGTATGATTATGCCGATGAACTGAAAAGTTTGACGTCGTTCTTTAAAATAGAGCAAGTTTCCAGCTCACAGGATAAATTATTTAAGAAAAGATCGATTACCTCCACTATTTCGGAAAAGATGGTTACACCTGTTTCCAAAATAGAAAAAGAAGTAAAAGAAACAGATGGGCTAAAAGACGTAAAAGACATCAAGGAAATAATAAAACAAAAATCTGTTGAAGATACCTCCCAACCTACAAAGAAAAGTACGATGGGCGTAAAGCTTAATTTACACAGCAATGATTCAACAGATGCGGATTATGAAAGATTTTAGGAGTCCTGACGGGCTTTGAATTTAAAAATAAACAGTAAAATAGCCTCGAATCTACGAATTGAATTATTCGGAATTCGGGGCTCTTTTTTTGGGGCTTAGCGGTTGGTTATTGGCCGTTGGCATTAGCAAAGTTCCGTAGGAATTAAGTGAAATTTGAACTAGTCTTTTAACTATTCCAGATACTCCACGCTTTTTCAGCTTGTAAATGAAGCATCTGTAAGCCATTGATGGTTTTTGCCCCATGGGCTCTTCCCTTTTGAAGAAATAAGGTTACCTCCGGATTATAAACCAGATCGTAGAGAACATGACGTGGGGTAATGTAATCATAAGGTATGGCGGGACAAGCATCGACTTTTGGGAAGGTACCTAGCGGAGTAGCATTGATAATTAATAAACGCTCTTCGATCGTATGCTTGTCGATATCCTCATAGTTAATTTCATTTTCTTTCAGTTCTTCGATAGTAGCAGAAACATAACTGATACCCAGCTTTTTCAAGATAAATTTGATGGCTTTTGATGCGCCACCTGTACCCAGTATTAGTGCTTTCGTATGATAACTTTC
The DNA here is from genome assembly GCA_964478555.1 of uncultured Bacteroidales bacterium. Classification (GTDB taxonomy): domain Bacteria; phylum Bacteroidota; class Bacteroidia; order Bacteroidales; family JAAUTT01; genus JAAUTT01. Next base: position 7,460 of record CAYZNC010000141.1, on the reverse strand, counting down.
GAGTAAAGGCTTAATGGTGTTCTCAAAGCCGTAAACATCCGTATTATATCCTTTAAGAATAGTATTTCCGCTTTTACTTTTAATAAATTTAACGGTGTTAACCGCTTTTATTTCTTTGGCTTCTTCATCAATTTCATGCAATAAAGGAATTACTTTTTCTTTGTAGGGAATGGTAACATTTAAGCCTGCGATATCAGGATACTTTTCTAACAATGGTAAGAAACCATCGATGGACTCGATAGAAAAATTTTCATACACTGCATCTGAAATTTTTAACTCCGTAAATTTCTTAGCAAAATATCCTGCTGAAAATGAATGAGTCAGCGGGTAACCTATCAAACCAAATCGTCTCACTTCAGTTTTTTATTAAGGAGTTCTTTAGGTAAAAAATCAAAAAAAGTATCGCCACGTAGTCCAAGACGCAAAGTTTCCAGGGCTATAACTTCATTGGTGGCAATATTTCCGAGATTTACGTTGGCACCCAAAAGTTTTATAAAATAGGCCTGCTGATTTTTATTGGGAGCTTCCCAAAGCACTTTGTCTTTATCAATAACATGTATAATGTCGCAAATTAAGTCGGCATTTGCTGATCCGTCATTATTAAAAATACCTACATTACCGCTCTCGCGCGCTTCTGCAATTACTTTCCATGCACCGGCCTCGAGCTCGGTTTTCATCATTTCAACCCATTTTGATGTTGGAATTACCAACCCCGAGATTTTATATCCTACCTCAGAAACTACCGTAACCTGTTTAGAAAGTATTCGGATATATTCCAATTTTTCATCGTGTGGAATGTTCATTGAGCCATCCGATATTTCAACGATATCCAGTTTATAAATGTCGATCAGCTTTCGGAACTCATCAAATAAATCGCGTATTAAAAACAGCTCAAAGAGTGTTCCGCCAAAATAAACACGAATGTTAGCTTCTTTATAAACTTTAATTTTTTCTTTTAATTTGGCGGCAATTACAGCAGTTCCAAAACCAAATTTGATAATGTCTGTTAAGTCAGCTGCTGCTTCGCAAAAATTTTCGGCTTCGCGCAAACTTATTCCTTTATCCATCATCATAGTTAATCCGCTTTCACGAGGCTTACTTTCGCGATGTGGAAGGAAGGGTAAAGCAAAATTCATGTTAACTGTATATTTAATTCATTTGTATGTAATGCAATTTGATCGAACACTTCAGGATGCTAGTTTATTGATTTTGTGAGTTCCTTGTCATTGAAGGTTCAAGTACTTTTTTATGATTTTATTGGTTGTATCGTCAAGAATTGCTTCCGGATAAAATTCGTATAGTTCTTCGATACATTCCTTGTCAAGTGACAATGCTTTTTCAAGATAAGTGTAAGCCTGACTCATTTTACCCTGAATGAATAAATAGGAAGCTAAACGAAGATTAATATAGGCATCGTTAAAGTTGTAGAGATGTGCCTGGTTTAGGATTTTGATGGCCTCATCCACGCGGTTTGCCATCAGCAATAATTCGGAATAATGAAGCCAACCTTCACAATCCGAAGGGTCCAGTTCAGTTACCTGTTTGAAAAGATTCAGGCTATTTTTGAGATCGTTTTGCCGCATGTAAACCAACCCCAAGGCATATAAATATTCGAGATTATCATTATTTAGTTCGAGTGCGTGCAATAAGTATTTTTGACTATCCTCATATTGTTCCAGGTGCATGCTAACGACACCCTTTCCGTACCATCCATCGGCACATGCAGGGTCCAGTATCAGTGCTTTCTGAAAGAAAAGCGAAGCTTCTTCATACCGCAGAAGTTTTTCATAACAATCTGCAATATAGCAATGCGCCATGATATGATTATCCTCCATTTGAAGAAACTCCAGATATGAAATCAGTGCTTCATCATATCTTTCCAGGAATGAAAAGATATTGGCTTTATTAAAGTACGCAGAACCATAACTTGTATTAATGGCCAGGGCATAATCGTAAGCTTCTATGGCCTTTTCAAAATTTTGCACCTTATTATAAAGATTCCCAAGATTAAACCATGAATGATCGGAGAAAGGATCTTCCGCAAGATACTTTTCGTAAAACTCTATGCTTAAGGTAACCTGGTCCAAATGTTCGTAACAATAGGCCAGATCAAATAATACCTGAATGTTCAGGGAGTCCAGCTTTTGAACTTCATTGAGATATTTGATGGCCGCTGTATAATTATTTTGTTGCAGAAAGGATCTGCCAATCTCATAAAAAAGTTCATGACGATACTCATGATGTGAAAGATAGATAGCTTTATCAAAATATTGTTTGGCCAATGATTCTTGCCCAAGTATGCTCAATGCCATTCCTTTTAACATAAACACCTCATAGTCAGATTCTTCTATTTTCTCAAGGATGTCCAATATTTCTATTGATTCAGCAGCTTTGCCATTGTCGACGAGGAGTCGGGCAATTTTTAATTTAATAGCTGTGGAGGTAGGATGCATACGATAAGCATATTCTGCCGCAGAAACAGCAAAGCTCACATTGTTTACATCGATATAGTAATTTATAATTTCTTCAAACTCATGAACATCGAAAAAATAATGCTCCTTTTTTTTCATCATGTCTTCGTAACGCCGTATCGTAGCCAGTACTTCGTCGTTCTCGTACAACCAGTCTCTTTCGCCCATTTTTTGCGTTAAAAGTTATCGCCGTAAAAATACTAATTAATCAGTTTATGTAAACTTTTATGAATTTTTTTTTTCAACCACGCAACCCTTTGCTTATTTATGCATCTATTGAGTTAATAGGTTGATAATTTTAACAACAAGCTAAAACTACTAGCAACTACTACTTTATTGAATGTTAGGGAAGCATCAACCACGGAGTGATAAAGCTGCACATTCCGTGGTTTTTTATTTGTAGATGATTTTCTTTGCAGCAAGAAGGGTGTTTTGCAATAATGCTACACGGGTCATTACCCCTACACCGCCAGGAACCGGGGTTATATAACTGCACTTTGGAGCAACCTCATCAAACTTTACATCGCCGATTAATTTGAAACCCGATTTGGTATTTTCCGACTTAACCCGGGTAATACCTACGTCAATGACAACAGCGCCTTCTTTGACCATTTCACCGGTAACAAACTGAGGATTTCCCAATGCTGCAATGATAATATCGGCTTCGAGGCAGATTTGTTTCAAATTCTGAGTGCGGCTATGGCACAGCGTTACCGTAGCATCACCAACATCTGACTTCTGAGCCATTAGTATACTTATCGGTTTTCCAACAATGTTACTGCGGCCAATAACCACACAGCGTTTGCCGGATGTTTTAATCTTATAGCGTCGCAGCAATTCAAGAATACCTGCAGGCGTAGCCGAAATAAAGGCTGGCAATCCTATCACTAACCGGCCCATATTGATAGGGTGAAAACCATCCACATCTTTCGCAGGATTGATGGTTTCAATAATTTTTATATCAGAAAGATGTTTTGGAAGCGGTAATTGCACAATCAGCCCGTCGATATCGGGATTTTCATTTATTTTTTTGATCTCCCCGATCAACTTTTCTTCGGAGATGGTATCCTCGAACCGGAGTACAGTGGATTTGAAACCTACCTGTTCGCAGTCTTTCGCTTTGTGAGTAACATAAGTATCGCTCGCACCATCATTTCCAACAAGAATTGCTGCAAGATGAGGAATTTTACCTCCGGCCTTTTTAATTTCTTCTACTTCTTTTTTTATTTCCGCTTTAATTTGCTCGGCTATTATTTTCCCATCGATCAATTGCATAATTCGTGTGTTTGAGTAAAGATTTTTCTTAATGCCTGCCCTACTACGGGACCTTTTTTGACCTCCCAACTCCGCCAGCGGGCGGACAAGCTCTCCTCAAAACAGGAGGGCTTAAGTTTAGTGCACCTTATAGATTTATTTTTATTCTTAGAAATTACTTTTGCTAGGCATTTTTAAGTTATACCGAAGTTTCAAAAGCCCCTTCTCAAAGCTTGTCCGACTACCGGCGGAGGGTTTGGGGTTAAACCCATGATAAATACCCGGTAATTTTATCGTTGACGCATATTACCCATCAGTTGTGTCAGATTCTTACCTGCGGTCATCATCTTCATCATCTTACGGGTTTCGTCAAATTGTTTTAAAAGCCTGTTAACTTCTTGTATATCCGTTCCTGAACCCACCGATATTCTTTTTCGGCGACTCCCGTTAATAAGTGCAGGGTTATCGCGTTCCTGAGGAGTCATCGAGCGGATGATAGCCTCCGTACTTTTGAAAGTATCATCATCAAAATCGAGATCGCGGACAGCTTTGCCGACACCTGGTATCATGCTTGCCAAATCCTTGATATTGCCCATTTTTTTGATCTGTTGTATTTGATTAAGAAAATCGTCGAAATTGAATTGATTTTTGGCAATTTTCTTATGCAGTTTGCGAGCTTCGTCGGAGTCGAACTGTTCCTGGGCCTTTTCAACCAGCGAAACAATATCGCCCATTCCCAGAATACGGTCTGCCATGCGTTCGGGATAGAATACATCCAATGCTTCAAGCTTTTCACCTGAGCTGACGAACTTAATAGGCTTATTAACCACCTCTCTGATAGATAACGCAGCACCACCACGTGTATCACCATCAAGCTTGGTAAGTACTACACCGTCGAAGTCAAGGCGATCGTTGAATTCTTTGGCCGTGTTTACAGCATCCTGACCAGTCATTGAATCCACTACGAACAAGATTTCCTCTGGTTTTACAGCAGCTTTGATACGCGAAATTTCATTCATCATTTCCTGATCCACAGCCAAACGACCTGCAGTATCTATAATGATGGTATTGAAACCTCGTTGTTTGGCAAAATTTACAGCTTCCTTTGCAATTTTAATCGGATCCTGGTTGCCTTCTTCGGAATATACCGGTACATCAATCTGAGCAGCCAGTACTTTTAATTGTTCAATAGCAGCAGGACGGTAAACATCACATGCCACAAGCATGGTACTTCTACCTTTTTTATTTTTCAAGTAGTTGGCAAGCTTTCCGGAGAAGGTGGTTTTACCTGACCCCTGTAACCCTGCAATTAATATAACACAAGGAGAGCCTTTGGTACTTATGTCCTGCGATTGTCCGCCCATAAGTGTTGTAAGCTCTTCATGAACAATCTTAATCATCATTTCGCTGGGTCGCACTGCTGTGAGTACATTCATACCCATAGCCTTTTGCTTCACGGTATCGGTAAATGTCTTTGCTATCTTGTAGTTAACGTCAGCATCGAGGAGAGCCTTGCGCACATCCTTCAAAGTTTCAGCAACGTTAATTTCGGTAATGGTTCCCTGTCCCTTTAATAGCTTAAATGCCCGTTCTAACTTATCACTTAAATTTTCAAACATATATTCTTTAAATTAAATCGCAAATTTATAAAA
>CAYZNC010000141.1:0-1983 GCA_964478555.1 uncultured Bacteroidales bacterium | reverse complement strand
ACTACATTCTTTCCGGTACTTCAATTCCGAGTAATAACATTCCCGATGCAATCACCTCTCCGGTAATTTTGCAAACAGCCAGCCTGAAATCGCGCAAGTCGGCATTTTCTTCTTTGAGGACCGGATGATCGTGATAAAACTGGTTGTATTCTTTAGCCAAATCATAAACATAGTTGGCCACTAGGGCTACATTGAGCGTTTCACCGGCATCATGCACCACCGAGGGATATTTGAATATCAGCTTCACCAACTGTTTTTCTTTCTCATCGATTTGTGTTGCAGTATTTAACCGGTCAGGCACTTTTAGGCCTGTTTCAGCGCCTTTACGTAGTACAGACTGAATACGGGCGTAAGTATATTGAATAAAAGGGCCGGTATTTCCATTGAAGTCGATTGATTCCTGCGGATCAAAAAGCATGTTCTTTTTCGGATCCACTTTTAAGATGAAATATTTTAATGCCCCAAGTCCGATCACACGAATGATATTATTTTTTTCCTCTTCTGAGAGTCCTTCCAGTTTCCCCAACTCAGAGGACATTTGATGTGCTGTTTGGCGCATTTCGTCGATCAGATCATCCGCATCAACAACGGTACCTTCGCGCGATTTCATTTTACCTTCGGGCAATTCAACCATGCCATAGGACATGTGTTTAAGCTGCGATGCCCATGAATAGCCAAGTTTTTGCAAAATAAGTGATAATACCTGGAAATGATAGTTTTGTTCATTCCCCACCACATAAATCATTTGATCGACATGGTATTCATCATATCGCAGGCAGGCGGTGCCGAGGTCCTGGGTCATATACACCGAAGTACCATCCGAACGAAGCAATAATTTTTCGTCGAGACCGTCGCCTGTCAAATCTGCCCAAACCGAATTATCAGGTCTCCGGATCAGAATGCCGTCTTCAACGCCCTTCTGCACGATAGCCTTGCCAAGTAAATAAGTTTGGGATTCGTAATATATTTTATCGAAGGTTACCCCCAATTTTTTGTAGGTTTCATCGAATCCGGCATAAACCCATCCATTCATGGTTTGCCAAAGCTCGACCGTTTCTTTGTCCTTGGCCTCCCATTTACGGAGCATTTCCTGAGCTTCTTTAATAAGCGGAGCTTTCTTTTCAGCCTCCTCCTGACTCATCCCCTGGCTAACTAATTCCTGAATTTCTTTTTTATATTCAAAATCGAATTTTACATAATATTCCCCCACCAAATGATCGCCCTTTTTATCCACACTTTGTGGAGTTTTGCCACGCCCCCATTTTTGCCACGCAAGCATCGATTTACAGATATGAATGCCACGGTCGTTCACTAAATTAACCATGATAACCTCGTGACCATTAGCCTTCAGGATATTTGATATGGCATAACCCAGCAAATTATTGCGGATATGACCCAGGTGCAGGGGTTTATTGGTATTGGGTGACGAATATTCAACCATCACTTTGCGGGATTGTGGCCCTGGTTTGGCCTTACCAAAGTCCTTATATTGAATAGTATCGGAAAGAAATGATAACCAATAGCTACGGCTGATTACAATATTGAGGAATCCTTTGATAACACTGAAGTCTTCTACATCGGTATAGTGGGTTTTTAAATAGTTTCCGATGTCCTGTCCTGTTAATTCAGGAGATTTTTTGGAAATCTTTAATAATGGGAACATTACAATCGTTATATCCCCTGTAAATTCCTTTCTTGTTTCCTGGAATTGGATTTGATTATCACTTACTTCCGCAGCAAATAAAGCAGCTATGGCTTCTTTAACTCCTTTGTTTAGAACGTCTTCGATATCCATGTATTCCTGTTAATTATCTATGAATTGAATTCGCAAAGATAACATCTTGTGGTTTTTGTTGAGGGGGAATGATGAAAAACTTTATAAAAAAAAGAAAGTGCCATCTTACGGATGACACTCCTAACACAGAAACTAACTACAACTACTAACTACTACCTAAAACTAAACTACTACTACTTATATTTTAA
>CAYZNC010000140.1:0-14558 GCA_964478555.1 uncultured Bacteroidales bacterium | reverse complement strand
AAACAGGTTATTGAAATCAGTAACCTCAGAAAAGGATTTGGCGAACAGCAAGTACTGAAAAATGTGTCGATGCAGCTTTTTGATGGTGAGAACCTGGTAGTGCTCGGAAAATCAGGCTCAGGAAAATCTGTATTGATTAAATGCCTGGTTAGTCTGTTAAAGCCCGACGACGGTACTATTAACATACTTGGAGAAAATGTAGGTACATTAAACCGCGAAAGTTTAGGCGAGCTGAGAAAAAAGATTGGTTTTCTTTTCCAAAGCGGAGCACTATATGATTCAATGACGGTAAAGCAAAATTTGGAATTTCCGTTGCGACGAATAAAGAAAAATCTTACTCAGAAAGAAATAGATGAAAAAGTAATAGAAGTTCTGGAAAATGTTGGTTTAATTGATGCCCTGGATAAAATGCCATCGCAATTATCAGGCGGCATGCGTAAACGCATCAGCCTTGCACGCACTATTATTGTGGACCCTATGATAATGTTGTATGACGAACCAACAACAGGACTCGACCCGGTAACTTCGGACGAAATAAGTTCATTGATCAACGATGTTCAAAAAAAATATAAAACTTCTTCCATTATCATCACGCACGACATAGAATGTGCCCGCAATACCGCAAACCGTGTTATTATGCTAAAGGACGGAGAAATTTATTCGGAAGGGAAATTAGAAATGTTTGAAAATTCAACCGACGAGGTTATCAAGGGATTTTTTAAATGACCAGTACCCTTCGACTCCGCTCAGGGACCGCCTTCGACTCCGCTCAGGGACCACCTTCGACTCCGCTCAGGGACCGCCTTCGACTCAGAGCCAGGTCGTTGAGCGGAGTCGAAACGACATTTAAATCAAAGAAATCATTCAGGGTACGTTTCAGACTCGGCGGTTGAGCGTAGTCGAAACCACTTTTTTTATTTAAAATTAATACTCAAAAATATGGATACACACACGCAAAAATTCAAAGTACGCCTGGGGCTGTTTATTGCAGGAGGAATAGTCCTTTTTGTAGTAGCCATTTTCTTAATTGGAAGGCAGAAGAATTTATTTAATCCGGTATATAAACTTTCCGCAACTTTCCATAATGTAAGCGGATTACAGGTTGGAAGTAATATCCGTTTTTCAGGAATTAATGTTGGCACTGTTGATAACATTACCATCATTAATGATTCAACAGTACGCGTTGATATGTTAATTAAAAAAAATGTTCAGCAATTTATTAAAACTGATTGTGAGGCTGGAATAGGATCTGCGGGAATTATTGGAGATCGAATTCTAATTATTACCCAAGGCAGTAATAGTGCTCATTCAGCAAAAAGCGAACAACATATAGCATCGAAAGAACCTGTAGAAGCAGATGCCATCATGACCAGTCTAAACGTCACAGCAGGCAATGCAGCAGTTATTACGGATCAATTGTCGGAAATTATGATTAAAATAAATAGTGGTAACGGAACCCTTGGAAGATTAATCCAGGATTCTACCATCGCTGAAAATATAAATCAAACCATTGTGAATCTCAAAAAAAGCAGTAATGGATTAAATGAAAATATGAATGCAGCAAAAAGCAACTTCCTTTTAAAAGGATATTATAAGAAGAAAGAAAAAGCCGCCGAAAAAAAGAAGGATGCTGCTGAAGACAAAAAAGCAGGAGAACAGAAAATAAAAAATGATAATAAATAAGTCGTAAGTATCAAGTATCAAAGCTTGCCCGCCCACTGGCGGGTATCAAGACAAAAGTATCAAGATATAAGTGTCAAAATTCAACCTAATGTCTTACTAACGACTTATGACTAACGACTAACTACTAATTGTTCAATTTAAATGTGTGAATAATGCAACAATTCTTAAAAGTTATGTAACACTTAATTTCTCAAAGATGAGCACCTTTGATATATTAATAATTTTAATAATTTAAAAGATGTCAAACATAAAGATTAATTGGGACGACCAAAAAGAGAAACTCATGGAAATATTCTCGGATTTAACAGATAAGGACCTGTATTTCGAACAGGGTAAAATGGACGAGATGTTGTTAAGAATTCAAAACAAAGTAGGTAAAACAAGACATGAACTCCATACGATAATTGCCAGACTTTGATTAGGGTTTGTTGATTATTATGCATTAGCCGGGTCGAATAACGTCGATTTGGTAATGTCATTCTATAAATATTTGACCTCTCCGAGATCTTTTAAAATACAAATTGACCAAATGTATTTTTATTCATTTAATCCGCAGATTATGTATGTTGCGGGAATCAAAATTATAAAACTAAAAAATTACGAATGAAAAAACTAATTTTAAAACACTTAACCGTAAGTGGTTATGTAAAAGGAATAGATTTGTCTAATTGTGACTCTTTAACAAAGAACCTGGAAGATGCACAGGATAAAATGACAGACGCCAGGAAAAATGTAAAAACGGCTAAGCAAGAATTAAACCATGCCCTGGAAGATTCTATTAAAAAATTCGAAAATAAAAATAAAATTGAAAATAAAATCAAAAAAGGATTGAAATCACAGTTTACTGCAGTTCTTAACAATAAGGAATTCAAAGTCATCTATGAAAAGAAATTGATTGAATTAGAGCGCATAAAGAATGACATGAAAAAAAAGCTTGAAGAATATAAATCCGATGGAACCGAAACATGGGATTTGCTAAAACACGAATTAGCCTATGATTTGGAAGAAATTGAAAAGGCTATTAGGAGTTTTATGTCTTATAACAAGAAAAAAATTAAAAAACTGGCTTCTTAAAAACAATCCTTTTTGCCCATATTTCATTTTGGGTCATTGTAGTTCAAAGTGAAATATGAAAAGCGGGACTGTTAAAACTATACCGCTCAACAAATGAAAACTTTAAGAAACAATTTTGTTACGTGCTATACTAAAAAATCAAAAATCACCCTTGCAGGAATATTTCTTTTTTTAATACTATCTTCCGCTGTAATTGCTCAAACCGGATTTGCATTCGGCCCGAAAGTTGGTTTTAATTTCAATTCGTTTCGAGGCTCCGAAGCCGGGAAAACAGCCTCAAAAACGAATTGGCAGAATGGCTTCTTTTTTAATTTACAGCTCCCCATGATTAGCATTCAACCAGAGGTATTTCAAAATGAAAAACGAGCAATTCAAACAAAAAATAGTGTAAGTAATCATATTGACATTTTATTTTTCGACTTTCCCGTATTAACAAAATTGACTTTATCTATTCAAAATACTTACTTCCCGCACCTTTTAATTGGGCCAAATATGGCTTGCAATATTCATTCGAAAATTTATAGTACGGATCCCCAAACAGGTGAGGTTATAAACTCAAATTCAGGTAATATCCGCAGGGTTAACATAGGTGGAATTGTGGGGGCCGGTATAGACATAAAAAATGACTGGTCGTTTTTCACGCTTGACGTTAGGTATGCGATTGGTTTCAATAATATCGTAACCAATAACAGTAATTTAAATATCAAAAATACCGGTTGGTCTGTTGCTCTGGGAGTAGGAGAACAATTTGGTCGTCGTCGCCATCATGCAAATTAAGTTAAATTTAATGCCCCGAAGTGACTAAATTTGAATCTTCTTCTCTTCTTAAAATGTGTGAAAGATGTAACATCTTCCCAAAGTAATGTAACACGTTTGCGGGTGAACACTATACCTTTGTTTTATTAAAATAATTAAGGGAAAGAGCTTTCGATAATTCATCACTTAATTATTCCATTTAAATAATTCCCGAAATGATGAAAGCACTCTACATTTTGCCTTTTTTATTTTTATTTTCCCCTCTCCTTTATGCGCAAAAACCTGCTTTGGCCGATACGATAAAACCGGCCAAAGGTAATGTTGATAAGCAATTGGAGCAGATAAAGGAAAGAAAAAAAAGCCTGCATTCTGATGCGAAAGGCAACGAGCCTAAGAAAAGCTCCCTTATCGATACAACCGTTCAAAACAAATATGGCGATTTGCTGGATGACGATCCGGAATATAACAAGAGATATGCTTTTTGGAAACCTGCTTTAGAGGTTTTTGCCACAAACGTCTTTGTACTGTCTGTTGACAGATATGTATTCAAATATAGTTATTCAACCGAAGTTGGTTTAAATTCCTGGAAGCACAATCTAAAAACAGGTTGGGAATGGGATAAAGATCGGTTCGGCATTAATTTTATCGGACATCCATATTCAGGAGCTATTACCTTTAACGCTGGTCGTTCAAACGGGTATAATTATTTTCAATCGACTGCTTTTGCAACCGCAGGCAGTTTAATGTGGGAATATTTTGGAGAAAACACACTTCCTTCTTATAATGATATCATTAATACACCCGTCAACGGAGCATTTCTCGGAGAAATACTTTATCGTTTGAGCTCAAACGTTCTTGACGACCGCACAAGAGGTGCGGAAAGGGTGTTTCGTGAAATATGTGCCGGAATAATTGATCCCAAAAGAGGCATTGACCGGTTGTTACAGGGAAAAACTTTCAGGAGAACAAACAAAGACGTGTATGAGAAAGAACCGTTAAATATTTCTCTGTACGGAGGCATACACAGGATAAACGGCGAATCACAAGGCACTTTCGGCAACGGTCCTAATAGTGCAATGTTCAATGCTCAGTTTGATTATGGCAATCCCTTTGAAATTCGTTCACGTAAACCTTTTGACTTTTTTAAGATTCGCACGGAATTAAATTTCAACGTGGGAAGAAAATATCTGGATAACGTAACCGGCTATGGAATTTTATTCGGCAAAAATAAACAACTCGGAAAAATGGCAATCCTCGTAGGGGGATTTCAATACTATGATTATTACGATAATAAAACATTTGAATTAGGTGCTGTTGGTTTCGGTGGAGGAATATTTTCCAAATTGCCGTTAAGCAAGACCTCTAATCTTTATACCAATATCCATTTGGCTTTTGTACCTTTTGCTGGAAACAGTACCCGTTTTGGACCCGATACTTCACAGTTCCGCGATTACAATTTTGGCGCAGGAGGTGAGGGAAAGTTTGAAAGCACAATTAATCTCGGAAAATATGCGACGGCTTCATTGATATTTTACTACTATGTGATTGGTACTTATGTGGGGGCACCAGGAACAAACTTCATAGGCATATTAAAACCAAGGGTTACCGTGCGGGTTTATAAAAATCTGAGTATCGGATTCGAACATTATGTATATTATAATGACCGGTATCTTCATAATAATCCTGCCATACACTTAGTGAGAACGGAACAGAAAATATTTCTGCAGCTATACCTTGAAGATTCTCAGCGGCGAGGACATTATAACTAATATTTGCGGGGTTACATTACTTAAAAATAAATAAAATGTTGCAAAAATTTCTCATACTGCTTTTTTTCATCAACTTTCAGTTGTGCGTATTCGGGCAAGTTGCAAAGAAAGATACTGTTCCAGAGACAAAAGGAGAAAAGGCACAGGAAAAAAAGCCATACAGTATATCTCAATTTGTACATGAAACATACTTGTTTGTCCAAACACCTATTAAGTGGAATGGTAACGATTGGCTTAAGTTAGGCGGGGTTGCAGTGACCACAATTGCAGCAATGACATTGGACAAAACCATAGCCAACTCTACCCAGGGTTATCAACGATATTATTACAGTTATCCTGTTGTGGGTGGAAGAATTTATGGAGAATGGTATTCCATTGGAGGAGTAACAGCCGTTTTTGGTGTATTCGGATTGATAGCCCGCGATGATCGCGCAAAAAAAATAGCCATTGAATTGGCACAAGCCGGAATTTATTCAGAGGCTGTTACCGAGTTATTTAAAATTGCCATTGGCAGGGCCAGGCCATCTACCACCGACAATACATTCTCCTATAAGCCATTCAATATTACCAATGCCTATAATTCCATGCCAAGTGGGCATACAACCGCTGCCATGGCTCTTTCAACGGTTATGTCACGTCATGCGAATTCAACCTTATTAAAAATTTTAGCTTACGTGCCTGCGGGATTCACCATGTTCTCCCGCATTTACCAGAATAAGCATTGGCTGTCAGATGAAATTCCGGCTCTTGCTATAGGCTATGTTACCGGTAATTGGGTAGTAGATTTACACGAAGGAAAGAAACACCGCATTAATGTTACCTCCGTTTACCCCACCACCGCTATTACGCTTAGCCTTAATAGACTTAAGACACAAAATACCAGGAAAAGTACTGAGTACTGAGTACTAAGTATAAAGAAAATTCTATTTACTTGATACTTGATACTTGTTTTAATGAAACAACTGAAAAAACTTGTAAGACAAACAGGGTCTATCTTTAAAGAAACCTTCAACGGATTTTTAGACGATAATGGTCTTAAATTAAGCGCTGCATTGTCCTATTACACCATTTTTTCTTTACCCCCATTGCTTATCATCATTATCTCCCTTGGAGGAATATTTTTCGGCTCCGATGCCGTAGAAGGTAAAATATTCGGACAGATTAACGGACTGGTAGGAAATGGCCCTGCTCTTCAAATACAGGAAATAATAAAAAATGTAAAGCTTTTAAACGGCAATGTATGGGCCACGATAATTGGAATTGTTATTTTAATCATAGGGGCATCGGGTGTGTTTGACGAAATTCAGAACTCCATTAACTACATATGGGGTATCAAAGCAAAACCCAAACGCGGTTTAATAAAATTTTTGTACAACCGCCTCATGTCTTTTTCCATGATAGGATCCGTAGGATTTCTATTATTGGTTGGTTTAATTATTAATTCTTTTGTTGACGTTCTAAACAATCGTTTATCAATCCACTTTCCGAAAGATTCCATTTTATTATTTTATGTCATCAATCTGCTCATCGTTTTCATTATTATAACACTACTATTCACCTTAATTTTCAAAACATTACCCGATGGAAAAATTGCCCTTCGTGATTGTATTATCGGAGCCTCCTTCACTGCATTTCTTTTCATGATTGGTAAATTTGCCATTGGTTTTTATCTCAGAAATTATAACATAGCTTCCATTTATGGTGCGGCAGGTTCTGTCATTTTAGTTCTTGCATGGGTTTACTATTCGGCCATTATCCTTTATTTTGGGGCAGAATTTACCAAAGTATATGCCCATACCCACGGACTAAAAATAATTCCAAACGCATATTCTCTGCAAATCAAAAAATAAGCTGTGAATCTTACAACTATTCCCAAAAGTTGTGTAACGCAAATCGGTTTAAAAATTTCCACCTTTACTTTAAATAAATAAATAATCACATGCAACCTACAATTAAGAATCTCGTACGCAAAAGCACTAAAATGTTCAAATTTGCATTGTGCTACAGGAAAAACATATTTTGTTTTTTGACTGCCTTTATTTTTTGTATCAATATTTTTGGTAATTCACCCGACACCACAAAAACAAAAGTCTATCATGTATGCTACCCCGTTACAGGGGCTATCATCGTATTAGGCATGACTTCAGATTTTTTCGCCATTAGCCGCATTAAAGGTAAAGCGGATATTTCTGATGAAGAAATGCTCCTGCTGAATAGCGATGCGCAGAAAAATTTAATTAATCCAATTGATCGATGGGCTTTAAGACAAAAAGCATCTGATCGCACCCGGTATAGAAAAATTTCAGATTATAGTGAGGTTGGAATTTATCTGTTACCTGCTTTGCTTATGTTTAATAAAAACATCAGCAAGGATTGGTTTGATATTTTATTAATGTATGCAGAAGGGCACACCATTACGTTTACTTTCTACAACTATAGTTTCCTGGGACCAACCTTTCAAAACCGGTATCGACCAGTTACCTATTATTCAGAATTTTCGAATGATGTTCGCATGAGTGGGAATAACCGAAATTCATTTTACAGCGGGCATGTGGCTTCCTGTGCATATAGCTCCTTTTTCATGGCAAAGGTGTATTGCGACTACCATCCTGATATGGGGGCAGAAAAATATCTTTTATATGTTGCTGCAATAATTCCTCCTGCGTTTATGGGATATGCACGAATAAAATCTCTGGATCATTTTCCGTCTGACGTGGCTGTTGGCGCTTTGCTGGGTGCAGTCGTCGGTATTGTTGTTCCCGAATTACATAAACTGCCAAGTCATAATCTTTCCCTTGGCATGTATAACTCACCCGACGGAATGGGACTAAGTCTTCGTTGGAAATTAGGGAATCAGCACCTTTTCGCTTCAGGCAAATAAAACCTGGAAATAATCAACATGTCACATCCAATTCTTTGCATTCCTGTTATTTTATTGACGATGATTATTTCATCGGGAAATAGTAATGCACAAGAATCACCATCAAAAAAAAAGCATACGCATGTTAAAACGATTAGCGACATACCGCATAAAACCATATGGCAAAAATTGATGTGGATCCATAGAAGTATGGCTTTAAAAATTACCAAAGAACATCCTGTAAATTATGATACTGCTTATATTAAATCATATTATAAGCGATTAGTAATTACATTACCTGTTTCTACCCGTTTTTTAGACTTCAGTTTAATTGACCAGAATAGCAAAAAAAAAGTAACTTTTGCACCTAATCTTCAATATGCATTAGGAATAAGCGTAAGTTCGAGATGGGCCAGTTTTATTGTCAATACCGGCGTTAAATTATTCAACAATGATGACGATATTAAAGGAAAAACCTGGTGCCGCGATTATCAGTTAAATCTCTATGGCAGAAAAATTACGACGGATATGTTCATGCAAAATTACCATGGATATTACATTAAAAATACAAAATCATATAACAATTATGGAAGTGATCAGCCATATGCTATTCGCTCCGATGTGAATGCTTTAAACATGGAAGTGAGTAGTTATTATATTCTAAATAGCAAAAGATTTTCGTACGGTAATTCATTTGCTTTTGTGGAACAACAGAAAAAAACTGCGGGGTCAATTCTTATTGGGTTGTACTACTCCTATTTCGAAGCCAGTGGCAGTCCATCATTGTTAACCTATCCCTTCAGAAGCAGTTTCGATACGGCTTCATTCATTCGTGGGGTACATATGCATAACTTTGGAATTAACCTCGGATATATTTATACCCTTGTATTTTTAAAAAAGTGCTACGCTACTGCATCATTTGTTCAAGGCATTGGCGCAAGACAAGTGCGTTATACACGTGATGATAATACTAACCACAGTCAATTGGTTGGAGGTGCGGATAAATTAAATGTACGCCTTGCATTAGGTTACGATCATGGAAGATATTTTATCGGAACTATGGAAATTTTGGATTATTATTTTCTGAGAGGAAAATTGAATCCAACCTTCGATTATAGTTTCGGCAAATTCATGGTATACATAGGATATAGGTTCTCTGTTTTAAAAAAGGAGCATAAATTATTACATGAAATGAAATTGATTGATTATTGAGAAGTTGTGCGTTGGGCCCAAACCCTGATGGTTTAAAGCCGGCAGCCAAGCTTGACTAACGACGCATCAAATTTCCATTCCAATATGTGTGAATAATGTAATTTATTCAAAAAGTTGTGTAACACTTCTCGAAGCAAGGCTTTCTACCTTTATTGCCAAATCATTTAGCAACGTAATGTATTAAATTTATTTGTGCATTCGTGGCGAAATTCTAAAAATGAACCGAACATGTTTGCGAAGAAACACAAACACCAATGAAAATAGCAAACATGAAGTTCCCTGCCTGCCAGACAGGCGGGCATACGACCTTAATCAAAAAATTATTTACGTATGAAAATCATAAACACTAAATTAAAAAAAATAATCATTATTGTAACCGGTATTATCTTCATTACAATAGTAGTCGTTATTTTACTGATTTCTCCCATTACAAAATATCTGGTAGAAAAGAATAGTGTAAAATACACCGGAAGGCAAATTAAAATGAGTTGGGTTTACGTTAATCCCTTTACGGGTTATGTTCATTTCAGCATGCTGAGAGTTTATGAATCAAAAAGTCAGCTGTCGTTAAAAGACAGTATTTTCTTTTCAGCCAGCGGGGTAAGTTTAAATTTTGCCATGCTGAAGTTGTTATCTAAAACTATTGAAATTAAAGAGCTTGTTTTGGATCAGCCAAAGGGTAGAATTATGCAAAACA
Source organism: uncultured Bacteroidales bacterium (assembly GCA_964478555.1). Lineage (GTDB taxonomy): Bacteria > Bacteroidota > Bacteroidia > Bacteroidales > JAAUTT01 > JAAUTT01. Next base: position 4,507 of record CAYZNC010000140.1, on the reverse strand, counting down.
AAAAGGATTTTAATTTTGACGATCTGATCAAAAAATTTACGCCTGAAAAGCATGATACCATTCCATCAAAAATTCATTTTAATATCCTAAGCCTGAAAATAAAAAACGGATCATTCTATTACCTTGAAAACGTGATACCTATCAATTATTTTATCAAGGTAGTAAACTTGGAAAGTTCGGGCATCCGTTGGAATTCAGATACGGTTGCCCTAAAATTTTCTTTTTTGGCAGGTACTGGAAAAGGTAGCGCAAAAGGCAATGTTACCATTAATTTAAAAACTCTGGATTATCGGATTGCTGTTGTTGTTGAAAAATTTGATTTAAAGTTTTTAGAACAATATCTCAATGATATAACCAACTATGGAACCTTTAGCGCTAACCTTGATGCAGATATAAAAGCAAAAGGAAATTTAGCGGATCAGGAAAATTTAGATGCCAAAGGAACCATGGCAATAAATGATTTTCATTTTGGGAAGGATCCGGAAAATGATTATGCATCCTTCGACAAATTGGTGTTAGGTATCAATAAGTTAAACCCAAAAGGCCATCAATATATTTTCGATTCACTATTGCTTTACCATCCTTATTTCAAATATGAGCGTTACGATAAGTTAGATAACCTGGAAACGATGTTTGGGAAAAAAGGCTCCAATATTACAGATGCTAAGGAAGACCTTACCCGGTTCAACCTGATCCTTCAAATTGCAGATTATGTAAAAGTGCTTGCGAAAAACTTTTTCAGGAGTGATTACAAGATTAATAAACTGGCGATATACAAAGGCGATGTAAAATTCAATGACTATTCGCTTACGGAGGAATTTTCAATAGGAGCAAATCCCCTTAACATGGTTGCGGATTCAGTTAATAAAAACCGAAACAGGGTGGCGGTATTTTTAAATTCAGGCATTAAACCTTACGGTAAATTTTTAGTAACCCTGAGCATAAATCCCAAAGACAGCACTGATTTTGATTTGCAGTATCATCTTCAAAATGTACCTGCTAGTGTGCTTAACCCCTACCTGATTACCTATACTTCTTTCCCTTTAGACAGGGGTACCATAGGGCTCAATGGCCATTGGATGGTGAGAAATGGAATAATAAAAAGCGATAATCATTTGCTGATAATTGACCCGCTGGTAAACAGCAGGTTAAAAAATAAAAACGCAAAATGGATCCCCACACCATTAATCATGTTTTTTATTCGTGAACGTGGTAATGTTATTGATTATGAAATCCCCATCACAGGAAATTTAAAAAAACCAAAATTTCATCTGCATGATGTAATCTTTGATGCGCTTGGTAATATTTTTGCTAAGCCCGCCACAACCCCTTATAGAACACAAGTAAAAAATACTGAAATTGATATTGAAAAAGCGCTCACTTTAAAATGGGAAATGCGGCAGCGTTCATTACTTCCCGACCAGGAAAAATTCGTGAATAAAATGGTCGATTTTCTCATCACCAATCCTGACGCATCAATCACTGTTTATCCTATGCCATATGCTGAAAAAGAAAAAGAATACATCCTGTTTTTTGAATCCAAAAGAAAATACTTTTTATTATCCAAGGATAAAAATGCTCAGTTCCTCAGTAAAAATGATTCACTTAAGGTCGATAAAATGTCAGTAAAGGATTCTTTATTTGTTCATTATTTAAACAAACATATGGATCATAAAATGATGTTTACGATTCAGGAAAAATGTAATAATTACGTAGGTTCAGCTTTTATTGATGCCCAATACAAAAAATTAAATAAAGAAAGAGAAAATTCTTTTATGTCGTATTTTATAAAAAAGAATGTAAATAATCGCGTCAAAATTTTTACAAGTGAAAATAATATTCCATACAATGGCTTTTCTTTCTTTAAAATTGTTTACAAAGGTGAATTGCCGGAAGCCTTAATTAAGGCAAATCAGCAAATGAACGACTTTAACCAGGTTGCTCCAAGAAAAAGATTTGAAAAAGAACGTGAGCGAGACAAGAGCGAACATTAATTATCCATTAAATAAAAACAAAATGAAAAAAACACTTCACTTCATTGCAGGCTTATCCCTAACGGTAGGTCTTATATTAACTTCATGCGTACCAAACCGGTCCTATTTTGCTTCGAAAAGCAAGGCCGACAGGCTTGAAAAAGACAGTATTGATATGCGCAACAAGCTTAATGATTGTAACTCACAGGTATTAACGCTTAAAAAAGATAAAGTATCCCTCCAGTATGTAAATGATTCTATTCAAAGTGAAATGAAGGATCTTTCTACCGAATCAAAAATGACGATTGCCGATCAGGCGAAACGTTTAAAAAGGCTGGAAGATTTAATTCAATCACAAAAAAATGTAATGACCAAGCTTAAAAATTCCATGTCCGATGCACTGATGAAATACAAATCTGATGAACTAACCGTGCATATTAAAAATGGAAATGTTTATGTATCTCTTGAAGAAAAGCTGCTGTTCAAATCGGGCAGCGATGTTGTTGATCCTAAAGGAAAAGAAGCGCTCAAATCCCTGGCCAAGGTACTTAACAATACCAAGGACATCACGGTAATGATCGAAGGTCATACGGATAATGTCCCCATTAAAACAAAGCGATTTTATGATAATTGGGATCTCAGTACAGCAAGAGCTAACTCTATTGTACGAATTTTGACAAAAGACTATGGAGTGGATGCAAAACGCATCACAGCATCAGGAAGGGGTAAATTTCATCCTTTAAAAACGAATGATACAGCTTCAGGTCGCGCAGGAAACCGCAGAACGGAAGTTATTTTATCGCCCGACCTGAAAGAACTTTATAAACTGTTGGATCAGTAAACAAAGAGTACTGAGTACTAAGTAAGGGAGAACTAAGACCTTTTCATACTCTTTTTAGTACTCAGTACTTTCATACTTAGTACTTCTTTCCCAAATGTGTGAATTATGTAATTCTTATCCATAATTGTGTAATCAATTCAATTCAGCTTATCTTACCTTTTCAGAAATATATTTTCAATGAAAATATATGGTCAGAAATTTGCAAAATGAAAAGCAAATCGGCTATGGGTGCGCTCCCGCAATGATGGACCAGTCATATAATTAAACTACGTTCCTATGAAAAATTTTGGGATTATCCTGTTAATAGTTGGTTTAGGATTATGCATTTTTACAGCCTTTACTTTTTTTACCAGGGAGAAAGTGGTAGAAATAGGCAAGGTTGAAATCACCAGAGACAAGCCTCATCACCTCAATTGGTCGCCTCTGATTGGCATTGCCGTAATGGGCGTTGGGGGTGTATTATGGAAATTGTCCAAGAAATAACAGGCTATTGAAGTTATATATTAAATACATGGTCAGCATGCGCTGCAAAATGGTAGTGAAGGATGAGTTAAAAAGACTTGGACTGCACTACATTGTTGATATGGGCGTGGCTGATATCATGGAAGACATAACCAATGAGCAACGCGAGCAAATAAGAACGAATTTACTCAAATCGGGTCTTGAACTGATGGACGATAAAAAAGCCGTGCTCATAGAAAAAATTAAAACGGTAATTATTGAGATGGTTCATTATACGGAAGAACTGCCCAAGACAAATTTTTCCGATTACCTGAGTGAAAAATTAAAGTATGACTATACTTACCTGGCAAACTTATTCTCAGAAGTACAGGGTACTACTATTGAGAAATTCATCATTGTTCATAAAATAGAGCGGGTAAAAGAACTCATCATTTATGACGAACTCAACCTTACAGAAATTGCCTGGAAAATGCACTACAGTAGTGTTGCTCATTTATCTAATCAATTTAAAAAAATTACGGGGCTCACGCCTTCTCATTTCAAAAAATTAAAGATCAAACGACGAATTGCAATCGAAGATGTTCAATAACAATGAATAGTGAACAATGAGAAATGAATAATTAATAATAGCAGTGGAATTAGCTGGCGGGCTTTTCAAAACCTGTCCTCCCTTTCGAGTGACGCGTGCCAGCTCTGAGAAGAATTTTACCCAACCTCCCTCTGGTGGGCTATAACCTGGACATTTAGATGTTCAGGTTAGCCCTCCTTTGGTTGGAAAGTCAAAAGATTAATTATTATGGAAACTATAACCAGACAACAATCACAATATGCACGAAGCCTGATAGAAGCGAGTCTCGACCCGCTTTTTACCATTAGCCCGGAAGGGAAAATTACGGATATCAACAACGCTTCGGTAGACATAACCGATCGCACCCGCGAGAAACTGATCGGCACCGATTTTTTTGAATATTTTACAGAACCTGATAAGGCACGTGATATATATAAACAGGTATTTGCGGAAGGATTTGTGGCTGATTTTCCGTTAACCATTCGCGATGGCAAACTTACCGATGTTTTGTTTAATGGCTCGGTATACAAAGATGAGTTCGGAAAGGTACTGGGTGTAGTTGTAGTAGCCAGAGATATTACCGATCATAAAAGAATTGAAAGCGAACTGATAGAGGCTAAGGAAGATGCTGAGCTGGCAACAAAAATTGCAGAAGATGCTCAA
>CAYZNC010000139.1:0-14618 GCA_964478555.1 uncultured Bacteroidales bacterium | reverse complement strand
GGGATTTAGGGGCAAGTACCCTATCGGGAATGTAAAAAATATAAGAATTTTAATAATGATTTCGACAAAGGAAATAATAGACATACAAAAAGTGAGGGACGATTTTCCAATACTTTCCCAAAAGGTATATGGCAAACCGTTGGTATACTTTGATAATGGCGCTACAAGCCAAAAACCAAAAGTTGTTATTGAAACTATCAATCGTTTGTATACTGAGCAAAATGCATCCATTCACCGTGGTGTACATTATCTGAGTGAACAAACATCAGAATTGTATGAAAATGCAAGAATAAATGTGCAGGAATTTATTAACGCCAGATTTTCCCAGGAAATCATTTTTACTTCCGGCGCCACAGGTTCCATCAATATGGTAGCATTTTCATTTGGAGAGGCCTTTGTTCGTCCCGGAGATGAAATTATTATTTCAGAGATGGAGCACCACTCGAACATTGTTCCATGGCAAATGATGTGTCAGCGTAAGCATGCAAAACTAAAGGTTATTCCATTTACAGATGACTGTGAATTAAGAATTGACGAATACAAAAAATTGTTATCCGACAAAACCCGCTTGGTAGCCGTTACGCAGGTGTCCAATTCCTTGGGTACGATTAACCCCATCAAAGAAATAATAGATTTGGCCCATGACGCAGGAGCGCGTGTGCTGATAGATGGAGCCCAGGGTATCCAGCATAGTAAGGTTGACGTTCAGGCACTAGATTGTGATTTTTACGCATTCTCAGGTCATAAAATATACGGTCCTACGGGCATCGGAGTGCTGTATGGTAAAGAAAAACTTTTATATGACATGCCCCCCTACCAGGGCGGTGGTGATATGGTTGAATGCGTAACATTTGAAAAGACGTCCTATAATCATCTTCCCTTTAAATTTGAGGCAGGTACCTCAAATTATATTGGAGCAATTGGTCTGGGCACTGCGATAGACTATGTTAAAAGTGTAGGCTTGGAAAATATTGCTGCTTACGAGCATGAATTATTACTATATGCCACAGAAAAACTTCAGCAAATAGAAGGCCTGAGAATCTATGGCAATGCCGCAAATAAGGTTTCGATCATATCCTTTTTAGTTGGAAATATACATCCATACGACATGGGGATGGTTCTGGATAAAATGGGTATCGCCGTGCGCACTGGCACTCATTGCACACAACCAGTCATGGATCGGTTTGAAATTGAGGGTACCATCAGGGCCTCCATGGTTTTCTATAACACTTTTGAGGAAATAGACCGTTTATATGAGGCTATTTTAAAAGCAAAGGAGATGCTGGAATAATCAATGCGTTAATTTGTTAACTTTGCATTCTGAAAATTTTTTACAAATGACGCTTAACGAAGTACAAGAAGAAATTATAGGTGAATTTGAACAGTTTGGTGATTGGATGGAAAAATATAATTACCTGATTGATTTAAGCAAAAACCTTGAACCCTTGGACGCAAAGTTTAAGACCAGCGACAATCTGATCAGAGGATGTCAGTCAAGGGTATGGCTAACGGCCGAAATGAAGGATGGTCTTTTAGTTTTTAAAGCAGACAGCGATGCGATCATTACCAAAGGAATTATAGCCTTGTTGGTTAGAGTTTTATCCGGGCGCAAACCGGAGGAAATAATGAATATTGATCTGTATTTTATTGATCAGATCGGATTGCGTCAAAATCTTTCGCCCACCAGGTCCAATGGCTTGCTTTCGATGGTAAAACAAATGAAAATGTATGCCCTGGCTTATCATGCCAAATTGTCGAAAACGTAAAAGAGATATAAGACATAAGAGTCAAGACACAAAGCCTTCTCGACTGCTGGCAGGAGCCAAGATATAAGATGTAAGAACATCTGGAAAATTTAATTGTTATAACAAAAACTGGTGGGGCCTGCAAAAATATGTGGGTCCATGATGCTGAGGAATTGACATGGAAACAAATAACTTATTAGAAATAGAAACTGAGGTCGTAAATTTATTAAAAAATACGTTCGACCCTGAAATACCTGTAAATGTGTACGACCTAGGGCTTATCTACAAAATTGATGTAGATGACTACAACCAGGTTGAGATTACGATGACACTTACAGCTCCCAATTGCCCTATGGCTGATGAATTACTCATGGAAATTAAGGAAAAAACCGAATTAATTCCTGGAGTTAAAGGAGTGGCCATCAATCTCACATTCGACCCTCCCTGGGATAAAGATATGATGAGCGAGGAGGCAATGTTGGAACTTGGACTACTTTAACATTTGGAACGTGAGTTTTGTAGGAACATTCAAACCAAGCGCTTTTATCAAAGGAATATTAAGGTCGTAATCGAACAATTCTTTTGATCCTTTATTAAATATGCCAAAGCCGCCCTCGTAATCCCAGGTCGTCCAGGCAATGCCATTTTCCTCTAAATATTGACGGACCACACCATACCAATAAACTCTGTTTGCATCGTTGCTATACGACATATAAACACCAAATTCACCACAATATACATTCACATTCCTGCTGGTTTTAAAGGCAACTGCAACATCAATCAATTGCTTTATTTTAGTAACAGTTCCGTTAATAGCATAGTTATTAAAGGATTTTTCGACCCAAGTCCCTTTCAAAGCGCTGGGGAATTGGGGCATACTTGAAGCATTATAAGGGAATGGTACATGTATTAGAGGCGCCATTGAGGGAACTGGCCAGCTTGCGCCCTGATGTGTAAAAATAAAGGGATCGTAAAAGTGAAATGTATAAATGAGGTTTTTATCGCTGTAAACCGGTAAGAGTGAAAGATCGTTGTAATTGTTAAAATTGGAAGCACCCACAATTATCGTGTGTTTCGTGTCAATTTGCCTGATGGCATCAATTGCTTTTTGCTGTATGATACTCCAATTTACGGTGGTAAGGCCATTGGGTTCGTTCATAATTTCGTATAAAATATAATTGGAACGGTCCTTATAGTGGGTTGCCATTTGTTTCCACACTTTTACCAGTGTAGTTTCCAAATCAGGATTTTTACTGGCCAAATCATCTGTGGTGTGATTATCGAGTAGCAGGTAAATTTTTAAATCCTCTGCCCAGGTCACAGCCTGATCCAAAAAATCGAAGAAACGCGTATCAACAGTGTAATTGGGTTTCCCATCTGTCATGTAAAATAAATTTATCGGAAGGCGGATCACATCACAACCCAAACTTTTTATATTTTCAAAGTCCTTTTTAGTGAATTTGGAAAATTGGATCTGTTGCGTACCTGAGGTTTGAAACCAATTGGTAAGATTGACCCCGCGATTAAATGGAGTTTGTGCCATTGTATATTGGCAACACAATATAGCACCTGCCCAAATTGTTATTGTAATAAGTCGTCTCATCATTTTCGCTGAAATTTTAGAACTTTTAATTTACAAATATAACAATTGCGAAGAATGGACGAAAGTTTAATCCAGAGAAGGTTTAGTTTAGACTGTAAATGCTTTGGCTTGTTCCCATAAAGGAGCTTGTTTTATTTTCGCTTTATCTATTGAGACACATATTGATACTTGATTTTGGTATGTTAATAAAATCGTTGCACGTTCAAAAATGCTCTGAATCTCACTGTTGACATAAAATACATCGTCCACTCCTTTCATAAATAGTTCTGATATTTGTTTTTTGTGATGAACGAGAACTAAAAAAATCCGGTCCATTTTTTTAAAATTTTCTGTGTAGAAGTTAATATCTTGAGTGGCGACGTCCAAGTTTCGATCAGCCACGTAGATAACTATATTTATATCTTTTCTATTTTGGAGATACTGGAAAGCAGATAACGGATAATTAATCTGAACTACTTCCGCATGGTTTTCTATTTTTTTTATTTTTTCCGTAAAAAGGCAGTTCTTTCCAATGAATAAGCATTTCAAATCCATAACCTTATTTTTTTTGATAATACTTATTAATATGCAATTAGAATGCCACGTGAATTAATGAATTTATTCACAATATGTTATATAATTTAAGCAAAGTATTAGTTACTGGAATTTCTTCGAAATCGAAATAAAAATCTTCTTTTTTAAAGACTTTTATAATTTGTCCTCAGGGAAGTCAATGTCATATTTTTGAATTCGCCGATACAGCGCATTCCATTCGATATTCAGTAAGCGGGCAGCCTCGGCCTTATTAAATTTAACTTTTTGCAGAGCCTTAACAATAGTATGCCTTTCAAGTTCTTTTAAATCGTAAAAGTCATCATTAACTCGGTTGGCTGGGATCAAGGGCTTAAAATTTAAGGATGTGAAATGTTTAGGTAAAATCAATTCAGTGTCGCATATTATAATTGCGCGTTCCATAATATTTTTGAGTTCGCGTATATTTCCAGGGAAGTGGTATGTTTTAAGAAGTTCGTAAACGTCTTTATGAATACCGGCAATGTGTTTACCCAGTTTCTTCGACAATGAACTGAAAAAATAGTCGGCTAATTCAGGAACATCGTTTTTGCGGTCGCGCAAAGGCGGAAGTTCAATAATAAAAGTGCTTAACCGATGGTACAAATCAAGTCGAAAGCTTCTGCCACTGATAAGTTCCCCATTCGATTTATTGGTTGCGGAAACAACCCGAATATCGAAACATTGCTCATGTTGTGTGCCTATTTTAGTAAAATGACGATCTTCGAGAACTCTTAATAGTTTAACCTGTAAAGGTATTGCCATTTCTCCAATCTCATCTAAGAATAAAGTTCCGCTATTAGCAGATTCAAACCATCCGGCTTTTTCAGTAATAGCTCCGGTAAAGCTACCTTTCTTATGGCCAAAGAATTCACTCTCAAATAGTGTTTCCGGCACTGCCGACATGTTAACGGCCCCAAATAATTCATCCTTGCGGTTGCTTAAATTATGAATGCCCCGGGCCACCAATTCCTTACCTGTACCACTTTCGCCTATAATTAGTACGGAGGTATCAGGTGTTTGTGCAACTTTTTGCATCTGTTGCATGATACTTTTTATTTCATCGGATTTTCCAATAATGTTAATACCCAGTTCACGGTTCACAACCTCCGTTAAAAGTGAATTCTTTTTTTTGAATTGATTCAGGCTTGTACTTAATTCTGAGACTTTTCGTGTACGCTCCACCGCCAACCATATTTCGGGTACGGTAAACGGCTTTCTCAGGTAATCGGTGGCTCCTTTGCGTAATGCACCAATTACCGTGTCCATTTCGCCCGATGAACTAATCATAATTACCTCTATGTTGGGATGTTCGTTTTTTACTTTTTCAAGTACCAGTAACCCATTCATCTCAGGTAATTTAAAATCGCAAATAAGGATATCTATTTTTTCTTTTTGCAGAATTTTAAATGCAAGTGAAGGAGCTTCTGCCACAAAGACATTATATTTTTCTTTTAAAATACTACGCAACAAATTCCTGAAAACCGGGTCATCGTCGATAACCAATATATTCAATGGTGATTCATGCATAAACATAAATTACTTAAACAACTTCCGGAATAAATACAGAGAAGGAAGTTCCGTTGCCTTCAGCGCTCGTTACTTCAATTTTCCCATTATTCTGTTCCATAAAATCTTTTACCAGATATAGTCCCAACCCGCTTCCCCGTTCTTTTTTGGTTCCCAACGAAGTATAATGTTCGTTTTTATCAAATATTTTATGAAGCACCTCTTGGGGCATACCTATTCCTGTATCTTTGATAATTATCGATACAAAATTTGCCGATTTTTTAGATTCAATGAATATCTTTCCATTTTCCGGTGTGAATTTTATGGCATTGGAAATAATATTTCGAAACACAGTGTGCATGGTTACCTCATCAAAAAAAGCTTCGGTTTCTTCCGGAATACATACGTCGACCGTAATATTTTTATCTTTAACATTGCCATCTAAAAGTTGCAAACATTCTGTTAAAATAGGGTACAGAAGTGTGTTTTTGGGATATAAGTTTATAGCTCCCCGCTGAATTTTTGCCCATTCCAGTAAATTATTGAGTAAATTATTTGTATTACGGGTGGAGTTGTCAAGATGACTGATTATTTCTTTAAATTCCTCACCGGAGGTGTTCAATTTGCCTTTTGCGATGGCACTGATAGTTAAAGCGATGGCCGAAAGAGGGGATCGAATATCATGGGCAATGATGGAATACAACTTATCACGCGTCCTGCTCATATTCAGGATCTTCTTTCTGGATTCGCTCAATTCCAGATGATTTTTAATACGCATTAGTAGCTCATCGCGGTTGAATGGTTTGCTAATGTAATCTACACCTCCCGCGTTAAAGCCTTCCACCAGATCTTCCGTCTGATCTTTGGCCGTTAGGAAAATGATGGGGATATCCTTCCATTTTAAATTTTGTTTGATTTTTCGGCATACTTCAAAACCATCCATTTCCGGCATCATCACATCCAGTAAAATCAAGTCAGGTACTTCATTTTCTAAAATGCTGAATGCGCCTTGACCATTTTGTGAAAGGCTAAAAAGATAACCTGCTTCTTTCACAATTTGTGCCGTTATTTGAAGATTTTTAAGTACATCATCAACAATTAAAATATGGTGAACAGAAGTTTCCATTAAAATCAATTTTAAACATGTGAATTCATAATTTCTCCAAATTCAAATAGCAGTTTCATCATTAATTCTCTCGAATCTTTCATTTCATTGGCATATTTTGTGAGCAAGTCCCTGACCAATTTTATTTGAATATGGTTGTTAACTCTTGCATACAGTTCTTCTTTTCGGAAAGGTTTGGAAATGTAATCTACCCCTCCCATCTGAAATCCTTTAACAACATCGTCCGTATCTACTTTGGCTGTAAGAAAAATGATCGGAATGTCTTTCAATGCTTCTTTTGCTTTTATTTGTTGGCAGATTTCAAAACCATCCATACCGGGCATCATGATATCCAATAAGATAAGGTCAATTTTATGGGCTCCCAGCACCTCGAGAGCACTCATTCCGTCGAGGGCCAAAGCAATTTTATAACCTTTATCATTTAAAAAATTACTCACTACTTTAAGGTTTTCGCGGTTGTCATCAACAATGAGAATATGGATTGTTTCATTCATGTTTTATCATTTGAAATAAATTATTTACAATAATCGGAAACTCATGAAGCGTATCGTGAAGGGACTCTAAATCGACGATTTCAACATCTTCTTTTATTCTGTTGGCATATTCTATCAAAAATGGGAATTTCACTTCTGTTGCCATTTCGCTGAGCGCTTTGGAAAATTCTTCAATTCTAAATAGTACCAGAGAATCTTTTATAGTTTCCCATTCAGGCATAAATTTTTCATTCAATATTTTCGTAACCTCTGGTAACCTTTCAAGCATTTTGCCTGAAACAATAATTTGGTTTATCCCTTCATGCGATCCTTGCTTAACACTGTTTTCAGTTGAATATTTTAAATATTTCATCAACTGATTAAATAGCTCAGCCCTATTCACCGGTTTATAGAGAAAGCCTTCGAAATCGTTCGAATTTTCGATTTTTTCAGCACTAAATACAGATGCCGTGAATGCAATAACAGGTATATGCTTTTTGTCGGGATCGGCTTTTATTCGCTTTGCGACCTCATAACCATCTATCCCGGGCATACGCATATCGAGTAAAATTAGATCGGGTGAGGAGGATTTCAGTATTTCAAGTGCAATCTCACCATTTTCGGCTGATGAAACAGTCACAGCACTCATGGATAAAAGATTTTCTATGGCTTCTATATTTGATGCAACATCATCGACCACAAGGATCGATGCTTTTTCAAAAAACACGTTTTGGCGTTCTTCGAAAACTTCTTTTCGTCTCACTTTGTCACTTATCTCTATCTGAGGGAAAACAACTTTAAATACTGATCCCTGTCCTGCAACGCTGCAAAGAGAGATTGTCCCTTTCATCTTTTCTACTAATCGTTTAGAAATGGCTAACCCCAATCCGGTACCGCCATAATCACGGTTCGACTGTCCGGATTGTTGACGAAACGATTCAAAGATCACTTGCTGTTGCGACTCGGGAATCCCTATACCCGAATCTTCAACCTCAAGTTGTAATTGACCGAAATTTTCAGTGCTATGGGTAAACGAAGCCTTAATATTTACAAATCCTGTATGGGTAAATTTGATAGCATTACCTACAAGATTGAATATTACTTGTTTAATCCTTAGCTCATCAATCATGATAGCTCCCGGGAAATCAGTACCTACTTGAATGTCAAGTTTAATGTCCTTTTTCTCCGCCTTATCTTTAAATAACATTGATATTTCCAGCAACTGGGCTGTCAAATCTAATGGCTGAAGGGTGATATCCAGTTTACCTGCTTCAATCTTTGAAAGATCAAGAATATCATTGAGTAACGACAATAACAGATTACCACTACTTAAAACCGATTTTACCATTTTCTGGTGCTGCCGCGAATCGAGTTTATGGTACAGAGCCTCACTTAATCCAAGGATTGCATTCATAGGCGTGCGGATTTCGTGACTCATGTTAGCAAGAAATTCCGATTTGGCTTGATTTGCCATATCTGCCTCTTGCTTGGACTTTAAAAGCGCGGCTTCGGATCGTTTTTGCTCTGTTATATCCCAGTTAGTACCAATCATGTGGAGAGGGTTGCCTGAATCATCACGCTGAACGGAAGCAAGAGCTCGTATATTATGAATAGAACCATCGGGCCAGCAAACCCGGAACTCAGTGTCAAACTCTTTTTCACCGCGAATCGCCAGCTGGATTTCCATGTCGCCACGAACAACATCGTCAGGATGGACACCTGCCAGCCATGCTTCATATGCAACGCTGAACTTTTCTTTATCGACTCCGTAAAGAGTAAACATCTGATCGTCCCATAATAGCGTGTTATTTAGTATATCAAGATCCCAAACTCCAACACCACCAGCACGTGTAGCCAATGCCAAACGAGTAGATGCTTGTTTCAGAGCTTTCTCTGCAAGTTTTCGTTCGGTGATATCCCGGAATGTCCAGATTCTTCCATAGTTTTTTCCATCTTTGCCCAAAACAGAGGCAGAATACCTGTCCAGAACCGTCCCATTCTTGAATTCAATCTCATCGTAACTGATCTCCCCTGGGTGGTTATAAAGGTGAATTACTTTTTCCAGGAATTTCTCAGGATATTTGGTTAATCCCATTACATGATTGAGCAACTTGGCATCATCCTCATCCTCTACAATAGACTGTGGAATATTAAACAGTTTAATAATTTGCTGATTAATAAGAATTCTTTTCTGATTCTCGCCAATGACCAATATGGCATCGATAGTAGCGTTTGTTTGGGCCTCAAGTAAGGATGTCTTTGATTGCAAAGCCTCTTCAGCCTGCTTTCGCTCTGTGATATCGCGTTCAACAAACAAAATTCTTTCCGGATTCCCCTTTGGATCAAAAAGGACAGAAGAATTTACGTCGACATAAAATAAGCTTTTATCCTTCTTTATAGCCAAATACTCTGTAATCTTACGATCACTGTCACCTGCAAGCAATTTATGGATATTGTCCGTTAACAATTGGTGATTTGACGAATCGACAAAATCAAATACATTTTTCCCAAGGAGTTCATCCTTGTCTGCACTGGAATAGCCATATATTATTGCTAATCTGTCGGATACGAGTTGCAATGTTCCATCCAGAGATACCATTCCTATTCCATCCGGCGACGCTGTGATAATGGCTTCGAGTTTCTGGTTGCTTTGCTGAAGCGCTTCCTCCGCATGCTTTCGTATAGTTATATCATGAATAACAGTAAAACGGTATTTTAAATCCTGTATGTTTATATTCTCAGATGATAAGAGTACATGCCTGATACTTCCATTTTTTGCTAATAAATCAACTTCCACATTGCTTACATTTCCGTTACTATCCGCTTTCTGCAAAATCGCATCGATCGTTTCTGAAGTTGCTATTCCTAATTCCGTTACTGTTTTTCCAATGACTTCATTTTTATCAAACCCAAGCAAGGTGTAAAATGCTTCATTTACCTCGATATACTTTCCTGTAAACAAATCGCTTAAACCGCAAGCGGATGGGTTGATGTAAAACAATTTAGAAAACTTTTCTTCTGATAACTGAATTTTCGAAATGTCTTTGGTAACGCTAAAAATAACAGGTTTGCCATCCCAAAATCCTTGAGAGACCCTCGTTTCAACAGGAATAAGTTTACCCGATTTTGTAACTACGGGAACAGGGCAAAAATCTGCTTTGCCTTCTCGCATTTCACGCACAATACGACCAGCCTCATCCCGGCGATTGGGAGGATAAACCATAAGCGCTGATTTACCGGCAAGTTCTTCCCTGGTGTATTCAAGACGTTCGTTAACAAGGTTATTGGTATGAATTATATTTCCCTGTTCATCAAGTACAAAAAGAAAGTCGTCGATGGTGTTGAAGAATGTTTCGTAGTTTTTTCGTGTTTGTTCCAATAACTCTTCAGTGGCTTTACGTTCACTAATATCAAAAAAGGAAACAACAGCCCCCTCAATTTTTCCATTAATAAAAATCGGGTACGACCAATATTCAGAAGGAAAACATGTACCATCCGCCCGCCAAAGCACTTCATCGTCGGCATGCGATCCAATACCATTTTGGAAGGCCTTAAATATTTTACAATCCTTCACTGCAAAACTACTGCCATCGGCATGAGAGTGATGAATGAGATCATGCATGTTTATACCCAACAGTTGCTCTTGATTTTTATAGCCAAGTATATGGAGGCAGGCTGTATTAGAAAATGTGCAACATCCGTTCAGATCAATTCCATAAATAGCCTCAGCCGACGAATTAAGCAAAACGTGAAAGCGTTCTTTCTCCTCTTTAAGTGCTGAAGTTAGTTGCTCAGCAATTAGTTGTGCTCTGTAACGTGTATTAAATAACAATAATGAAAGCGTAAACAATAATAAGCTTATGATGATACCACTAAATAACACAATTAGCACTTTGCTATTAAAGATTAGTAACCGTTCTGTAGATTGAGTGAAAAGTAAAGTCCACCTCTTTCCATTAAAATCTACCGGTAGCATTTCTGTTCTGGAATTTAAATTGTTATGCTTAAGTGTATCTTTAGTCTGACTATCAAACAATAGTGCTTTAACAGAAATAGCCTCATCATCAAATACTTGCAAATGAACTCGTTCCTTTTTGTCGATGTCCCAGTGCCCCAGGATACCTTGCATTAAATCGTTCATGCGATATGGGCAATAAACCCATCCTACTATTGCATCACGACGTTCTTCAACTGTGTTCGTTGGCTTTCCATTTTTGTAAACAGGAACGAACATCAGCGTACCTGCTTGTACATCTTGGTTTGTTTCCTGCACTAAGGTAACTTTGCCAGTAAGCATGGTTACGTCAGAATCACGGGATATTTCTAAAGCTTTTCTTCGCACAGGTTCAGTGAGCATGTCATAGCCAAAAGCCCGAAGATTGCGACCAGTGAATGGTTCAAGGTAAAAAACCGAAGTATAAATATCCCTTTCCCCAGCTGGTTTTACAGTATAATTAGGAAAACCTTCTTTTATAGTATTTTGGATATGGCGTTTTAATTGGCTTTTAGGAATCACCAAAGCGTAGCCAAGCCCTTGAATTCCAGGTAGATTTTTGTTAATCTTTACGCGTTCATAAAATTTTCGCCATTCGTTGCGGGTAACGCTATCAGAGCCTTCAAAAAAAGCAGAACCTGCCCGTAAAAGTTGTGCATGAGCATGAAGCCGTGCATCAATTTTAGAAGCTATATCGTTACAAACCAGTTTGAAGTTTTTATCGGCTTCTCCCTCAACATTGTATTTCGCATAGAAGATAGCTATTGTAGTTAACATAATCCCCACAACCAAAGTTGCTAAGGCTTTTCTTACGTTGGGAAAAGTAGTTTTGAGAAAAAAAATTGGGTGTCTCATCCCGTATATATTTTAGTCAATTTAAGGGAAGTTGTAAGGAAAATTAATCGAACATAAGTTACGGAAATACTGTAACGGATTGCGCAATGGAGAGGTGATTCTCGTTACCCAAAAGGTTGAGATTTATCAATAAATAATTCGGTATGGAATAATTACAACGGACTAATTATAATTTCAGAATTCGGCCTTGAAAAATATTTTCCTAAGCCAATTTCAATCAAATGACTTTAACTTAACACCATTGTACGTTGGATTATCATTGACCTTTGCATGGTTTGTCTGGTAGCCCATCCATAGAGCGTATTATTTTTTTCTTCTTCTTTCATTTCGTTTAAAACCTTTCCATGCTACAACAATTTTTGCCTGAAGCAGTTCAAGGATGATGGTTATAATACTTAACGACCCTACCTGAAAAGACCAAGTGCTGATTTTTCTTTTCAGGTAGGGAAAAGTTTTGTTTATTTAGAATCCTACACTATTACTTATGCTTCTGCGTGCAATGCCACTCTGTTACCTTCCGTATCGATAAAGACTGAGATGTAACCAGCTATAATCTTGGTTTTAGGAACCAGTACTTTCCCTCCGGCGCTTTCTATTTTATCGATAACTGTTTGGATGGATGGATATGCATTCAAATATACCAAAGTTCCTTCCCTTGATGGTTTAGAACGTTCATTTTTTACAAGCACACCGGTAACACGCCCTGAGGTTGCTTGTATAATTCCTGGAACGGATGGAAAGAATGTTGCTTCCTCTTTCGTTTCCTCCATGTATTGGGTATTCATCTTAATATCAAGAATGGTTTCGTAAAACTTTCTTGCCCTGTTTGAATCAGTAACGGGAATTTCGAACCAAGTGATTACATTCGATTGTTCATTTATTTTTTGCATATATTTTTAATTTAATTGTTTATGATGCAAAATTAAGGCTATGGCAGGGTAGGTGTTAAAAACTTTATCTTAGCTGAACTTGAAATTTAGCGAACACATTTGCCTGAGCAGAAGATAAGAAACCATAAGCTATTTTTAGCGCTCGAATATTAATCCCATTACCAAAAAACTACTCCAATATCGAACGCATTGCCTGTCCCGTATCTGAGAATTTATGATCGTGTATAGCTTCTATAGCCTTGTTCCACGATGCTTTAACGCTTTTCGGCCACATGGGTAACAGGCTGCTTTCAGCATCTCCAAAAGTATAGTAAGCGAAAAAGTATTGACTAAAATAAGGAACAATTACAGCGATATTTGCTTTTTGAGCCATTCCCATCAGAAGTTGCAAGAATTCCTGATCCAACGGACTCCAAAAACTAAAATTGTCCCTGAAAAAGATTTCCTGGATTGTTTCTTTCAATCCGTCCTTGTCTTGCTTTAAAAGCCATGCCTCCCCTATGGTCACTTCTATTTCAGGTCTTTCATCCCGAATTTTCCGAATAAGATTTGCCAGCTTTGCTAACTGGTCTTCTCCCATGATTTTCAGCGAATAAAAGTGAAAATCGATATAATCCACGCTCTTCTGTTTTGCAAATTTTAGCACATAACTCTCTGGTTCATAGGTTAGCGCTCCGGCTCCCAAAAAAGTACCAGGACTAAGACCTGTATTCTTAAGACGAGTTGCTATATCTCCTACCCAATTAGCCAGTTCATCTGATGAAAAAGAAAAATGTAACGACCGGTTTATTGCTAACGCGGGCTCAGTTAGCAGACTCAGGTAATCGGGCTTGATTGTGCGATAAATCATAGAGACTTCTTTCTCTAAAATCTTCAAAAAATCTTGTCTCCCCTGAGGGTCATTCTTCAAATTTATGGAATCCTTATGTCCGTTTTTACCGGAAGGCAAATTTGCATCAAACGGTATATTCACAAAATGTTCTATGTACAATTTCATATTCCGCAGATGAATTTCTTTGGTAAGATGCTGATAAAAATCGATGAGCGCCACTGTGTCACCAAGGGCAAGATCAGGGGCTGTAATCTGAACCTGTAGCCCATTCATTTTCATAGACTTAAACGCATCGAGTGTTGCAAGTATATCTTTCCAGCGCTGTAGATCAGACATGGCTGGATTATGAAAGCTTGCGGCCATATTGAGGTTTGGAGCAACCAGCGGACAATTATCGCCTTTCTTGAAAGGATACATCTGATTAGCCTGGTGGAGAGTTTCGTCTAACTCATGATATGCTTCTTTATACTGATCAGGAATAACATTATTTTCCTTTGCGGGTTGACTCATTGGTAAAGTCTGAGCCCGACTTACAGATGAAAACACAAATAACAAATAACTTATTATTACAACTATTTGATTATAGTTTTTTTTCATTGGTTTAGTCATTAACGAGTTGGTAGCCCAAAGATAAATAAATTTAAGGCTTCTTCTCCATTATCTTTAATGAAACATAGCTCAGTTCCTATTTACCGATAGGGACTGATCGTTCTAGCTACAGTTTCGTTCATGTGGATCTACTATGTATTCGCGATTATAATTAAACTTCAAAACAGATACTTCAATTTTATTTTAAATACGACTATCAATGACTGTTTACACAATTTGAAATTTCAGAGGTTATTAAGCAGTCTTATCACTTTCTTTATTCTATCTGCTAATAGTAATACCTCACAAAACACTTTATAAGATTATCAATTTTTTGTTTTTTTATTAAACGTCGTTTTGCCTGTTTTTTTCTTAAAAAAGTTGTAAATTTAATTAGGACACTAAAAGGGAACGAATATGAAATGGAAGAATTGGAAGATTCGCACCAAACTTT
>CAYZNC010000138.1:11650-14633 GCA_964478555.1 uncultured Bacteroidales bacterium | reverse complement strand
GCCAAACCTTTACCAAAGAAGAACTTAAACTTCATTTCAAGAGTACAGATAAAGGCCCGTTGGTGGTGATATTAGAAAGATCGACCATTAATGATGGGCTTGTTGCTTATTATCATTTTAATGGAGACGTTTTAGATTACAGTGGAAACAACAATAACGGAACTTATTATGGAAGAGGAGTATACGGAATTGGGAATAAATCAGATAATCAGGGAGCGATCGATTTAA
Organism: uncultured Bacteroidales bacterium; assembly: GCA_964478555.1. Lineage (GTDB taxonomy): Bacteria > Bacteroidota > Bacteroidia > Bacteroidales > JAAUTT01 > JAAUTT01. Next base: position 14,405 of record CAYZNC010000138.1, on the reverse strand, counting down.
ATGGCTCAAGTGATTACGTGTATATAAAAAATTCACCTTCCTTAAGTCCTACTACTCAGATTTCGATTAGTAGTTGGTATTATGCAGTTCCATTTTATGGTAATGGAGCAAATACCATTGTATGCAAAGAGAATATTATCAGTCCTCCTGCATCTCTATATCATTTGGCTGTTCAAGGAAATTTGTATTTGAATAATCCCGTATTTTTATTCAATGTAACAACCACCCTCGGACCGCATCCAATTAGTACATCCGGAATTTTTCAATACGCTATGTATCAGTGGTATTTTGTGGTTGGCGTATATGATGGTAACAATACCAAATTGTATGTAAATGGAAGTTTAGAGGCTTCTGAAACCCAGACGGGAAATATTTTAAACATTCCAAATAATATTTATATCGGTAATTCGGAGGGTCTTATACGTCCTCAATATGATTTTACCGCAGGTAGAATTGATGAAGTCAGGATCTATAATCGTGCATTATCCCAGGCTGAAATAGTAAGTCTTTATAAGCAATAAAGATTTAGAATCAGATAGATTAATTAGTAGTTTAGTCGCTTAAATTGTTAATCGCAAGATTGTTGATCTTTCTAATAGTGTAGCCATCTCAATTTTTTTGGGATGGCTACACTGTTTTCTGCAATGACATTGAAGTATTTTATTGAATAACAGGATAGTATATGCTTTTATAGGCAAGTTGATTATGAGCATCAAAGTCATTATCTTGTGCATATAATTTTTCATATATGTTGCGTATATTTTTTGTGGTGTTTATTGTCTTTCAAGTAGTGGTTTCAGGGTTAATGTTTACATCTTGCAAGAAAGATGCGAAATGTGATTGTAATGTCGATACCCTAGGCGTTGCAAAAGTTTTACAACCCGATAGTATTGTTGGCAAAGATGCGGTTATTGAAAATAGAGTTCCTGATAATAACTCCGGTAGTTCGTCTCTTTTAGCTACTTTCGCATGGACAAACCAGGGTTTTTTTGATGTGGCAAGGTCGCTTATAGAATTTGACTTATCCTATTTTCCTTCTCAAACAAAAATAAAAAGCGCAAAACTTTCCTTGTATTGGAATAGCTATAATAATTTGATAGAGCAAACAGGGGAGAATGCTTTCTCAATTTATCGTATTATTCAGGAATGGGACGAACAAACGGTAACATGGAATAATCAACCTGCTACCACTGATTCGAATAAAGTTACAGTCCCTAAAAGCACAGCTGTTGATCAATCTTATATAAATATAGATGTTACCCAATTAGTTCAGGATATCATTGATAATCCTGCTCAGGGGCATGGCTTTATGATTAAACTTGAGGACGAAATACCCTATAAACTGGTTGTACTTGCTTCGAGCGATTGTACTGAGGCAGGTAAAAGACCTAAATTGGTAATTTATTATTAAATTGTGTACAGACAGTGAATTTATTGGTAAGGCAGGCAAGGTAAAAAGTAAGTTTTTAAATTTCTAAAGGTCTTATTGTCGCTTAATTAATTATTTCTTCCAGATGCTTTATATTCTTATTGATGTCAAAATTCGACAAGACTCTGTTTCTGGCATTTTCACCCATTTCTTTTCTAAAAAGAGCATTTTGAATTAAATAGATAACCCTATCAGCATAATCGTTAATATTATTAAATTCTACCAGATACCCTGTTTTATTGTTTTCAATCATTTCGGGCATGCTGCTGACGTTAAAGGCCACAACTGGTTTCGCATAATACATAGCTTCCAGAACAATATTTGCTGAACCTTCATGCAAGGAGGGCAGGAGAAATATATCAATTGTTTTGAAAAAACTGCTCATATCATACATGAAATCAAGGAATTCTATTTTATCATCAACGTTGAGTTTACGGGCATGAGAAATAAGAGCATCCTTTAAGATACCTTTTCCGGCAATTAATATTTTAAAATCGATATGTTGTTTATTAAGGATTGAAGCTAGTTCAATCAGATATTTTTGACCTTTCTGTTCAACCAATCGCCCGGCATTGCCCAGTATTACCTGTTTACTATGTCCGTTTAGCTTAGTTTGAGGTTGATATCCATTTCCATTCACTTCTATTCCGTTGTAAATTACATGAATATTATTGATTGGAAACATTTTTGGATTACGTTCAAGAAATTTCTTTTTTATTTCTATGGAATTGGTTATTACATCGGTAACTATATATTTGAAAATAAACCTGTTTAATAAGGAATTTTTGACAGGTAAAGCAGTTCCTCTCCGGTAAATAATTTTCCTTATTCCAGCAAGTTTTGCAGCAATCCCGGCAGCTTTTACATCAGATGGTAAGCCAAAAATAACGGTATCTATTTTATATTTTTTGAAAATCAAGTAAGCCTGCAATATTTTTAAAGGATCGAGAAAACTGAGGTTTCTAATTTTAATTTGGAATACAGGTATGATGTTAGTTAACCGATGGTATAGTTCGCTATTCAGATTAGTGCAGACAATTACTTTATATTTTTTTTCAAAGAATTTAAGCGCGATATCGTGGTGCCATTTTTCGCCCCCACCCCATGTTTTACAACTATTAAAGAGACAAATATTTTTGGTTTCAGCAGTAATCATTATTCGCTTGTTTGATCAATAACTGTTAGTAATAGGGATGAATTCTAATACGCATAGTAATTGACAAATTTAATGTTTTTTTTAAATTACGATTCCCGCCCTTCCTATTCTATCAGGTTAACGCGGGAATGCCTGCAATATTGTTATAGCTAACAGTTCGTAAGATGATA
>CAYZNC010000138.1:10121-11550 GCA_964478555.1 uncultured Bacteroidales bacterium | reverse complement strand
TTCGTAAGATGATACTAAAAAAGGCCAATTCAATTAATTGAAATTTTATTGGTGACCTTCTGTGTCGAACTTGCATCAAGAACTTCATAAACCGAATTCTGACTTTTATACTCAGGAATAATTCTTTTCATGAGTTTAACTATTTCAATATTATTTTGCGTTTTAATAAGTTTCTCAAATTGGCTAAGATGATCGGACATAGTGTTAAATTCATTATGAACAACTTTTGCTATCATTATTTTAGGATGATAGGTTGGTAATGTGTTTTCTTTATCACATAGAAGTTCTTCATAAAGCTTTTCACCTGGTCTCAGTCCAACATATTTAATTTGAATATCTTTACCAACTTCAAGTCCGGAAAGGCGAATCATATTTTTTGCAACATCTATGACTTTAATCGACTTACCCATATCGAAAATAAAGATTTCACCACCTTTACCCATGGAACTTGCTTCCAAAACAAGCTGACATGCTTCGGGGATAGTCATAAAATATCGTGTGATTTCTGGATGTGTAATGGTAACAGGGCCTCCCTGTTCAATTTGTTTTTTAAATAATGGAACAGCAGAACCATTGGAACCTAATACATTTCCAAAGCGTGTGGTAATAAAGCTTGTAGGAGTTATGTTGTTGAGTGCTTGGGTATACATTTCTGCAATACGTTTGGAAGCTCCCATGATATTAGTCGGATTTACTGCTTTATCCGTAGAGATCATCACAAATTTTTTGACATTGTATTTAACCGAAAGGTCAGCCAGTATTTTAGTGCCAATCACATTGTTTTGAATTGCCTCAGCAGGATTGTTTTCCATCATGGGCACGTGCTTATATGCGGCAGCATGATAAACAATGTCAATAGGGTATCTTTCGAAGATTTTGGTCATACGAACCTGATTGGCAATGTCACCAACAATGGGTTCAAAATTATGAAAGTGAAGCTTTTCGGCAATTTCAAGTTCAAGATTGTAAAGTGGAGTTTCCGCCTGATCAAGTAAAATGATTTTTTTGGGATCATAATTGGAAATTTGCCTTACAATTTCGCTTCCTATAGATCCGGCAGCTCCGGTAACTAAAATAATTTTGTTGTCGATCTGATTAAAAATGTTTGTGGAATCAAGGGTTATAGGATCTCTTTCCAGTAAATCTTCAATATTGATTTGTTTAAATTGTTTTACTGAGAAATCACCATTGATCCATGATTTTATCTTGGGGGCTGTAAAAACTTTAATCTTGAAATTTAGACATTTATCAATGATTTGATTTTTCTTGAGTAAGCTAACATAGTCCTTCGCTAAAATCAACGCATTTATGTCGTTTTTTTCTATTAACTCTTCAAGTTTATAGACAGGATAAATATTAACTCCTTCAATATTTTTCTTGTGGTTTTGTTTTCTGTCATCCAGGAAGGCAATAACTTTATATCTTACCT
>CAYZNC010000138.1:0-10111 GCA_964478555.1 uncultured Bacteroidales bacterium | reverse complement strand
CGTTTAGTAGCTACGGCAAGTTCGTCGGTGCCAAGAATGATTACATTGGATTTGGTTTTATTGTTGTTTCTGAACTCTAAAAATATAAATTTAATTAATAGGCGCGTGGCTGTCATCAAATAGGCCGTAATGAAAAAATCGATGATAACAACGGAGCTGGGAATTAATATTTTTTTCGTAATGAAAAAATAATTTACCAGAATGATTGAGCAAATTGCAACGCTGCCAGCCAGTACGATCAGAATAAGTTTTGTAAGATCGCGTAAACCAGTGTGTCTAACAATCATCGTATGCGTTTTCCCTATAAAAAAGAAAAATGCACGAACCACCATTACCATGAAGATAACCGGTGTAAGGTTATTGCGGAATGCCAGTGGAATATCAAAATTAAATCGTAAGAGAAATGCCAACAATAGTGAAACCGCACAAATACATAAATCGACATTAAAAATAATCCAGGAAGGCGTGGTTGATTGAAAAAATTTAACAGCCTTCTGCATTAACAGGCCTGATTTTTGGTTAAGCATATATTTAGTGTTTACCTGAATAATAAATTTCCTTTATTAAGATTTTGCTATACTACATTTTTATATTACAATCTGATGATTGTTAAAGTTATAAAATATTCTCTACATATAAGAAAAAACTTATCTTTTCGTAAACTAATTTCCTGAAAAATTAAGTGAACAAAAATAGTAAAAAAATTAGACCAATATTTGTAAAATACCACTTTATACTATAACTTATTTTTATATTGATAGTTGCGATGAAGGTCAGTATTAATTTTTTTTTATCATTCACATCCTCTGTATAAAACATATTACTAAGTATAAATGAAACTTTTCTTTTATGTTCTTCGTTTGATAAAGTATTGATGCAAAAATTTTCAAAAGGTTGCGTTTAAACCAGAAAATTTTTAACTTGAGACCATAAAAATTCAAATTCATTTTTACAACTATCTGTGAGTATGCATCTATTAATGCGAAGAACGTTAAATACGCCTTTGATTAAATTCGAGGACGGTGTGTTGGTTATATCCGGGCGTTCCATTCCGGAAAATGCGTTATCGTTTTTTGAACCACTGTTCAGATTTATTGCAAATTATACAAATAAGCCATATCCGGTTACGGAAGTTAACGTTATGCTGGAATATGCGAACAGTAGTACAAATCGATCTTTAATGACGGTTTTTACGCTTTTGGAAAAAATTTATGAAAATGGGAATAACATTCACATTAATTGGTATTACGAAGCAGGGGACGATCTCATGTTTGAACTTGGTAATGATTTTAAGGCTCTTTTACGTATTCCCTTTGTTGTACAAGAAAAAGAATCTGTAAATTAATTCTTAAAATCTTTTTAAAGCCATTTCTGAAATTGTTTTTCCTATTGAAAGAGATGCTGTTGCCGCAGGTGATGGAGCATTTAAAACATTAATCACCAGATTTTCTTCAAAAATTAAAAAGTCATCAATCAGCGCACCTTCGCGGGTACAAGCTTGAGCTCTCACGCCTGCTCCTCCTTGTTTGAGATCCTCTTTTTGAATTTCAGGGAGTAATCGTTGAAGGGCTTTTGTAAACGACGATTTATTAAAACTTCTGTAATACTCTCCAATACCTGTTTTCCAATATTTCCACATAACTTTTTGAAAACCAGGCCAACTCAAAGCTCCCATAAATTCATTAAGATTGAAATCGGTTTTTTTGTAACCTTCTTTGCGGAAAGCAAATACAGCGTTCGGACCTGCTTCAATTCCTCCTTTTTGACGCCGGGTAAAATGAACACCAAGGAAAGGAAATGCAGGGTCGGGAACCGGATAAATGAGATTTTTGACCAGGTAATGCTTCTCTTTCTTCAATTCATAGTATTCTCCACGAAAGGGAATAATTCGCACATTGATCTTTTGGGTAAGTTGTGCAATTTTATCCGAATATAATCCGGCTGTATTGATTACCAGTTTTGCCTCGTAGGTTTTGTCATTGGTAGTGATACGGCACAGGTTAGGCTCGCTTTTGATGTTTATTACTTTCTGATTTAGAAAAATCTCTCCCTGGTATTGCTCAGTAAATATTTCGGCATATTTAGCGCAAACATCCTTATAATCTACAATTCCCGTATAAGGAACCCAAATACCTGCTATTCCGGTTGCGTAAGGCTCATAATTTTTAATTTCCGAAGCGGTAATCTTTTTAATTGCGGTGAGACCATTTTCTAATCCTCGCTGATATAAATTTTCAAGACGCCCCAATTCATCTTTACGGGTTGCAATAATAATTTTTCCGCACAATTCATAAGCAATACCCTCCTTATTACAGAATTCCAGCAGCTTTTTATAGCCACTGATACAATTTAACGCCTTGAGACTTCCTGGCTTATAATATATGCCTGAATGAATAACACCACTGTTGTTCCCAGTTTGGTGTTTTGTTAATTCGTTTTCCTTTTCCAATAAGGCAATCTTAAGCCCAGGTTTGCTTTCTTTAAGCTTATAAGCAGTGGCAAGTCCAACAATGCCACCGCCAATTATTACGATATCATATTGCATATCAGTATTTTAATTAAAATAAGTTTATAAAAAGGACAAAAATAACAGGTTATTTTCTAACTTTTGTTTTAATGTGAGATAAATTTTGGACTATTTGCGAGAAGTTGCATCAGCAAACGATCAAACTCTTTCATTATCAATCGGAGCATCGGATGAATTACATCAAAGTTTTTATTAGCTATATTTTTAATAGGTAGTACTTTAGGAGAGGTGCCGGTAATAAATAATGCATCCATGGAAAATAATTCGCTCCGGGTTATTCTTTTTTCCTGACATTCGAAGTTTAAATTTTCACACACCTGGAGGATGTATTTGCGTGTTATTCCAGGTAGTATGTCTTTCTCCGGCGACGTCAATAACCTGTTATCCTTAATCATAAACAGGTTTGACCTGCTGCCTTCAGTTACATAATTATCCGGATGTATCATAACAACTTCATAGACTTTTTCTTTTTGTATAATGTTGTTAATGGTTTCTATTAAAGTTGAATGCATACGTTTTGCATTGGGATTGTTTCGCATTGCCTCGGTTATGGCAACTGAAACCCCGTTTTTATATTGCTCATCCGTTGGATAAGAATGAGCAATGAAATATGCAAGAAATTCCTGCACTTTCGTCAATTGGTTTACGACTAATTCAAATCGGATGTTACCTAACGTTATTTGATTTTCACAAATCAATAATCCAAGTTGAGCCAGCATTTCTTCCCTTGTATAATTATTTTTTAATCCGGTATAATTTAACGAATTACTGAACCGATCCAGATGATCTTCCAAAAAGAGAATTTTACCATCGATTAGGCGAACAACTTCGTATAATACAATGTCATCATGTTGATTACCAATATACTCTCTTACACTTATTATTTGATTGTTTTTAATAAATTTATGGTGAATAGGTGAAGCCATAAGAAAGTACTTAATTTACAAAGTTACAAAAGTTGACAAAATTTTAATTAACTAAGGCCTTAGAATCATTGCACAGACCTTCTTCTGTATTTATATAGGCCTTCACAGAACCTATAAGAATTTTTGCTTCAACTAAAACCGGAATTCGGTTTTCATCGTCGGTTACCCAAAGGGTCATGTCTTCACCACCTTTAAATATGGTTCCTTCAACCAGTAAGGCGGAACATTTTATACACCGGTACTTTTTACCCTGGTGTGTTTTAATGGTCTCTTTTCCCATATATCGTACATACGTGGTATAAATCTTATTATCAACAATTATTTTGAAGGGTATTTTGTCATTGGTTTTATATTGATCAAAAACGATAGTCCTGCAATAGTAAATGACTGTGAGTACATCAAAAGTACAAGGCTGAGTATTAAGTGTGTCTCTTTTAAAAGGTTTGTCCGAGTTGCTCACAGTAGAATATATCTTTCTGCCACCATTCACAAATTCATAACTTTCATATGCTTCGTAGCCTCCTTCAGACGTCTTTCGTTCTGCCATTATAGGGCTGAAGGTCGACATTTCAACAAATGACTGAAAATGATCCCGAACTTTATACATCCAGTCATACGATTTACGACTGTTTCCAATGGCATCAAACTGATATGCCTGTTTGCCCCTGGATAATTTTTGCTTAACGGTAAACTCTAAATCACCAGCATAAACCCAAATAAAACCCCAATTATAATAAGCCATATAGGTTATTTTTTCTCCTGGTTTAAAAGATTTTACCTGCGAAACGCATTGACCTGATAGCACATTTGGGAAAAATACAATAAAGAAGAATATATAGTTTAAATGTCTCATTCGTAAATATTTAATAAAATTGGTCTCATGAAAGGTTATCAGGAGGATCAGATGACAGCCCTGATAGTATCGGAACCCAATTCATTTATGATATCAATAGCGGATCGTGGAAGCTTCATTCTAATTCATATTTAATTGCAAAGGTAAGATTCTTAAACATAAGTCAACCCGAATAGTTTCTAGTCTGAATAAATTGGATAATAACGTTTAATCAAAAGAAGATATTTTTCATCCTTATATCAGGACATTCGTGGAGATCAATCATAGCATTGATAATACGTGCTTTAACAAATTTTTTAAGATCGCAAATTTTAATGTTATCTTCAAATATAGTACCTTCATCAATGTACTTTTGTCGCTTTGTGCCTTTTAGTAACGGATTTGCCGGTGTTATCCATTTTTCACCATCAAAAAAAATTACATTGGCATAAGTGCAATCCGTTATCTGTTGATTCTTTACCATAATAATGTCATCAGTTTGATAATATGTTTGTTTTAAAGTATCCAGTTGCGTTCGATCGAGAAATTTATAGCTATACTCGATATCCGGGCATTCTACCAACTTTAATGTTTGTAATTTTCTTATAGCATACTTTTGGAATTCAATAGTTTGTAATTTTTCAGAATAAACCAGTTTGCATTTGTAAGTTAAATTAAGGTCGATTTCGGGAATAACTATTATATCCCGTAAATCCCATAAATCAGTTTGTTTTAATAACTGCCGGCGCGATTCATTAACCCGTTTGTTATGGTAATCAATATTGAATATGCTGTTGTTAATTATTTTAATGGTTTCAAATAATAGGGACATATACTTTATCTGTTAATTCGCGATATTCGGATTCCATATCACTGTTACATGTGATTCCTCCACCACTTCTAAATCTCAGGGCATTGTTATGGTGTTCTATAAACCGGATCATTACCGCACTATCAAGTTTTGATCCGTCAAAGTAACCGCAAACACCGGTATAATAACCACGCTTTTCTAGTTCAACCGACTCTATGATGGCTACCGTTTTTGCTTTCGGAGCGCCAGTAACTGAACCTGCAGGTAACAGCGTAAACATGATATTGCCAAGATTTTGTTCATAGTTTGCTGGCAATCGCCCAATAATCTCGGACGAAACTTGCAAAATATCACCTTCATTGGTTTTTAAAGTTTCAATATAACGAAAATTTCTAACCGTTACGTCTTTGGCAATCATACTTAAATCGTTGCGAATTAAATCAACAATGGTATGATGCTCTGCTATTTCTTTAGGATTGTTCATTATTTGTTTTCTGGCTTCAGGTTCAGAGGCTTTGATGGTACCTTTCATGGGATACGAAGTAATGGTTCCATCGGAGATAGTAACAAATGTTTCCGGGGAAAAGCATACAAATTCATTATTAAGCAAGAGTTTATACTTAGCCTGGCTGTATTTATAGATATCAGAGAGTGTAAGATTAGTTTCAATGGGTGTTGGAAAGGTGAGGTTTAAGAGAAATGAATTGCCTCCTAAAATTTGTTTTTTGACCTTGGCAAAGGCTTGTTCATATTGAGAAAGAGATAAAGGATGTTTTTTGAAGTAGAAGGGTTTCTTATATTTTTTGGATAAGTTCAATTTTGAATTGCCGGGGAAGTTAAATGATAAGGTTGAAGGTTTAGCGTCCAAATGAAATATCCGAATAGCTTTCATTTCAAAATCAATGATAAAAAGGAAGGGCACTCGACCGGCTCCCATGTTATTCATAATTTCAATGGCCTGTTCGCGGGTATAAATCATTGCAATTGGTAGGCTATGAATTACAAGGGAGGGCATTTAATGAAAACACCCTCCCTTTTGATATGTGAGGCTTATATTAAAGAACAGCTAATTCAACTTTTACTTGCGCAGGTTCATCTGTTTTATTTTGACCCATGCGTTGTTCTGTGGCTTGCAGAATCATTTCTAGTAATTTGGAGTAACTAATGCCATTGATATTAGCCATTTTAGCTAAATGACCGTCCCAGCACCAACCCGGATTAGGGTTTACTTCAAGTAACTTGGGAATGCCATTGCTATCCAGGCGAAGATCAAAACGGCAGTAATCACGACAATCCAATCTGGCAAACAACTTAACACAATTTTCTATAATTGATTTTTCTAACTCGTCGGGTAAGTCGGCCGGAATCGATTTGAGAAGCATGAAATAGGGTGAGTCGGGAAGCCACTTAGCCTCGTATCCGCAAATTTTTGGCAGATCAGGAGGAAGATCAGAAAAATCCTCTTCAACAATAGGCAATACGGTATATGATTCAGGAGGATTACCTATTATCCCAACGCTTATTTCTTTGCCTGTAAGAAATTCTTCAACAAGGATTGGATTTTCATAGCCAAACTCATGACGAATCTTCAAAATGGCATCATTTAACTCTTCAATTGTATTAGCTACACTTTTTTCGGTAATACCAAAACTACTGTCACCAAAATTTGGTTTGGCAATTACCGGGAAATCAATCTGCAGATCAAAAACATTATCTTCTGATTTAACAAAGAATGCTTCGGCAACAGGTATTCCCATTTCCTTTGCAACACCGCGGATCAGCGATTTGTCATAGCAATAGGCAAGACATTGCGGACCTGAACCCGAGTAAGGAATATCGAGCATTTCCAAAAGAGCAGGTACATGTAGCTCTTTCTTCGCCAGATTATTAAAACCTTCGTCGCAGAGGTTAAGCACAAAATCGATTTTGTGTTTCTGTTTTAAAAGGTCGGTATAAAATGTGTTATGAGCGCTCAGGTAAGTAAACTTATAGGCTGACAATTGCGATAAGGCATTTTTGAGTTTTGCGATTGTTGCAAAATCGTCATCATCGAATATGTTGGAAGGTTTAATGATATCCGGTTTGCTTGGATCGCCCATCAGCACAACTACGTTCTTGGCGTCAATTCCTTTGACTTTAATCGGCGACCATTCCTTCATTACCTTTGCAGTAACAATGATTCGTCGTTCCATCATTCCCAAATCCTGATTTCGCATTGAATTGGTTTCTATAGCTCCATGAAACGCAATATGTTTATAACCTACCCTTTTAAATATTCCTTCCAGAATATCACGGGTATAAAGACGCTCAGCATAGAATTGATCAACAAGTACACCTTTTTCAACGTGGGCAATAACTTCACGTGAAATAAGTCTTTCATCATCCTTAGCAAGTGATCGTTCGCGACAAACAAAATGCTTTTTATCTATCCATTCCCAGCTTCTCGGCTGAAAATTTTTCTTAAGATAAGCGCCATCCGCAACATCAATCAGAAATATTCCGCCTGGTTTAAGAATTCGATGTACTTCTTTTAGAATTAATATATCATCTTCCGTACTTTCGAAATATCCGAAACTATTGCCTAAGATCATAACAACGTCAAACATATCAGCATTGAATGGTAATTTGCGGGCGTCTCCTTCTTTAAAATTGACCTTCAGCCCTTCAAGCTGCATATTTGCTTTTGCTTTTCTAATAAGATAATGTGAACGGTCTAAACCAAACACATTATTATATCCCTGACGGGCGAGCTCTAATGAATGCCGCCCCTGTCCACATGCAAGATCGAGGATCTGACTATCTTTTTCGACCTTTAATATCGAGGTAAATAACTCGACTTCACTTTTAGTTATTTGCTTATCTTCAACAACATCAGCGTCAGTCTTCAAATACATTGAATTGAAAATTCGACGCCACCAATCAGGTTGAAGGTGCAGTTCAAGATTATCCACAGGGCCGAGAACAGCGTTGCCATTCTTGCCATTTTTTTTAACCGGTAAAACTTTGGTTATCTTTTTGTTCATCTTGGAAAGTAAAAAATCTAAGTTCGTTTTTACGTGAGAATAATAAATGTGAAATTACTAACAAAAGTACTAGGAGAATGAAGACGGGAGAGATTTTTGAAAAAGTATTTATCAACAGAAAAAATTAGTTATTAACTTGCTAAAATAAAAAGTGGGTAAGCTACTTATATCGCACCGCTCAACCGCCTACCCTTGCTTCCTTCCGGACCTGGGGGAGTTCAGCAGGAGCTGGTCGTATAAGACTTACCCGGCGCAAAAGTATAAATATTTTTTATACAAAAGCGAATTATGATCAATTTTAAGTGCAACATTTAAAAAACTAATATCTTTGTGCCTTTCCCGTAATAAAAAAGCTAATTGATGGTGAACCCAGGCTATACTTTGATGAAAAGCGCTATGACGTATGGTGCTATATTAGGCATTATCCTGGCTGTTATCGAATTCCTAATGTTTGTATTTAATGTACTTCCGGTTGGTTATATGCAATTTGCTTTAATAATAGTTACCATAGCAAGTTATTACATCGGAATTTATTTTTCTACCAAAAAAATACGAACTACTGTTTTCAATGGAAACTTGACTTACCAGCAGGGGGTCATGACAGGCACATTAGTCGCCGCATTTGCTGCCGTTATTTCAGGGTTTTATACTTATTTACAGAATACGGTTCTTGACCCTAACTATGTTACCCGTCTTGTTGAAGCTCAAAAAGCATGGTTTTTGACGTTAGGTAATCAACTAGCTAAAAATGTGATAGATAACTCGATAAAATTACTGGATGATGGATTAAAAAACTATGACGCCTTAATCGATTTTTATAATAGTATTTTTCTTTACATTTTTCTTGGCGTTATTCTTTCATTAATAACCTCTGCGTACTTAAAAAGGAAAACGGCTTCAACAAATGTAAACCAAGAGTCGCATTCTCAAATATAATTTTTTATGGATATTTCAATAGTTGTGCCACTTTATAATGAGGAAGAATCGCTTCCCGAACTGCTAACCTGGATTGATGGCGTAATGCAGACCAACCATTATTCATATGAAGCTATTTTAATTGATGATGGAAGTTCGGATGAGTCGTGGAAGGTTATTGAAAATCTTGCCTCAAAGAATAACAATATCAAAGGTATCCATTTGCAGCGTAACTATGGCAAATCGGCTGCTCTCTATTGTGGCTTCAAAATTTCCAAAGGCGAGGTGGTAATTACTATGGATGCGGATTTACAGGACAGCCCCGACGAGATACCCGGACTTTTTGAAATGGTCAAAGAAAAAAAGTTCGATTTGGTTTCGGGTTGGAAGAAAAACAGAAAAGACCCATTGTTCACCAAAAAGTTGCCAAGCAAAATATATAACGGTACTCAGCGCTTCTTCACTGGTATCAAACTGCACGACATGAACTGCGGCTTGAAAGCTTACCGCAAAGAAGTGATCAAAAGCATAGAAATTTTTGGCGAAATGCACCGTTACATTCCTGTTCTTGCCTACAAAGCAGGTTTTAAACGCATTGGCGAGAAAGTCGTTGAACATCAGAAACGTAAATACGGAGTGAGCAAGTTCGGGCTCGAACGTTTTGTGAATGGTTATCTCGATTTACTAACGGTTATCTTTATTTCGAAGTTTGGCAAACGCCCCATGCATTTTTTTGGAGCACTGGGAACACTGATGTTTGGCTTTGGTTTAATAGCTTCGCTGGGATTGGGTATTCATAAGCTGTATTGCGTTTATAATAATATCAGGGTGCCATTGGTTACCACTAGCCCATATTTTTATATGGCCTTAACCACTATGATCCTGGGTACTCAGTTATTCTTAGCAGGATTTCTCGGTGAATTGATTTCCAGAAATTCGGCTGATCGTAATAATTATTTGATCGACAGAGAAATTAAATAGAACACGATATACGTAAGAAGTCTTTGACGTTTTGATTTCCACCGAAAGTAGTTCTATATTTTTAAGATAAATCTTTTATAATTGCAGCTACCTTTT
>CAYZNC010000137.1:0-14802 GCA_964478555.1 uncultured Bacteroidales bacterium | reverse complement strand
AAAATGCATCAGCATCCGAAGAACTGGCTACCAATGCCGAAGAGCTGGCAAACCAATCTGAAAACCTGCGCGAACTTATATCTTTCTTTAAAATTTCGGGTATGTCGGCAAATAACAGACTGGATCCTAAAAAATTAAAACAAAGTTTAGCAGTGCCGGCAAAAAAAGATCAAAGCAAATTTAAACCGATAATAGAGGCACCAAAAAGAATGCAAAAAATGACGGATATCAAGCTTACTCCAACTGATAATGAAAAAAAAGATGATTTTTTTGAAAGATTTTAGGTAATACATAGTAGTAGTAATTAGTAGTTAGTAGTAGTTAGTTAGTTAGTAGTAGAGTAGTAGATTAGTAATTAGTGGTAAAACAGGAATTGTTCACGGACATATTCCTGTTTTTGCTTTGTACCATAGATCGCACCGTATTCTATCACGGCGACTTTCTTTTTTCCACGATCTTCAACTCCCTGACTTTTGAACAATCAGCCACTTTGTTGTGTAATAGTAATTTTGAAAAAAAATAATCATTTTCTTCTCACTTATTAACCTTATCGAATTAAGGGAATAAAAAAAATTCACATCTTTACAATTAGCAAACATATAGTTTAAGTTGATTTAACCATATCAAATGAACGAATTGGCAAATAAAAAAGCTCCACCACCATATTATCGCTGGATCATATTAATTTTTATCAGCGTGGCTATGTTTGGTTGTTATTACATTTACGATAGTATAAGTCCATTAGCTGATCTGCTTAAAAGTCAACTTGGATTCTCGGATACTAATCTGGGTACGCTTAATGGAATTTATAGTCTTCCGAATATCGTTATGGTGCTGATCGGAGGTATTATCATTGACAGGATTGGGACTAAAAAGGCTTCTTTATTATTTTGCATTCTTATGACGATAGGAGGTCTTTTTACCGCATTTAAAGGAACTTTGCTTACGATGGCGGTGGGGCGTTTAATATTTGGGTTAGGCGCAGAATCGATGATCGTAGCTGTTAATACAGCGTTGGCCAGGTGGTTTAAAGGCAGGGAACTCGCATTTGCCTTTGGTCTGAATTTGATGATTGCCCGGGCCGGCTCTTTTATGGCACTAAACTCTCCTTCATGGGCAGCAAAATATTATGTTACCTGGCAGGGACCTCTTTGGATCGCCTCCATTACTGGATTTATATCTATTCTTGCCTTAATCCTTTATTATGGATTTGATTTTCTGGCTGTCAAAAAATATAACTTAAAACCTGAAGGTCATCAGGATAAAATAGTTCTTCGCGAAGTCTTTGGATTTTCAAAATCCTTCTGGTTCATTACTGCGCTGTGTGTAACTTTTTATTCCGCTATATTTCCATTCCAAACTTTTGCGGTTAACTTTTTCAAGGAGTATCATGGTGAAAGCCGGGCTATCGGAGGATTTCTTTCAAGTATTCTCACTGTAACGGCAATGTTTATTACCCCAATTTTTGGATTCTTTATTGATCGTATCAAAAAAAGATCACTATTAATGATGTTTGGCTCTTTGCTCATGATCCCTGTATTTCTAATGTTAACCTATTTGCCTGATATTTCTTCCTTTTTAGGCTTACCAAGCCAGTATCACATTGTATTGAGCTGGTTTAATATTGATAATATCATTAATACTAACTTACTGATCCCAATGATGATGATGGGAATTTCATTTTCCCTGATTCCTGCTGTAATGTGGCCTTCAGTTGCCCTGATTGTGGAAGAAAAAAGATTAGGAACTGCCTATGGATTAATGAATATGGTACAAAATGCAGGACTTTTTGTATTTAATATACTCATTGGTGGAGTTAATGATTTTTTTCACGCAAGTGCATCAAACCCTGCGGGACACCTTCCCGGGATGTATATATTTACCAGTTTGGGATTTTTCGGTTTTATATTTGCCCTAATGCTGCGGATAAGTGAACGAGGACCCACTGGTCACGGATTAGATCGTTAGTTTTGGCTGTTACCCATGGTTATTCAAATTAACCAAATCGTGGCATTGAACTTTCAGTTAACCACTTTTTGCATTTGCAAAAATTAAACAGGAATTGCTTATTTTTGCTTCCAAAAATCCTTCATGTCACAGAATTTTGATGAAATCATAAACCGGGAACATACTTCGAGCTATAAATACGATTTGCGAAAAAGAATATTTGGTACCGATGATGTTTTTCCCATGTGGGTGGCCGATACTGATTTTAAAGCCCCAACTTTTATATTCGAAGCCCTGAGAAAACGTTTGGATCATGGTATTTATGGGTATACCGTTCAAGATAAGGATTATTACAATTCCATTATTCATTGGATGCAAACTCAGCATGGATGGGGTATTCAAAAAGAGCATATTAAGTTTTCGCCTGGGGTGGTGCCTGCGCTTTATGCAAGTGTGTTGGCATTCACCCAACCCGGAGATAAGGTTATCGTGCAAACTCCGGTATACTATCCGTTTTTTTCAGCGGTTAAAGAAGCAGGGAGGGAGTTGCTAATCAACCCTCTGGTGCTTGAAAATGGCCGTTATCATATGAATATCGATGATCTGAAAAGCAAAATCGATGACCGCACACGGATGTTTTTTTTATGTAGTCCTCATAATCCCGGCGGCAATGTTTGGCGAAGAGATGAACTGCTTGCTATTTGCAATCTGTGTCTCGAAAATAATATACTGATCATTTCCGACGAAATACATTCTGACATTGTTTATACGGGCTTTAAACATATACCCACAGCATCGCTCAGTGCTGAGATAGATAAAAGTACTATCACACTGAATTCACCCAGTAAAACGTTTAATATTGCAGGGCTGAACTCAGCATATATCATCGCTTCCAATTCCGATTTATTGCAACGTATTTCACAATACCAGGAAGGAATGCACATTTCGGCCGATATATTTGCTATGGAAGCAACCAAAGCAGCTTATTTTCAAGGAAAAGAATGGGTACAGGATTTAATTTCTTATTTTGGCAATAATATAAATGCGGTTCGCTCATTCTTGCAACAACAACTTCCTGAAATTGTTTTGATTCAGCCAGAGTCTACCTATTTATTATGGCTCGACTTTCGAAAGCTTAATTTGAATAGAAAAGAACTGAGCGATCTATTGATTAATAAAGCCAAATTAGGTTTGAGCGATGGGTTTCAGTTTGGAGCCGATGGCAATGGTTTTCGAAGGATGAATATCGGATGTCCTTTGTCCAAGGTAAATGAGGCATTGGATGCTATGGGAAAGGTTTTTGGAAAGTAGTTTGGGGCAAATTATGTAAATTTTCACACAGCCTCACTCGCTCAGGGTCCGCCTTCGACTCCGCATGGTGTATTGAGGGTAAGGTGATCGAAACTGGTGGTTGAGCGGAGTCGAAACCACTTTCAATGCGGACGAAATTGTAATTTATCAGCGAAAATCTGCGAGAAAATAGGCTACCCGAAAATCCACCTATAAAGCGGATATATAACGGAAACAACAAAAACATCGTTATATACTTTATACCCCAGCTTAAAATATTGGTCAGCTTCTTTATACTGCCGTATTATGGGTTTATAGGAATATTTTCCAAATGTCAAATTTACCAGCTGCATTAAAACACAGTCGAATAATACGATGGCAGTGATTATAAAATGTATATAATCGGATGCGGTTACATTAAAAGGATCGAAAGTAAAGGTGGAGCTGAGGACAATGGGTATCAACCAGCAACAAACCCTGAAAATCATTCCTAAACTCCAAAGATAAGTTACGTTTGATTTGGTGTTTGTCATGAGTAGAATAAAAGTACTAATGATTCCACCCAGGAACATTCCTACTATAAAGCGCCAAGCGAAACTGGTTATATTGAAAAAAACAAGACAGCCTAGGATCGAAAATACCTTAACGAAAATGGTTATTGAGTGAACGATGAAAGCTTTTTGAGAGCGCGGTATTTGAATAGTAGCTTTATCGTTGATATAATTTATGTTATGTTGCCGTGATCCCTTGGAACTTAGTTTGATATCCTTTAATTTAAGCAATTCAATTTTGTAAGGTTTTGAATCTGCATGGTGAGATGGAGAATAATAACATTTTTCTTCTGATGGTGTGGTTTCCGTGAATGTCTCTTTAATCTTTTGTAAATTATAGTAGAACTTTCCAGGGATCCAGTAATTTTTCCAATTATCGTGAATATACCATCCTATGGCAAGGGCAATACCCCAGAAAAAAATGCCCGAGAATAACATTTTAAAATCGCCATAAATAATCGTCAAAGCTATTGGTAAAATTGCCAGCGCAATTGTAACAGGGATGGCTATCAAGCGAAAAAAAAACGTTAGTAGTAACCCTAAATCACTAAGTCCACTTGTTTGGAAGGCTTCATGTTGTTTTTTAAATTCCTCATAACGCATTTTTGCCTGTGCTTCCGCTCTTTTTCTTGTCTCTTCACGGAATCGTTCATATGTTTCTCTCTGGTAGTCTTCGGTTTGTCTTTGTTCATATGAAGATTCTTCGGCATAAACAGGGTTATATGCATGACTATGCTCCATTAAAAATTCATATGCTTCTGTTATTTCAATAAATTTTTCATGTGCATGGGCCCCTTTGTTTACATCAGGATGATATAACTTAGCAAGTCTGCGGTATGCTTTTTTTATCTCCTGCTCAGTAGCATTTTGCTCAATTTCTAATATTTTGAAATAGTTGTTCCGCAATTATCTGATATTTTGTTTAAAGTTAATAAATTTAGTGAAAAGGTCACTAAATATTACACCCTCAGCGTTTTTAAAGCGCTGAGGGTGTAATTATTTCTGAAGAGTTCTTCAAATCAGATAAATCTACGCATTGACATTATTCTTCAATAGGTATTATTCCAGTTACCTAATGGCAAACTACATCCCTGAGTTGCTGTAAGAACAATGTAACCTGCAGAATGGGTCAGGCGGTCAATAACATATTTATAGCAACAACAGGTTCCGTTAGTGCAAATTACCGAGGATACATGCACATCCCAACCTCCGGCATAGTCCCACCACCCGCATTGAACATAGATATAATACTGTGTACCCAAACCACTGTATGAATCTATAGGGAAATCATAATAACTCGTTGATGCATTATATTTCGGAGGAAGGCTATTGCCTATGTATGACTGAATGTCATTAGGATTAAAGCGTTCGTAATTTGTCGTAGTTGAGACTGAATTTTGGTCTGGTCCAATCCGTACTCTTATGATTGTGTTTAAATTAGCCCAATTTCCATAACCATCTGATTTGTCGTATAAATCATTTACAATACGTAGCACACGTGGTGCATAAGCAACCGTAGTCCAGGCAGATTGTCCTGCCGAGTTAACTGCTCTTACCCTATATCCGAGGTAGGTTTCAGTCAGATTGGTATGTGAATAGCCTTGGGCATTTGCAGCTGTGGTTGTAACTGTTGCCCATCCGTTAGCTAGTCCTACGATTTCTCTTTGAATTTCAAAGCCAGTCTCATTGTTTGAATTGTCCTGCCATGTTATGTTAATGACGGTAGGGTTCAACGCCACCACTTTCAAGTTTGATGGTGCAGCAGGAGGGACTAATGCAACCAGGGTAGTTGCAGTAGCATTGGTTGTATATCCCGAATACCCAGCACTATTATGAGCCCTTACACGGTAGATATAAGTGGAGGAGCCAGTCAAACCTGTATTCTGATATGTCGTTATCCCTGATCCTACCGTTGCAATTTCTACAAAATTTGTTGTCCCGCCAGGTGCCCGCTCAATATTGAAACCATCTTCGTTGTTGGAATTATCCGTCCAGCTCAGGTTAATTTGCGAAGAGGAAACGGCTGAGGTAGTAAGGTTTACAGGTGCAGCAGGTATTGTCACTATGGCATCCATGGTAATGATCCCTAAATTTGCTGTATAATTGCTCAAACCTATTTTCACAGTTTTGTAATCGTTATGTGTAAACATCAACGAATCTACTACCAGCGTACTGCTCTTCAAATAGATTGCTGACGGAGTAGATGACATTTCCATCAATCCCTTAGAAGTGTTTGAATTGCAGCTGATAAACTTGCAGCTTTCTGCTTTATTTCCTACAATTATGCGTACAAAATAAATTCCAAAATCCTGAGGCACATAAGCCGATGCAAATACCTGAAATGAACCGTTCAAATGGCTTTCATTGATGATCGTGTATAGATGTTGTCCCGACACATTGAATATTTCAATTCTCACGGCCTCATTATAGGCATGAAACTTTACAAGACCATTAGCACCAAAAGAAATGGTTTCGTCCTGATCCAAAACAGTTAATCCTGTGATATTGGCGGTAATTGTAAAATTTCCCGATGCATTTGTGGTATTACTGATGGTTGCATGGTTTTTTAAAGTTACCTTAACATTACTGATAGGTGCAGCGCTACCATTCTGTACGGTTCCCATAAGATTAACAGGCTGGGAAAATGCCGGTATGCAGAAGATCATTCCGCATAGAAATGCAAGAATCTTTAAGGTTGAAATGTGTAGTTTTTTTTTCATATTACTAAAATTAGGTTGATTATGCTCATCGCATTGATTCACTTTAATAAATATCCGAAGCAAAACTACCTGATGATAAAATCTTTTCCATACCCGAAAAAGGCCATTGGTAAAATTTTAATGATCAGTTATGTCAATACCTAATTTCAGTAAATCTTAGATCAATGTTGTGGGATGTTTAATCTTAAACCTTGCAGTTTGGCAACTACATTTGACTATTGCGTACGAATTATTGAGCGTAGCCTTCGACCTACGCTCAATACCCCGCAGGCATGTTATAATTTTTTTAAAATATTAACTAAAAAATTCCTTTTTTTGTGTCAGCGTTTTCTTCATTTTCAGTTGGACGATCAAGTTTTTTCCCTTCTTTCCCGATATTGAAGTTATATCCCAATCGTATAAAAAAGACGTAGGAATATTTTACCCATCCATTACTTTTCTGGATTATACCATTTGCATTTGTTTCAGTCTTATTAAAAATATATTTATTTTCCCATGGATTTAAGATAAATGCTGTAATATTAAATTTCTTGGTTATTGGTTTATAAAAGCCCGCCACAAATTCATAGTTTTGTTGGCTTTTACTTTGCAAATCTCTGTATGGAGCACTATAGTTGTATTCAATAAATCCAACCCATTCTTTTGGCATCATAATGTGTGAAGAAATACTTAATCGCCAGGAAGTTGCAGATTGAGATGAAGCAATTCCATATTCCGGTAATGCTTGCATCTCGCGTTTGAAATAAGTATAGGAAGGACTTATTTCCCACCATTTTACAAAGCCAAAGGTGCCCGAAAGCGTTACTCCGTATTCGAAATCGTTACTTACGTTATAATATTTGCGTCTTAATATGGAATCAGTAGCAGGAAGCGTAACTTGTCTGATTCCTTTGGAAATAAAGGTTACATACGGCCTGTAACTTACATACATGGGACCAATAAGCTGAATTCTGTGAGTGAATTCAATACGATTATTATAGGAGGGCTTTAAATCTGGATTTCCGATGGATTGTGAATAGGAATCGTCCTTATAATTTGTGGGACTCAATTGATCTACACTGGGCCTCGATACCGATTTACGGTAATTGAGCCGGAAGGTTTGCTTTTTTCCTAGTTTATATTGGGCTGAAACCGATGGCAGAAGGCTACCATAATTATTAGTGGTATCGTAAACATGAGTAATATTAATGTTGGAATATTCATAACGTATTCCTGCCTGAAGGTTCAGATTACCTGAAGTTAATGCTAGGTTAGTATATCCGCTTTGTCTGCTTTCGTTATATTTGGTAACATCTGAGAAATCGGTAATTTCATCGGCATAGGTATAGTCGTTTTTATTAAAATTTCCGTTATATCCTGCAGAAAATTTAAGCTTTTCGGTAATCGGATAATTATAATCAACCTTTAAAGTAAATTGTTTATTATTTGTTGTTTTATCCTGTTTTCGTTGATTTATTAATTCATCCGAAAGGCTGTCGTCAGTTATATAATTCTGCTCATGATAGTTACCCAAATTCTGTGTATTTCTTTTGCTGTAGTATCCTTCGAAAGAGATATCATGATTTTTTTTTGAAAATTTGTGTTTATAGAAAAGTGAATAATCATTAAACTTGTTGATGTCCGTATTGGCGCTAATGCCATAATTGTGATAACTCATGGGATCAGAATCAAATCTAATGTCGTTACCAAATGTGTTTCGGTTTTGAATGCGGGGTTGAACAGAACTTAAGAAATTAAAGGTATTGTTGTCGTCAACAAAATAATCGAACCCATAGCTGAATCCACCCCTTTTATTAATAGTGGTTCCTGTAGAAGTCTGGTTTAGCTCAGAAGCAATACCTGCTTCAGGGGTGCTGCTACGGGTGGTAATTTGATTGATATCGAAACGCTGTAATCTGAAAAATCCGGTAGCAAAAGCCCTGAAATTTTTCTTGAAATAATCAACACTAACATTACTTCTGTTGAGTATAACCCGACCTGTTGGTATTTCAGCTCTTATTCTTCCACTCAAACCGTATTGGATATTTCTTTTCAGGATAATATTAATGATGGCGTCAACGTCGCTATCATATTTAGCACCAGGGTTTGTGATCACTTCAATTTTATCTACCAGTTTTGGATTTAGCTGTTCCAGGTAGTTTTGATCTACTTTTTTCCCATTAACCTGGAATTGGATATTGGTGCTTCCTGCCAGTTTCACATCGTTGGACATGTAGCTAACAGTTACATCCGGTAATTGTCGCAAAAGTTCAAGGCCCGATTGTGCAAGATCGGCTGATTTACTGTTCAGGGTATAAATAGTTTTATCATCTTCCATTACACCCGTGAGTTTGTATCCAACAACCGTAACTTCTTTTAGGTTTTTAGATTCCGTTAAAAGATTAGTGGCGCCAAATTTTATAGCGGTTTTTTGAGGTGTTATTTCGAAATCTTGTATTACTTGCTTTCGATAACCCAGGCATGACATTCGTAAAATGTATTTTCCAATGGCTACATCATCAAATTGATATTTGCCATCCTCAGTAGTGATGGTTGTTTTCACCATGGTTGAGTCGGGGAACCTCAAAAGTTCTACATTAGCAAATGGAACTGGTTTATAGGTTTCGGCGTCAGAAACAGAACCTTCAATTTTACCTGGATTTCCGGCCAGGATTGTAAACGAATAACAGGTTAAAATGCAAAAAAATAAGAAGATACAAGCGATTTTGTTTTTGGACACTGTGATCATAATATTTAAGTTTGTTGATTATGGCGAGGTATTTCCTCACAATTTTTATACCATTGCCGGTAATTTATTTATTAATAAGCAAATAATTTCATGTGAATTAAGAAATCAGTGGAAAGTGTATCAAAAACGAACATCAGGTGTATTGATTTTATACATTTTCCAGTTTAATAGATGGACGCTCCAAAACCTTTTAGGTTACACTTTGTCGCAATTTTATAAGAGGTATTCTTCAAAAGCAGCTCGCAAAACCAGTCAAGGGCTGCGAGCTGCCTTGCTGTCTAATTGTTTGTTATTGCCGAAACAGCTTCTAATGCAGCCAAACTAATTTTGTTCTTAGTGAGATTAAGGTATTCCATTAATGAAATTACCCGCATTCCGTTAAATAAGTCACCCCAATAGTCCTTTGTATCTAGCTGATGAATTATGAATTCAACGGTTTCTGCTTCTTTGGGATTTACGAACGACAAAAGGAGATCCTTGTAATTATTGATGAGCTGTTTTAGTTCTTGTGTTTTGGTCACAGATTCATCGCTAAAGAATTTGATGTCCTTCCCTTGTATTTGCCACAAATTGATCCTGTCAGCAGTAACTTCAGATTCGGCAAAATCCGGATCTATCTGTTTTATAATATTGATTTTAAATTTGTCGATTACCACATTGATGTCATCGGCCTTTTCCTTTATTTTCAGCATGTTTGTTTTACAGAGACTATCTGCTGCGTTTTTTAACGGTAAGGATTTCATGATGACCAGGTTTTGATCGTTGGTCAGTTTTGTCTTTTCTTCCAGTCTAATTGCAGAAACAACAATTTCATCGATAGTATCCTTGCTGACATTGATTGCTAAAAGTGCTGTAAATGCTCCAAAATAGGCAAAAAAGAACAGTACAATCAGTACGTTGGTGTAATTTAAATTCTGGGTTTTTCTCAAATCCAGTATATATGCTGGAAGAAATAATACAAATGGCAGGGGAACAGCAATAACCATTAAATAACCTGCTCCTGGCCAATTCTGTATTTTAAAGAGGAAACTAGTGCATGTGATTAATATACATATATAAGCGAATATATATAGCTCAAATTTTTTATCTGTTTCGCTCCGGTAACTATTGATTAAGGCAACCGGCATTAGCACGAGCGCAAAAGAGGTTAATCCCAATACAAGCATTATCCCAGCTGCTGGCCAATGCTGTACTTTAAATACGCATCCTGTTAAAATCAGGATAACATTGATCACACCAAAAATATATATTTTATTTTTCATATTAGTCTGAATTATTAGTTAATAAAATAATTATATCATTGAATTATTGGGTTTTGGCTAATAACTGAGGGTGAGGCGATTTCCTGATAAGACCTTGCAAGCAGATACATTCGGCAGTCTGAACATTTTGTTGGATGTTTGAAAGGCTAATCATGGTGGTTATCAGGGTATGACCTATTAAATTGTATCCTTCCCAGGTAGTGCGATCTTCATTTGTCATGGGAGGATCGGTAGTATCCAGAATGTGTGTTATCAGTTCTAATGAATAGCTGTCGGGATTTACGTCTTTGATTATATATTGTTTGAACTCCATAATCATGGCCTTAATTTGTTTTGCTCCACCCTGTTCAAACAACACCCATTTTGCAGCAGCCTTATCATCTGGGTTGGTAATTTCGGGATTTAAGTCAGGGTTATCTCCCCTTGCTTTGGATAAAATTTTTTCTTTGGTATGTTGAATGTAATCAAATAATGAATCAGACCGGTTACTTAGGTTAGTTGCAATTTCTTTATTTTTTGATTGAGCTAACGATAAGAGTTTATTATTTTTTGATTTAAGATAGTGAATCTGATAAATGTTTTCATTTTCGATAAGCCTAAAACTTTGAAAGACATCGCCAGCTACCGTTAACTTAATGAGCGAAGTAGGCACAATGATACATACCACAGCAAAAAGTATGAAAATAAACCGGCTACTGACCCTTTCATGATTTTTATAATGCGAAAACATATACATTGGGAATGCAATTCCCAGTAACAATACATCACCTCCAAATGATATCATTGATCCACCCGGCCAATGCTGTATTTTAAAATAAAACCCCGCTAAATAAGCCAGAGAGCCGATCATTCCTAAGATCAGTGCTGTTTTTTTTGTGTTTGATTCTGTCGTTTTCAATTGACCAATAAAGAGCGCCGGGATAAAACCCATACTTGCGATTACGGCAGCAAACATTAGATAACTTGCCCATGGCCAATGTTGAATCTTAAACAAAAAGCTGATGGCAAACAAAAAACCTGCAAGGAAGCCTGAAAGATGCAAAAACAATTTCGTTTTGTTGCTTACTTCCCTGTAACTAACATATATTGCGCTTGGCAGAAACACAAAAGTTAAAAGGAAAAAGCCGAGTGTCAACATAATGCCTGCTGCAGGCCAATGTTCAATTTTAAATAAACCACCAACTGCCATTAAGATCGGGGCAATGACCCCAAAAATTTTCATTGTGTTTTTCATAATCCGGTATTTTTTGTCGATTAAAAAAAGTGTATCCTCCTGAATTTGCTGCAACCCGCGAATACCTATTTTTTTCTTAACAGCCTCATATGCTTTTTCGAAAGGCAAGCCCTGGTTCATTGTGTTTTCAATATCGCAGCAAATATGATCGATCAGGTCATATGGCAGATGCGATAAAGAGATGTCGGCCCGGCTAACCTCTGTTTTAATAAGTTGTACCTGAGCAAAACTTAATTCAAACATGTTTTACCTGAATTTGAGGTTTCAAAAGCATGCCAATAACATCGAGAAATTCTTCCAGTTCTTTTATTTTCTCTTCTGCAAAGCTGTTACCCTTGGGAGTGAGCTTGTAATAGATTCGGATACGGTTGTTGTAATTTTCCGATTCGGTTAGTACGGCACCATCTACTTCTAGCTTGTGCAAAATCGGATACAGAGCACCATAGGTAAGCTTAATTTTACCAGCGGTAAGGTCTTCTACTTTCTGGGTAATTTCGTACCCGTACATTCTGCCGTTTTCGGCAAGTAATTTAAGTACAATTGATCTAAGGGATCCCTTTAATAATTCGCGCGCAATCATAATTTAGTTTTGTTATATACTACAATCTTATATATTACAAAATAAGAATATAATATTTTAAAAAACAAATTTTTGGTGATTTATTTTGTAAAAGGCTATTTGAGAAACTGACGGAGGGAAAATTAAAGGGCCTCAAATGTGCAATTTGAGACTCTTTAGAGATTTGTTAATGTTTCAATAATCCAAAAAACACATTATTATGGATATGATTGCATTGTACAATGCCTTCAATTCCTCAATTTGCGTTTTAGATCTGAAATTTGTTTATTTTGCTCTTTGAATTGCATTGATAAGTGGCACAACAACGCAAGGAAATAGGTTGTTTTAAGCATATGAATCTATCGTACTTCGCAGAACTAAATAAAATAAATACGATGAAAACTGTAAAATTTTGGATAGCCGGTTTAATGCTGAGTTATGCCATGTTATCGGTATCTGGTCAGGAAAAGCTACTTACTCTCGAAGATATTTTTCTGAATGACAAACTTCGTCCGAAGAGTTTGCAACAATTACAATGGCAGCCAAGTACGGAGAATTATACGTTTATTGATGATCAAAACCTTGTTCAAAATAAAGCCGATATCAACAATCCACTTATACTGCTTACATTAACGCAGTTGAATCAGGTTAAGGATATCAATTTGGAATTGTTTCCTACCATGACGTGGATTGACGCAAACCGGTTTTATTTTATGCAGCGTGACAGTTTTGTGATTTTTGATGTTAGTCAGAAAAATGCCCGGTTTTTTGCCTTACCTGCGGGCGCTAAAAATGAAGAATACTGCGTCGATAACCACACCCTGGCTTTTACGGTTGACAGTAATTTATGCATAACAGGTTCCGGAGGTATTATCAAACTTACCTCCGATGGAGGGAAGGGAATTGCCTATGGGATGGCTGTGCATCGCGATGAGTTTGGAATTACCAAAGGCACATTCTGGTCGCCCAAAGGAAATTATCTTGCTTTTTATCGCATGGATGAAACCATGGTTACTGATTATCCGCTCACGGATATTACCACTCGTGTGGCAACAGTGAAAATGATCAAGTATCCCATGGCAGGAATGACCAGTCATCAGGTAAAACTTTGTGTTTACGATTTAAAACTCAATAAAACCATTTATCTCGAAACAGGTTTACCACCCGATCATTACCTAACCAATATCGCATGGAGTCCTGATGAAAAGTATATTTTTATTGCCCTGCTTAACAGGGAACAAAACCATATGTGGTTGAATCAATATGATGCTTCCACGGGTAAATTAGTCAGAACTTTATTTGAAGAGACCGATCTAAGATATGTAGAACCTTTAAATCCCATTAGTTTTCTTCCCGATGGTTCACAGCGTTTTATCTGGCAAAGTCGCAGAGATGGGTTTAACCATCTTTACCTGTATGATTTCAATGGTAAACTTATCAAACAGCTTACTTCCGGAAACTGGGAAGTGTTGGATCTCTTGCGGATCACTCCGGCAGGTGACGTATTGTTCAACGCAAATATTAATAATCCAATTGAAACGCATCTTTGCAGAGTAAGCATTCAATCCGGCAAAATATCTAAAATTACTTCGGTTGAAGGTACGCACAAGAGTCTTATCAGCAGCAATGGCAGGTATGCATTGGATACTTATTCATCGCTCAGTAATCCTGGAAAAACAGACTTGTTATTGGTAAATGGAAAGTTGGTAAGGAATTTATTTGCAGCTGAAAACCCGTTAAATGATTATAAGCTAGGCGAAGTTTCCATTTCCACATTGTTAGCTAATGATGGGAAAACACTTCTTTATTATCAAATGATAAAACCTGTGAACTTTGATTCTGCAAGGAAATATCCTGTACTTGTCTATGTTTATGGAGGTCCTCATCTTCAGTTAGTTACCAATAATTGGCCCGGCACAGAAAATCTATGGTTTCACTATATGGCTTCGCATGGATATGTATGCTTTATGTTAGATAACAGAGGCTCTGAAAAGCGTGGGCGTGACTTTGAAAATATTATTCATCGCCAGGTTGGAGTCACTGAAATGCAGGATCAAATGAGTGGTGTAAACTATTTGAAAAGCCTCCCATTCGTGGATACTACCCGTATGGGGTTACACGGTTGGAGTTATGGAGGCTTTATGACTACTTCGCTCATGCTGAACCATCCCGGTGTTTTTAAAGTTGCAGTGGCAGGTGGCCCTGTCATGGATTGGCGCTATTATGAAGTTATGTATGGCGAACGGTATATGGATACACCACAGGAAAATCCTGAAGGATATGATAAAACAAGTTGTTTGAATAAAACCCAGCAATTAACAGGGAAGTTCCTCATTATTCACGGTTTGATTGATCCCACCGTTGTTGTTCAGCATAGTTTGCTGTTTATCGAAAATTGTATTAAAAACAAAAAGCAGGTTGATTATTTTATTTACCCTACGCATGAGCATAATGTTACAGGAAAAGACAGGTTTCATCTGATGCAAAAAGTGACGGATTATTTTGGGGATT
>CAYZNC010000136.1:0-14865 GCA_964478555.1 uncultured Bacteroidales bacterium | reverse complement strand
CATCACCTTTGAGCCAGTAACCTGTTTTTTCATCAAGATATTCGCCTACATACGGACGCCCACGATAATACTGCGATTCCACATATAACTCCAGTAACCGGAAATAGACAGAATCGGGGATGATATTTTGAGTGTGATTGTTCATCAGGTTGGCCAATGCTGTCATGGTTTGCGAAGTAGCAAATGGCCATATAGCTCCATCCCATTCACATTTACAACAGCCACGAGTACGGAATGCCGGAGAACGACGTTCGGCGGTAGTTAAACCAAACGGGGCAAGAAAACCTTTCTGATCGGTTATTTGCTTCCAGGCTCTATTGTAACTGGAATCAGGTAAGTTAAAGTACCATGGAACAAATCCAATTGCTTCACGAACATTAGCGCTGATGCCAGCTTCTTTTTGGGTTTCGAAGAAAGTATCTTTGATATTCCATAATTGCTCCTGCACCAAGCGTTTGATTGTATCAGCTTTTAAACGATATTTTTCGGCAATATCCGGCTTTTCAGCCAATGTGGCTATTTCGGAAATAGCCTTTGCATTCCCGAACATGTAGCTATTAATGGTGGGACGTGCATTTTTCTCCTTCCTTCCTCCGCTTAATGATTCTTCCATACCGTCGCGAACATCGAATTGCCAGAATAATCCGGAGGAATGACGTTTCTCAGTCTCCCAGGTTTCGTAATCAGCTATTAAGTCCGGAAGTTTTTTAATGATGTAATGCTTATCTCCATTAACCAGATACTGATGATAGATCGCATCTGCGTTCCAACCGCTATAGAAGTGAAGCTTTTTCATTGGTCTTCCGTCATTTCCATGGAACCAGATTTGAATGCACTGGTTTAGATAGGACGTGTCCCTTAGCCACCGGGCTTCATAAATGTGATGACCAAGTGCAGAACTAATCAGGTTGTATTTGTCGGCATAGGTACGTTGCACCAGAAATTCAGTAAAGGCGTATCCAATCGGAGTTTTCCTGATGTGTTTACGAAAACTCCACCAGCGGAAAAAATAGATTTCTTCGAAATTGTCCTGTGGGCACTCAAACAGAGGAATGTTAATCTTCATCCAATCCCAGGCTTGGGTGTTGGGTATGGCATCCACAATATTCTCATTTTCCATGCGATTAAAGTAGTCGACATAGTGTTTGAAATCGCTGGGGTTCAGGATGGATTGGTTTTTCTTCTGGGAGAATGCTGAAAGAAAAAGAAATGAAAGTAAAAGTGATGTAATTAGGTATTTCGTGCCTGTGTGTTTTAAACCTTGAAGGTTTTCAAAACCTTCAAGGTTTTTCATAACTAAAAGATCCATTATTCGACGTAGTTGCAAACTACGCCGAGCGCATTGCCCTAAGAATGCAGACAAGCAGATTGTTGAGAATAAAAGAAGTATTTTTATATATTTGTCCATAGTTTTTAGGTTTAACCCTCAGGGTTTTTCCAACCTGAGGGTTTAGCTCGTCGTTAATAAAACCCTTGGGGTTGGAAAAACCCCCAGGGTTAGGGCTTACGGCTATTTACTTTTCTGTTGTTTTTAAAGTTTTTATATAAAATTCCGCCATTTGATCTTGTCCTCCCGCATCAGGCACGTCAAAAGATTGTTCTGAAGGCGTTTCCGCATTAGGAAAATATCGTTGTTCACCGGTGCGAAACACAATTCGTTCCAATGAATCAACAGGGGCAAAGAATAGTCCCCTGAATTTATCTTGCCCGTTAATATTTACACCATAGAAACGTGTGTCGGTATCAAATGTAATCCGAAACTCATATGTTTCACCTGATTTATACTTCATAACATTTGAAAATCTGTATCCCGACTTTGCTTTGCACGAACCTGTAGAATCAAGAACCAGTCGCAAGGCTGGTGTCCCTTTTGCATTTTGGAGTTCGATTTGCAACATACCTTTATCATTCTGAGCGGCAATCAATGTAAAAGCTATCGTCATTTTTTTGGAGGCTGGAAATAATCTTTCAGCCTTTGCATAATCGAACTTATCCCAATCTTTTAAAGCCAAAACCCGCGTTCCATCTTTTAGTTTTTCAATTTTTACAGGTGCCCATAACGGACTATAAATATTCCAATTTTGGAGTTCCTTGCCAGGGGTCATCTCATTGAATACTTCATTAACCGGTGTGTCAACCTTGTCCTTCAGGGGAATTGATATTTTGGCTATCCAGATATCCTCCTTATTCATGCTGTAGGTTATCCACAGGTTCCCATCGGGAGGAATGCCATTGCCTTCCTCAATTCCACGGACATATTGAGGGCCATAATTTTTAAATCGTCCACCGTAGCGCATGGTTGATATTTCGCCCTGTACCAGCAAAAGGTTTGTGTAATCCAGTCCGTTTCCACTTGCAGATAGCGCTAATGGCCAACGAAATTCAGAAGGATTGTAGACAGTAACATACCGTCCATCAGATGTACATTGTCCCCAGATCTTACCATTCGCATTTACAAATTTTGGAGCTCTCACCGGTGTTGGCCAGGTTTTTCCTTCATCGCTGCTGATGGAGGTCAGTGCATTTTTCCATAGTCCAACTACACGACCATCATGCAGGTGGTAATAGCAAAAGGCTTTATAATCCTTGGTAATTGGAATTAATGGATCGTTTCTGTCCGACTCTTCGTTCCATTGTTGCATCATTAGTGGGTTTGCCATTAATTCTTTACATGTTTCAACAAAACCCTTGTCTTTACTGGTGGTATAAAATGGGTAGGTTGTATTCTTTTCGTTCCAGGCCGAGTTGTAGTGGATAAAATAGATAGGACCAAAACTTCCATTGGTATATGCTTCCCGCACTACGCGGCCAATGCCTTTTCCATCGTTTGGGGCATCCTTATCATTCATGGAAATTCCATAATAAGCAAGCACCAACAAGCGGTTTTTCTTTGATACATAAAAACCCATGCGCTGGTGCATTACAGAATATAAGTTTTTAGCAATGAGCTTTCCATCTTTTTCCGTTTCTTTCTCGGTTCCATCAGGTATTTTATATCGGGGAAAAATGATGGTTGGTTTACCCCAGTTGTAACCGTCCTTTGAGGTAAGCAGTAGTGTTTGACCCGGAGCTACACTTTCACTAACAGAATCACTCAGATATTCCAGGTAGAACAAATTGTTCCAGTAAGCAAGCATGGGAGCATGGTTGTATGTCCAACCTGAGCCTTCAGCCATTTCTGGGTGTTCGCGGTTAGCACGAAACACCTGAATGTTATGTACTCCCACTACCGGGCTCAACTGTCCATGATGGTAATCGATATTAACCAGGGTGTTGCCCGAATAATGGATGGTTTGCTGTGCATGCAGATGCGGCAACAGAAGTGAAAAGCTAATATAAACCCTCAGGGTTTTCAAAACCCTGAGGGTTGTTGTAGATTGATATTTCAGTTTCATTGCTTCATTCCATTTAAGATTTCTTCTTTTACCCTTATAATGGTTCCATGTTTATGTCCCTCAGGTATGGAGATTTTATCAGAAATATCGGTAAAAATTTTGAAATCTGTTGTTTTTGACGCTCCATACTTTTTATCACGATAAGAATCGTAATATATCAACCAATCGTCACCAGATTTGGTTACCGTTGGTCCTTCTGTAAAATTTCCCGTGAATGGCTGCGAAACATTGATGTAAGGGCCGAGGGCTTTATCGCTGAATGCCACTTTAATGTTCCGGTTGGGACGCGTGTTGTCTTTTAGAATTAATACATATTTATCTTTTTGCTGTTTCACAATTACTGCATCGATGACGCTAAATCCCGGATCGAAAAAGAGTGCCGTTTTGGTAAAAGTTTTGAAATCTTTGGTAGTGGTATAATACAAACGATGGTTGTTGTTTTCATCTTCCTGGCCTCGCGGAAATTTAAAAGGGATGGTAGATGCCCAAACGATAATAAATTGTTGAGTTGCATCGTCAAAAAAGACTTCAGGAGCCCATACATTCACCGTGGTTGTATCGTAGGCCATAACGGGAATGAATTGTTGTTCCGACCAATGAATTAAGTCTTTCGAATTGGCATAGCCAAAGCCAAGGTCGCCCCGCCAGCTCGATGTCCATACCAGATGGAAAGTGCCATCCGTACCTTGGGCAATAGATGGATCCCGGAGTACTTTCTGTTTACCAATTTCAGGCTTCAGGAACGAATGCCCTAAATCAGTCCAATGGTAACCATCGTAGCTGTATAGAAATCTTAATCCTTCGGTTGCTGGCTCATGAAACGAAGTGAATAAATAAACTTCCTGCTGGGCTGATAATTTTATTAATGAGGCAGAAAGGAGCAATATAAAAATTATTTTTTTTACCATTTTTTTAGTGATCGCTTTAATTAAACCTGGAGGCTAGCCAAACCTTCAGGGTTTTCAAAACCCTGAGGGTTAATCACTGACCTTATATTTTGTCTAGTATCAATACCCAGTCGTTGCCATCTTTCTTTTCTCCCGGAGGGTTGAATTCAGTTACCCCTGAGTTTTTGAAATCGCCAATTTTAATTATACTTCCGTCTCTTGGGCTATACCATGATGCTTTTACCTTTGCACCGGCAATTTTGCCCATATTGATTGTGATTTTACGAGCGTTATAGGTATATATAAAAGCATAGTCCGTGCCTCTGGTTGCAGCCTGGTAATCGTACCTGTTGCCTTGCTCTGCAATTATCGATTGGTCTGGTACACGTTCAAAATAAGGTTTGGAAAGGATGAGATTTTTGAGGTATCCTATTTGTTTAGCTCCAGGATCATTGATGGCTTCAAACCAATAATTTTTTGGTCCATAAGACCCATTTTTATCTGTGGGTTTGTGAAATTGCATGACTGAATTGTGTCCGTATGTGAACCCACATGCACCTGCAAGTACCGACCAATAGCCGAATCGTCTCACATCGTTTTCAGTCCAGTAAGGTTGCAGAGTATCGTGCAATCCGTGGGGAATCTTTTCGTACGACGGTTCTCCGTCAAGAGCGGGTTTGGCCGGTGTTAAGGCGAAATCATGAATTAGAAATTTCCAATTATCCTGGCCATAATGCAGTTCGCCTTTAGCTGTATCCTGTGCATAGTCGCGATGGCCCGATTGAAACATGTTAAAATCAAGCCATGATTCTTTGTGAAACCAAATTGACGATGTATGCCGTCCGAATGGATGGAACGTTATCAAATGATCAGGGTCGTTTGCCTTGAGCGTGTTTCCGATAGTTTTCCAGATTTCAGTAGAATCGGAGCCTTTAATGTCGCCACCGTTCACCCAAATTATATTTTTTTTGTTTTTATACCGTTTGGCCAGAAAAGTAGCATATGTTTTAGCCTGATCCCTGGTAACCCAACCGCTTTTGACATTGGTACCCCATACAGGAACCAACGCCATGTACAGCCCTTTTTCTGCAGCTTTGTCGATAATATAATCCACATGATCCCAAAAATCGTATTGGGTAGGATTGGTGTAATCGTTACCTTCAGTGATTTTGGGAGTAGCAACATTATTCCCGATCAATGCCGAATCACCATAAGCATTTACGGCTCCTTTCACATTGTGCAGAATCATTACCTGAATGACATTGAAGCCTTTTTGCCGGCGGTCTTCCAAGTATTTTTCAGCTTCTTCACGATTCAATTTAGCAAACAAAAGCCATCCGGTATCACCAAGCCAAAAGAACGGATCGCCATTCTCAGTAGTAATAAAGCGTTTGTTATCAGAAATTTTTAATTTGCAAGTCTTTTGTATAGGCCTCTGAGCGTTAAGACATAACGATAAGAAGAATGCGAAAATGAAAAATAATAGTTGTTTTTGATGCAACCCCCTAAATTTCCATTCCTTATATGAGGCAGGGTCGTTTTGTTCTAAATTTGCCTCACCCCCGGCCCCTCTCCTGAAGTGAGAGGGGGGTGGCTCAGCTTTAAGCTTTTGTTTCATTTTAATTCTTTTATTGTTCCACAGGTTAAAATAGCATATACTTATTAAAAATCAGAAACTTAGGCTCTTTCCTGAAGGAGAGAGCCTGTCCGTCTGCCGACGAGTCAATACGATGAAGAACTTAATAGTCCAGCGATCTTATTTTTTTGAGAGCCATATGACCACTGCCCCGGATTTCGGAGCTTTAATTTCGACAATTTTACCTCCTTTTACAGTTTCTTCGTTATTTAGTAAATGACCGTCTTTAGGATCAATATACCGCACGCTGAATGTGGCATCTGTTTTCACTAAGTCGATCTTTACAGGATTTTTAGAATCGCTATAAACGATGTAGCCTTTTCCTTCGTTACCTAATGCCCATTGGTCGTCAGGATTACCAGGTAAACCAATTGCATTCATGTTTGATGCATCTTTCATGAATTGCGGATCCGCAATAGTTGGTACACAGGCCAGTGAACCGCTGGCCATGAAAACTGCCCAGCCAAAATTGTCGTAGTTATCGCCTGAATAGATGACTGCCTTATCAGGGAATTTTTGACGGTACTCGTGAACAGCCCTATATGTCTGTTCGAACGATCTTTTACCAACCTTGATCAGCCGTGCGTGCTGACGAGGTGCTAAATTTTGGCCGCCCTGCGGAGCATAAGCTGTTCCGTCACTGCGATAGGCCCAGTAGCGAATATCGATCAGGTCAACTATGGATGCCAGGGAAGGATCAGCTAGTATGGAGTCCTGAACATCTTTAGTAGTGCTTAGGCCAATCAATTCCTTTTTGCCTGTCTTTGTTTCCCATTCTTTGATCGTTTGTAACCAGAATTTCACAAAATGGAATGGACCGGTGAACTCAGCGCTAATCAGCTGAATAACGCCATTGTTATCGGAAAAATTATCGAGGCATTTTTGGATGTATGCCTGATGGAGTGGGCGACGAACCGGATTGGTAATGTCATAGAATTGTTCAGCCATGAAAATACGTTTATCACCTGCATAAGGCGGAGGCTCCGGGAAACCGGTACTGTTGATATTATTTGCGGAACGCCAGGGACAATCTGCCCAGTGAGCGCCCGCTTCGATAATGTTATGCTGAAAATAGTTCTGATGAATAAGTACCAATCCTTTTTGGTCGGCCAAATCAGCAAATTGTTTGAGCCGCAACCAATACCAGGTGTTGTATTTAGTGAGGTCGTACTTGCTTAATCCATCCCAGGCAGAACCTTGTCCACTACGGGCAAAAGGCAATTCGTAAAAAGGGGGCCAAACATCACCATCAATACGACGAATGCGTTCATGGTCGTCGCGTCGGCGTTCGTACCAAAGACCATAGTTATGGTCGAGTGCCACTATGTGTTGATTTACCATCCAATCAGTCAGGGCATTCAGATCGTCCGTTAATCCCGTGCCGGTGCGACCAGGAACA
This sequence comes from uncultured Bacteroidales bacterium, assembly GCA_964478555.1. Taxonomy (GTDB): domain Bacteria; phylum Bacteroidota; class Bacteroidia; order Bacteroidales; family JAAUTT01; genus JAAUTT01. Next base: position 7,548 of record CAYZNC010000136.1, on the reverse strand, counting down.
AAGCGGGTGATAGCTGGTTTAGCAGTCTTTGTATAATATGGTTTCACACTTCCCATCCACCAGGGCTCGTCGTGTTGATTTCCGGTCAAAACAGAGCTTCCGCGAACAAGCCAGCCATTTACGACATGCATTAATTCTGCCTTTTTAGGAATTACAGGTTGATTAAAGCCAATTTCATCAATGGTTTTAATATTTTTGGAATCAGTTGAAACAGGGTCTCGCTGAGTTGCCTGGTCAATAAATTCGGTGAGCTGCAAATGAGGTTTGGTGGATTCTGCAATTAATTCAGCGGTCTTCTCAGCGCTGGGACTACTCGATGCTTCAGTTTCCACAGGAAGAATCTGGATGCGGGATTTTATAAACTCTCCTAAACGATCTGTGAGCTGAGCATAATACAGGCTTCTGGGTTGAATAGTATTGTTCGAATCATCCCAGTAACCGTTACCTGCAAATTGAGCCCAAATGCCGAATGCCCAATTGTTGGCTGTTGGAGGGCGATAACAATCAACCCTTGCAGCTGAACATTGCCAAAATACACTATTGGCGGCACTCCATCCAGCTCCCTGGCCATCTTGTCCACGATTCATAAAGCTTAAAGCATTGCCATCCACATTTACAATATCAAACAATACACCTGAAGCCCAGCTGTCGATACAACCACTGAAACTGAAAGGTAGATGAGATTCGCATTGTACAAAGGCATTTGGGCCCGGTGCACAAAATCCGACGGCAAAATAATGAAATCCATATTCAGCATAAAGTCTCTGAAATAATGTTTGCTGACCTGTTGTCCAAAAGGTATTTCTGCGTTGTCCGCCAATTTCTGAAACAGGAGCAAGGGATTTACAATCTTCTACGGTAATTCGTTTAGCTGTTTCCCAAACTGCTATGGCAGAACCTGCAAAATGCCCGAACGTAACCTGACGAACCCATGCATCCTGAATGTTTTCCATGGTAATAGCCATCCAGCTGTGGGCTTCGTCTTTAGGATTATTTTTATCGTACGCAGATTCGCATCGTAAGTTTTCAACACCTACCTGGGATATTCGGCCCGGCCATTCATAAGGAGCTATGGTGCCTCCTCCATAACAAGTATCAAGTGCCGTGGTTAAAGGAACGTCTAAAGTAATTGCCCCTCCATCTATTGCCGTTATTTTTCGTTCCCAATAGATCTCACGTTCACCGGCTTTCCATCCCAGCGTTGTGATGCCACCACCGAAATGGTCCGTACCAATTTCTTTAATCCACTTAAGGGTGCTGGGCCGGTGAATTAATACCATGTCACCGGCTTTGAATAAATCAGGAGCTGTTACCTTAATTTTTGTTGCATTTACCGGGACATAAATATCCTTAATCTTGACTTCAGACTTTATTAACCTGTCATTCTTACCAGCGATTTTAATAAATGTTCTCCTGTCTTTTCCTATAGCAACTAACAACGTGCCGTTTTCTTGCATGCCACTTCCCCTGAGCACGATACCTGAAGCATTAATTGTCAGGCTTCCCGAAACTTCGTAGGTGCCTTTTTCTAATAATACAGCACCGCGAATTCCTTCTTTGTTAACAGGTAGCTTTGCTACATAATCCAAAGCAGCCTGAATGCGTATTGTAGCATCTCCTTTTGCTACAGGGACGATGATACGAACAGGCACATTGGGAATGGGCTTTTCGCTTGCCATGTATCCACAAAAAGAAAAGTCTGGTATACGATTGTCCAAAGAATCAGGCATATATACCAAACGACCATCGGAGCCCAGTGAAACCGGGGGTAATGGTTTGCTTGGCTTGGGAGCTATATAAGAAGTGGCTAAAATCCATAAGGGGAGCCAAATAAGACTAAATCGTTTTTTCATTTTATGATGTTTATTTTTGCCATCAAAGGCCTTCACCACAGGAGATTGCCTCAAAAATTAAATTACTTGTTTCACGCAAAGCGCGCCAAGAATACGCTAAGATCGCAAAATCTATCAATAAACCTCGTAGGTTTCACTTAACAGCCTACCTTAAAAGGAGGATTAGTCGGACTGATATCTTTATTTTTTCTTTGTACTATCCGCTTCAGCAGCCTTAATTCTTTTGTTCCATTCTTCCCCTTCTTTCTTCAGGTCGTAGCCCTGGGCAGAAAGGTAATTTGCAATCCGGCCTTTATATTTACCGAATACAGCAGTCTTTTTCTCCGAAGATTCGCCATCCATCGCAATTTCACGAGCTTCTACAAGCCAATCCATAATTTGCTTTTTCTGCACATCAGTGAGGCTGGGGATCATCTGGATATAGCCACCATAGGTAAACTGTACCTTTCCGGAAGTCATTCCATCCTTCACTTTGACAATTTGTTCCTGAGTAAGTTCTTTCGAAAGCTTCGACAGATACTCTCCATGCAGTTTACTTATTTTAGCATCACGTTCTGTGTCAAGCCTCTTTATCATGGTATCTTTCTCGGCCTTGTTTTTAGTTGAATCGGCTTTTATCGCTTTTACCTTTGTATTTCGGGCATCATGAATTTCACTCAGACTTCTGTATTGATTTGCAATCACATCCGTAACCAATTTGGTTTTTGTGGAATCTGTGAGTCCAAGAAAGAGCGCAATTTTAGCAGCCCTTTGTGTGATTACCTTGGTATAGGCCACCTCTTTTTCCTGCGAAGTCTCCGGCTTTTGTCCAAGAATTGGTATCGTTAAAGTAAGTAACAAAAGAAAGTTCAAATACAATCTAATAGGCTGCTTCATAATTAATTATTTTTTAGAAAGTTGCGAACCCTCAGGGTTTTCAAAACCCTGAGGGTTTTTAGTATCTAATATGAACTCTTATCTTTCCCAAAGAACCCCTTTTCCCTTATCGAGGGTATCAAAATTGTTCTTTGGATCTTTCCAATCAAACTTTTTTGATGGGTTGATTCCGTTGATATATTTTTCGATATTGGTATATCCGTCGCCATTACTGTCTAAATTAGCATCAGAAGGGTCATTGGGATTCAATCCGTGTTTGATTTCCCATGCATCGGGCATTCCATCACCGTCTGTGTCTTTATAAGGAGTGCCTTTATATTCGGGATATCCTCCAACCTGGCGGACATCCGTTATAATTCCTTGTTTATAGGAAGTTTTAGGCAAACGACGATATTTAAACTGTGGTTTTAATGTATCATCGAAGGCTTCGTTATATTTCACAACGCCAGTTCGCACTTGTTCTGTAATTCTTATGTCCACAGGGTCGCGTTTAGGTAATGTAGCTCCGGAATTAGCCAGAACAATATCAAAAGCTTCTTTAGCAGACATGATGGTAATAGGAGGCATTGGAAACGGTTTGTCCCATTTCATTAGACCACGGTATTTATCGGCATCGGGAAAGCTTTCAACCTGAACGCCTCCGTCCCAATTATCTTTGGTAACATTGTCGTAACCCTCCATGATATTTCCATTGACATAGGCTCGTCCAAACACCAGATAACCAAGCTTGCTGCGACCTGATTCGGGTTTAAGTATACGGTGCCCGATAGGCTCATTCTTTGGGGTAACCGGGCCCGGTTTGTAATAATTATTGATCATGTTGAAAAGGGAGGTATAATCTCCACCGTCTGTAGAACGATGGTGCCAATTGTAAACCACATTATTGACAAAGTTAAAAACACCGTTCCATCCTATGGATGGGTTACGTCCTGCACAATCAGCCCATAAATTTCGAACTAACGCACAATTCTCTCCGCCCATGGTGCTACCAAATGAGTGATTCCAGGTATCCAGGGTTTCGGATATGATACAGTTCTGGATGGTAATATTTACCGTACCCATTTTTTCTTCTTTTATACCACCGCCAGGATCATACATATGACGGTACATGGACAGGCTTTCATCTAAGCCCCAACTGGCAGAAACGTGGTCAACAATGACATTTCCGGTAGGATTTCCACCAAGTGCGTCATCCCGGCGGCCAACCCATGTTTCGCCACGTCTAAAACGCATGTGGCGTATTATAACGTCGTGGGTATTAACCCAAAACGATTCTCCTGCCACGCAAATACCGTCACCAGGAGCTGTCTGCCCTGCAATGGTCAGATATGGCGCACGAACAATAATGGGACTCTTAAGATGTATGATACCTGCAATATTAAAAACAATAATTCTGGCCCCGCCCTGTTCGCAAGCTTCGCGCAACGTACCGGGACCGCTATCGTTAAGGCTGGTAATTGTAATGACCTTGCCACCACGACCACCGAACGTAAATTTGCCACCACCCTCAGCTCCGGGAAAAGCAGGAATATCTGCTTGTGGAAGGTCCGTTGGTCTTGCTGCCCAGGGTATGAATGGTTTCCCTTTAAGAGCCTCAGCATTGATTATGGGCAATGCCTTTTCGAAGGCGATATCAGAATATCGCTTAGATCTGTTAATCAAAGTGTCAGAAGCAGCCTGAACATCTTTGGGAATAGTTGGATACTGGGCCGAAGTCGTTTGAATAAATCCGGCGATAGAAGCAGCGGCAAATGAAATGATAAGAATTTTTTTCATTATTTTTTTCATTTTTTGTTAATCGTTAAAGCTTTTATGAGCGTAATCTTCATGCTATTAATTAATTTTTATTCAAAAATTCTTTAAACAAACCTGGTAATTTTTTGAAAGTAGAGCGGAGTCGAAACTCCGCTCTACATTTCTAGGCTACTCCATTATTTACCTAATTATCATTCAGTTATTATGAGTGCACCTTTTTTTATTTTATTCCTTTTATTGTTTCAAAAGCCTTACCGTCTTAACCTGACTTCCAGCTTTTATATTTACGATATAAACGCCTGCTTTCAGGTTTTGGATGCTGATGGTGCCATTTGCATCAACCAACTTGGCAATTTCAACCTTTCCCAAAATATTGTAAATGACAACTTCCGATTTTAGTTCCGAGGTTATTTTTATTACATCAGCTGCGGGATTCGGGTAAACACTGATTTCTGCCATGGAAATTGACGGTACTGCGGTTGCCTGACCACTGATGGTAATAGCCAGTGTGCCTTTAATGGCAGTATTATCCTGCGAAGTAGCAGTAACTGTGACTGTACCGTCAGCTTTAGCAGTAAGCAAGCCTGTCGCTGATATAGTAGCCTTAGCAGCGTCATCTACACTCCAGGTAACGTTTTGATTATCTGCATTAGCAGGAGCGATGGTAGCTGTCATTTGAGAGGTGCCACCTTTTGATGATATGGTAGTAACATTACCCGCTGCGGTAACGGTAACAGAAGTTACTGCTATGGACAATTTTAAGAAATTGGCTGTTATTGCAGTGTCTTTAGTTGCAGTAAAAGTGAAACCAAGGTTTGTACCTAAAACGGTCGCTCCTTTGGTCCAGTTAACAAAACTGTACCCTGTTGCAGGAACTGCTGTAAAGGTCACGCTTGTGCCATAATTAACCTTGGCAGGAGGGATACCGGTAATGGTACCACCAGCCACAGGAGAGGCAATAGCAGACACGGTGAATGTTTTCAAAGCAAATACTGCCACCAGCGAAGAATCCTTGGTAACTGTAAGGGTTGTATCGGCATGGTACGAATAATTTGTTCCACTGGTGTTGTTCTTCCAGTTAACAAAATTATACCCTGTATTTGCAATTGCAGATAAAGTTGCCACTTCATTGGTTTGGTAACTGGTTTTGCCACCTGCCAGGGAAGCTGTTCCACCTGCCACAGGAGAGGCAGTAACGGCAACTGTATATGTTTTCAATACAAATACTGCCACCAGTGAAGAATCATGAGTAACCGTAAGCGTGGTATCGGCATGATATGAATAATTGGTTCCACTGGTGTTATTCTTCCAGGAAACAAATTTGTACCCTGTATTGGCAACTGCGGATAAAGTAGCCACTTCATTGGGTTGGTAACTGGTTTTGCCACCTGCCAGTGTCGCTGTCCCACCTGCAACAGGCGAGGCAATGACTGATACCGTATATGAAATATTCAATGCAAATACGGCCACCAAAGAAGAGTCGTGAGTAACTGTAAGAATAGTATCAGCATGGTATGAATAATTTGTTCCGCTGGTATTATTCTTCCAGGCTACAAAATGATACCCTGTATTGGTAACTGCAGATAAAGTAGCCACCTCATTGGGTTGGTAACTGGTTTTGCCACCTGCCAGTGTAGCTGTTCCTCCTGCCACAGGATTACTGGCAACACTTACCGACCAAGGTGTGACGCTAAATCCAATTTTATATGTTTTAAAACTGGCATCCTGGGCGGTTACTTTAATCGAGGTACTGTCGTTGAAACCAGATGCCTGGGTAATTACCACGGTCGAAAGAGCCGGTTTTAAATAGGTAAACAGTGAATTATTAGGAACTGCGGTGGTACCTTTGGGAAGTGTAACACCAAATTTATAAACTCCAGGGGTAAATATAGAAGAACCGTTAAAACTCAAACTCTTTAAGGTAGCATCTGATGGTAGCGGAGCCCAGCGTGGGTCGCCAATTAAACCTCCAGTGGATGATGCCGTAAGAAAATTCAAATTATTAATAGTATAATCTTTCATTAACCAACTCGGATTACTATATTGAGGATCTTCAACTGAAGTATTGGTCTGTGTTAAAGCAGTTATTGTATTATTAGTACCTCCCGTATTTAGGCTTATATTAAAATATCGGGTATTGGAAACATTACCAGTTATATTTGCTCCGATAACAATTCCTCCCCAAGTAGTTCCTGTGGTGCCAAAATCATAAAAATTAGACATAATACAATTGGTCATGTTAAAAGACCATACCTTTGTATAGGGAACTGTTGGAGAAGAGTTTAATTTAATAATTACTGGATTTAAAGTGGTAGTCATGCTATACACACTGTCAATAGTACATTGATTGAATGATATTCTTTGGGCCGTGTCATTCTTACATTGAGATAATTTTATAATACCACCTTTTAGTTTAATGAAAGTAGAATTTGAAGCCTTAAAGCCCTTTAGGTAAGAAGTAGTACCTCCTCCTGTAAATACACCCCAATAACTCGAACCATCACCAAGTGTATAAAATATACTGTTATCGATTAGCAGGGAATCTAATGGCTGAGTACCACTTGTAGTTCCGGTAACAACACTCCTTGCTACATGGTGTATGTTACAGTTTATAAATTGAACTCTGGATACAGTGGTGCCGCTTAGTTGAACCACGTAATTCCTATTTGTAGGAGTAAAGCTTTGGTCAAATTCAATACCATTAAAAATGACTCCGGCAGGAAGGACAGCAGTTCCACCTACCTTTATGATTGCTCCTATGACAGGTTTTGCCCCAGTAGCCGCCTGAAATGTTAAAATTTTATTGGTAACGCTAAATGAATTACCCGCTATAATAAGTTTTAGCGTACCTGTGGGTAAAACTATGACATCACCCGTAACAGCAGCCGTAATTGCTGTGGCTAAACTTAATGAATCGAGTGTTGCCAATGTTGTTACCGTTGCCCTGGCCGAATAGCCTATTAGCAACGTTAAGAGCATTGCTGTCAGCGCCTTTTTACAATTTTTAATGTAGAATTTTTTCATAATTAATAAGTTTAGAAATTGGTTTAGATTAATTGAATAC